>NZ_CP014145.1:3074771-3382248 GCF_001542775.1 Microterricola viridarii
GTCGCCATGTACCGCGAGGCGAAGCAGTTCGCCGAGGAGGGCAAACGGCTCACCGATATCGTCATGACCTGCGGTTCTGATGACTTCCTGCTGCCCGCCGTGCACACCGCCCGCGACCTGCTGACCGAATACGGCTACTCCGTGACCTACGAAGAGGTGCCCGGGTTCGGCCACGAGTGGGACTTCTGGGACCTCTCGCTGCGCCGTGCCTTCGAGGAGTGGCTGCCGCTGCGACACGACGTGATCCTGCCCTAGCGACCACGCGGCTTCGGCGCTCCCCCTGCCGCGGCAGCCGGCTGGGGGCACGGCCCCGCCGCACTCGGGCATCGCTGCGCGCTTGTCAACCCCTTACGTTCCCGACCGCATGCGCCTAAAACAGAAGCATGACGAATTCAGCACCCACTGCACTCATCATCAACGCAACCCTGAAGCCCTCCCCCGCCTACCCGCAGGGCGGCGACGGTGAGTAGCCGCGGCGGTGTCTCCGGGCCGTCGACGACGCCGGCCCCGCATCCGGCCCGAGCGGACGCGGCAGAGCAGGGGCTAGTGCTGAGCACGCGGGCGAGCGACGTGCCGTTCGGCATCGAAGAGGAATTCATGTTCCTGAGTCCCGACCGCCTGCTGCCGGTCCCCGCCGCGGACGCGGCCCATTCCGTGTTGCTGCGCGATCCGGAGGTGGGGCCGTACGTCGGCCCCGAGTTTCTCGCGTCGCAGATCGAGTACTCCTCGCCGATCCTCGCCACGCGCGAACAGGCCTTCGAGGCGCTCACGGGGTTTCGGGGCCGGCTCGGCCGCGTTGCCGAGTCGATCGGGCTGGTGGCCGCGGGCACGGGCCTGCCGTTCGACTCCGACGACATCCCCGCCCCCACCCCGAGCCCGCGATATGAGCGCATCCGGGCCGACATTCGGGCGGTTGCCCACGACCATCAGATGAACGCCCTCCACGTGCATGTGAACGTGCCGTCCCGTGACGCCGGGGTGCACGCCTTGAATGGCATTCGCGCGTGGATGCCGGTGCTGCTCGCGCTCGGGTCGAACTCGCCGTTCTGGCACGGCCGCGACACCGGTTTCGCCAGTTGGCGCGCGCTGCTGGCGCGCCGCTGGGCGACGACGGGGTGCGCGCCGCACTTCCGGGACGCGGCCGAGTACGACGCCCACACCGCACGCCTCGTTGAGTTGGGGGCATCCGTCGATCTCGCGTGCATCGCCTGGGATGCCCGGCTGTCCGAGCGGTTCCCGACCCTGGAGGTGCGAGCGTTTGACGCGCAGCTCGACGCCGAATCGGCCATCACACTGGCCCTGCTGACGCGCGCGCTCGTCGTCACCAGCCTGAACGCCGAGCCGAGTGCCGGCGCCCCGGTCGACGTGCTCGATGCGGAGCTCTGGCTGGCGGCTCGCGACGGACTGCACGGCCGTCTGGTCAACCCGGTGAGCGGTGAGCCGGATGCCGCGACCGAGGTCGTGCTCGCCCTGGTGCGGTATGTGCGCCCGGCACTGCACGCCCTCGGCGACGCGGAGTTCGTCGAGGCGGCGATCGCACAGCGCCTGCGGGGTGGCACCGGCGCCGACCGGCAGCGTGCCGCGCTCCTCGAGGGTGGCATCGGCGCCCTCGCCGAGCTGTTGCGCCGTGCCCCGACGCCGGCCGAGCGACCCACGCTCTGACCCCGCCGGCCGGGCGCCGTGCAGCCGGCCGCTACGTCGCGGTGCGGAAGTCCACGAGTTTGTGCGTGCCATCGCAGAACGGCTTGATCGTCGACACACCACAACGGCAGAGCGCCACGGTGCGCTCGGTGCGCATCGACTGACCCCCTCCGGATCGACGATCTCGATCGGCCCTCGCACGAGCAAAGGGCCGTTGGGGCAGGCGAAGACGACCGTTTCCTCGTCGTGGCCGTCGGCACGCGTCATTGCAGTACCTCCGCACCCCGGCTCTCGACGTCGCGAAGGCGCAAGGAGCTCCGGCCCGCCTCCCACGCCTCGAGGATGTGCTGCCCGGCCCACCCGTCCACGGTGAGGCAGGCCGCGGCGCCGAACAGGATGTCGTCCAGTAGCTCCGGCTCGTCCTCGGCCAGGGCGCCGGCGAGATCCCGCCCGGCTATCTGTTCGTGGATCGCGTCTGCCTCAACGTGGATGTCGAAGTACCGCGTGGTCTCCTCGCCGTAGCCCAGCCGGCGAAAGCCATTGCCGTTGAGCCGGCTGGGGATCGATGACGTCATCTCGAACGCGGCCAGGTGGCCGACGATCGCTCCGCGGAGGCGGCGGTTGAGGCCGAACATCGTCATCAGGTTGAGCGAGGCGAGCGTGATCGCCGGCACGTCGTTGACATAGGCCCCGTAGCCGTCGTCCAGCCCGACCGAGCGCAAGGTGCTGGCGAAGACGGCCGCGTGCACGTTCTGCGGGCGGCCCTGCCCGTACTCGTCGGCCTGAATCTCGACGAGCGCCGCCTTGGCGCGCCCGGTCAGGCGGGGGATGCCCCAGGAATGCGGGTCGGCCTCCTTCAAGGTATAGATGGAGCGCTGGATCAAGAACTCACGCAGCTGCTCGTCGGTGGCCTGCTTCGCAATGTAGCGCGCGAGACTGGGCCCGCCTTCTGGACTGGTCATCGTGAACAGCGCCGCGGCCACCTCCTCCTGCACGCTGGCCGGCGTCGGAGCCCACGTCACCTGCGCGCGCAGGGAGGCCTCGAACGCGCGCTCGATCTCGAGCCGGGCGCCGACGAGTGCCGGATGCCACTCCCAGTCGTCACCGTGCTCGATCACGTCGCCATAGTGCAGCGAGTAGAGCGCGAAAAGGGCCAGCTGGATGTCCTCATCGGTGGCAATGTCGGTGCTCGCGGCGAGCGCTGCAGCGGTGAGTCGACGCAGCTCGTCGGCGGCCGGCGCCGAGCCGGGCTCATGCGAACGCGGAGCGGCGGAGCCGACGATGTCGAGCACGCAGCGACTCAGGGGCCCGCGGGCCTGCAGCGAGGGGAACTGTCTCTTCGGGGCGGGAGTTTTCGCTCTGACGCTTTCCATGCCCCCAGTCTTCAAGCGTGCCCGAACGGACGCAACCGCTTGAATTCTCGCCCGCAGTGGTCTAAGCGCCCGGTTGTTCGCAGCGCCGCACGCTGCACTCAGCTGTGCGGGGCGGCGTCCAGAGCAGTGCGGACGTCGTCACGGGAGTCGACCACGATCAGGGAGAGTGTGGCTCTCGGTCTCACGGGGCTGACTCCCAGGGATGTGGATGCTGTTGAATCCAGGGGTCAGGCGTCGGGGAGCAGTTGCACGCCACTGGTCAGCGTGCGCAGCGCGCGGGTCGCGAGCGCGGCCGGCATCCCTGGGTCCGCAAGGGGGTCTTCGAGGGCGACGCATGCCTCGAGGGCCACGCGCATCGCATCCGTCGCCGCGGCCGCGATCAGCCGCACGGCGAAAGGATCGGCGTCGGGGCCGGCCAACGAGTCGACCACCGCGCGCAACTGTGTCTCTGACTCACCATTGACGCGGTGCCAGACGATCTGCAGAGCGGGGTCATCGAGAGCGGCACGGAGTAGGCCGAGCGTCCAGCGCAGGCTCTCGAGGTCGTCGTCGTTGCGTGGTGTCAGCACCTCCACGATCGTGCGCTCGAGGGCGTCAACCAGATCTTCCTGCGGTTCCGAGGCCGCGAGCAGGTCGCGCCAGTGGCCGGCACCGACCGTCAGCAGCGGCTCGACCGCGTCCTCCTTTGTGCGGAAGTAGCGGTAGAAGGTGCGCACCGCGATCCCGGCCTCTCGGGCGATCTCCTCGGCCGTCACGGCATCCGCGCCCCGCACGGTGAACAGGCGGGCGGCGGCCTGCGCGATCTCGAGCTGGGTGGCCGCCTTGCGGCGTTGGGTGAGGCTCGGCGGCGTGGAGTCCATGTGAAAGAGCGTACGCCGCGTCTGCCACCTGTGCTTGTCCTGCATAAGTGGCACGTTGTGCCATTGCGGCGTAACGTGTAGGGCAAGCATCCCCCGAATGAAAGGTCACTCGACATGAACCGTTACACAGGACGCCGCGCCATCGTCACCGGCGGCGGCTCGGGCATCGGCCAGGCCACCGTGCTCCGCCTGCTCGCAGAGGGAGGCAGCGTCGTCGCCGCCGATGTCAGCGAGGCCGGACTCGCCGACACCGTGGCCAAGGCCGGCGACGCCGCCGACCGCCTCACCACCGTCGTGGTCAACATCGCCGACGAGGCATCCGTCAAGGCCGCCGTCGCGACCGCCGTCGAGGCGCTGGGCGGGCTCGACGTGCTCGTCAACGCCGCCGGCATCCTGCGCTCCTCGCACACCCACTCGACCACGCTCGAGCAGTTCCAGCAGGTCATCAACGTGAACCTGGTCGGCACTTTCCTCATGATCCGCGAGGCGATCCCCGCGCTGCTCGAGGGCAACGGCTCGGCCGTCGTGAACTTCAGCTCGACCTCCTCCGCGTTCGCGCACCCGTACATGGCGGCCTACGCGGCGAGCAAGGGCGGCGTGCAGTCGATGACGCACGCCCTCGCCTCCGAGTACGCCAAGCAGGGCATCCGCTTCAACTCGGTGCAGCCCGGCTCGATCTCCTCCGGCATGACCGACGGGAGCGGCGAGAGCAAGCAGAGCCAGGGCCCCGGCCTGCCCGAGGATGCCGACTTCAGCCTCTTCATGAAGCTGACCCCGGCCCTGCAGCAGGGCTTCGCCGGCCCCGAGTCCGTCGCCGGCGTCGTCGCCATGCTCGCCAGCGAAGACGGCGCGTTCATCACGGGCACCGAGGTGCGCATCGACGGCGGCACCCACTTCTAGGCGTTTGGCACCGCGGCACGTCGCCGCAGAACGAGAGCCCCCAGAAGACCGAATCTGCTGGGGGCCCTCGCGATGGGCGTGGAACTCAGCGCCAGGCGCTGCGGTTGGTCTCGTCGGATGCCCGACTAGTCGTAATAGTGGACTGACTTCCGGATGTGATCGGCAAACTGATAAATCTCGTCAGGGGTATCGATCGGGTGCCGGGTCTCGACCTTTTCAGAGTCGAACAGTCCAATGTACTTCTGCCCGGTATTGAAGTGCAGGCGCGCAATCGGCTTGCGGTTGTTGTCATCGAGCAAGACCCCGAAGTATGACTTGGTGTCTCGCTGAACGATTCGCGCCGGTGGAACTTCGCTGCAGGCAATAGCCCGCACAACTTGGTAGGCCTCAATTTCCTCGAGAGTCGTGGTGATACCGTCGTGCTCTTCCGCGTCCTTCACGCTCGCCTCGGCGACATGGGTGCTCGCGTCGGAACTTGAGACAGACGTGTCGTCCCGCTGGGAGGTGTAGCCCTGGCCACCGAGAGCAGCTTTAATACGGTCATTCACCTGGTCAGCCAAGAACTGCTTCGACGCTTTCGTCACCAGCACGGTGAACTGATCGCGCACCTTCTGCGTGATCGACCCTGTGTAGACGCGCCCAGTCAGGAACTTGACCCACTCCGCGTCTGGAGAAGAGAACTGCGCGGCGAGGACTCGCTTCAACTCGCCGATGTACTTGAGTTCCTCAGCGGCACTCACGATCGACTCAACGTCGAAGGTGTCCTTGGTGAGCTTCCTCAGCTCGGGGACAAGGGCCTCGTCAAGGTCTGAGATCTGCAACACGAGGAACGGTTTGTCGTCCATGCGGTTCGGAGCATCAAGGTCCGTGTAGAAGTGATACTGGTCGCCATCTGTCAGCACAGCAATACGCGCATGCGCGACTGCGAAGTAGCGGAACAACTGTGAAGCGTGATTCGTGCTCAGGGGCGAGCCGATCTTCTTGCACTCGATCAGGATCTGGACGGTTCCGTCCTTGACGATGGCGTAGTCGACCTTCTCGCCACGCTTCGTGCCCACATCCGCCGTAAACTCCGGCACAACTTCGCTCGGATTGAAAACGTCATACCCAAGAACGAGCGAGATGAAGGGCATCACAAATGCGTTTTTTGTGGCCTCTTCAGTCTCGATCGAGTCTCGCTGTTGCGCGATCTTGTTTGCAAGGCTGGCGAGCTTGTCAGCGATCTCCATTGGTCCCCCTCCTGGCATCAGCTCTGATGCACACGTCTCCGAGATCCTAGTGAAGAATGGCGCACTCGTTGTGCCATGTCGCTACGTCCGGTCGCGAGGGGCACAGACGGAGATCACATTCGGCCGCGCCTAGACTCGGCGCATGTCTCGCCTCGTCATCGTGCTGCCGCTCACCCCACTCGCGGTCGGTGAGAGTTTCGCGGTCCACAGCTGGCCGCTGCACGTGACGGTGCTGCCGCCGTTCCTCAGTCAGGCCGACCCCGCGGCGATCGCCCGGGCGATCGAGGCGGCCTGCGCCGGGGTGCCGACGATCAGGGCGACGGCCGGCGCCGACGAGATGTTCGGGCGACGCGAGAACGTGCCCGTCACTCTGCTGGAGGAGAACGGCGAACTGCTGGCGCTGCACCTCGCCCTGCGGCAGGCCGTGCGCCCGTTCGCCGGCGCCCCCGATGAGCCGGCGTTCACCGGGCCGCGCTTCCGCCCGCACGTCACCATCAAGGGGCAGGCGCGCGTCAACCCCGGCGAGCAGCTCACCCTCGGCCAGATCGCCGTTGTCGACATGGCCCCGCGCGCCCACCCCGCCGGCCGGGTCGTGCTCGCCACCGTTCCGCTGGGCACCGTGTAGCCCCTCCCTCCCCCCTCTCGCAATCGAGAAGCAAGAAAACGCACCAAGATCGAGGTCTTGGTGCGTTTTCTGGCTTCTCGATTCGGCGCGCGCTGGCGACGCGGAGCGGGCACCTCAACCAAAGGGTTGAGGCGGAGTTCAACCGGCCGCGCGATCCGCAGAATGTGGCCGGCTGGTGCACTGGAATCATGTCTGATTCCCGTGCCCGTTCTTCCCTCCCCGATCGCCTGACCTCCCGTCGCGGCGCGTGGGTGTCGCTGACCCTCGTGCTGCTCGCGATCGTCGCCCTGTTCGGCATGCTGAGCGGTGCCGAAGCCCCCGCGGGCGTCTCCGCATCTCCGGCGAACTCCGAGTCGGCGCAGGTGAAGGCACTGAGCGAGCAGTTCGCCGGCAGCGACGAGGGCTCGGTGCTCGTCGTCGCGACCCGCGATGACGGCGGCACGCTGACGGATGCCGACATGGCGGCGCTCACCGCCCTCGTGCCCGGCATCGACAGCGTCACCGGCCACGAGGCCTCACAACCCTTCACCAGCGAGGACGGCCAGGCTGCCGTCATCCAGACATCGATCACGCTGGGCGAAGACAACACGGCCACCGCGCAGACCGTGAAGGCCCTGCGCGGCGAGCTCGCCGACAACCCGATCGACGGCATCACCGCGCAGGTGACCGGCGGCTCGGCCTTCGGCGCCGACATCGCGGCCTCCTTCGAGGGCGCCGACTTCAGCCTGCTGATGGTGACCATCGGCATCGTCGCGCTGCTGCTGATCCTCACCTACCGCTCGCCGGTGCTCTGGCTGATCCCGCTCGTCGTCGTTGCCATCGCCGACCGCCTGGCCAGCCTCGTCACCAACACGGCCGGCACCGCGCTTGGCCTGGAGTTCGACTCGGGCATCATCAGCGTGTTGGTGTTCGGCGCCGGCACGAACTATGCACTGTTGCTCATCTCGCGCTACCGCGAGGAGCTGCTGAAGACCGAGAACCACCGTCACGCCCTCGCGGCCGCCTGGCGCGGAACCGCCCCGGCGATCCTCGCCTCCAACGTCACCGTTGTGCTCTCGCTGATCACCCTGGTGTTCGCCGTCATCCCCGGCACGCGCGGCCTCGGGATCTCCTCGGCGCTCGGCCTGCTGATCGCCCTCGTGGCCGTGCTCTTCGCGCTGCCGCCGCTGCTCGCAGTGTGTGGTCGCGGCGTGTTCTGGCCGTTCGTTCCCCGCCCGGGCCAAGAGAAGAGCGCCCGCCCGCGGTTCTGGGGCACGGTCGCCAGCCGCGTCGTTGCCCGCCCCGTCGTGGCCATCGTCGCCGGCGGCGCGCTGCTCGCCATCATGGCCACCGGCCTGTTCGGCACCACGATCGGCCTGAACCAGACCGAGAAGTTCCGTGTCGCCTCGGAGTCGGCTGTTGGTCTGGAGACCCTGTCGGAGCACTTCCCGGCCGGTGAATCGCAGCCGATGATCGTGATCGCGAACGCTGACTCAGTCGACGAGGTGCGCACGGCAGCTGCCGACGTGCCCGGCGTGATTCGGGTGACCCCGCTCGGCGAGTCCGAGGACGGCACGCTCGGCAAGCTGATGGTGGTCGGCGAGTCCGGCCCCGGCACCCCGAGAGCCTCGCCCTCGTCGAGCAGCTGCGCACCGCCGTACATGGCGTCGACGGGGCGGACGCCCTCGTCGGCGGAGCCGTCGCAGACGACTTCGACGCCCGCGCCGGCAACGTGCAGGACCTCTGGCTGATCGCCCCGCTGGTGCTCGCCGTCAGCTTCATCGTGCTGCTCGTGCTGCTGCGCTCGCTCGTCGCGCCGCTGCTGCTGCTCGTCGTCAACGTGGTCAGCGCGGTCGCGGCGATCGGCGCCGGCGCCTGGCTCAGCCGGGTGCTGTTCGGCCAGGACGCCCTCGACCTGCAGGTGCCGCTGCTCTCCTTCCTGTTCCTGGTGGCCCTGGGCATCGATTACACGATCTTCCTGGTGCACCGCGCCCGGAGTGAGGCTGCCGTGTACGGCACCAAGCAGGGCATGGTGCGGGCCGTCGGCAGCACCGGTGGCGTCATCACCAGTGCCGGCATCGTGCTCGCCGGTGTCTTCGCGGCACTCGGCATGCTGCCGCTGGTCACGCTTGGCCAGCTCGGCCTGATCGTCGGCCTGGGCGTAATCGTGGACACCCTGGTGGTGCGCACCGTGGTCGTGCCGGCGATCTTCAGCCTGGTCGGCGACCGCATCTGGTGGCCGTCGCGGCCGCCGCAGGCACGCCGAGACGGCGACAACACCGGCGCAGACGCGCCCAGCGGGGGAGAATCGGAGCATGGCACGCACACTGCTGACGCAGCCCTCGCCCGATGACGCGGGTGCTCAGGGCGTGCGGCGAACACCGCGCGCTCTGAGCACCACCATCCGGTCGATGCAGTTCGGACTGCACCTGATCACGGCAGCACTCATCGTGGTGGCCGCCAGCCGCGCCCTCCTCGACGACATGCCGCTCGTGCCGGTGCTGACCGGGTCCCTCGCCTTCGCCGGCTGGTACCTCGGCGGCATCCTGCTCGCGGACCGGGTGCACGGCCGGCAGGTCGCCGGCTGGTGGCTGGCCGGGCTCGCCGTCATCTGGGTCGGCGCCGTCACGGCATCCGCCGAGTTCATCTGGTTGGCGTTCCCGCTCTGGCTGCTGGCCGGCTACATCCTGCGGTTGCGCTGGGCAGTGCTGTTCTCGATCGGGATCTTCGCCGTGGTGCTGGCCGCGCCGATCCTGCAGTTCGGCACCATCAGCTACGCCACGATCATCGGCCCACTGCTCGGCGGAACCTTCGCACTCAGCATCGCGCGCGGCTACGTCGAGCTGGTCAACGACCTGCGCGAACGGCAGCGACTGGTCGCCTCGCTCGTGCAGGCGCAGGCCGAGATGGCCGCCCTGCAAGAGGAGTTGGCCGAGACCCAGCGGCTCGCCGGCGCCAAGGCCGAGCGCACTCGCATCTCCCGCGACATCCACGACACAATCGCCCAGGGCTTCTCCTCGATCTCCCTGTTGGCGCGGGCGGCGCTCGAGAACGGCCAGACCGAGAACGGGCGGATGCCGCGCACGCTGGAGCAGATCGACGCCATCGCCCGCGACAACCTCGTGGACGTGCGCCGGATTGTGGCCGCCCTGGCACCCTCCGAGCTCGAGGAGGACGCCCTGGCAGGCGCCATCCGGCGCATGCTCGACAGGCTCACCGCGGAGGCGGGGATCGAGACGGAGCTGCGCGTCGACGATGGCCTGCCCGCGCTACCCACCACCGTCGAGGTCGCCCTGCTGCGCACGGCGCAGTCGGCGCTGGCCAATGTGCGCCAGCACGCCGGTGCCAGCCGGGTGGTGGTGAACCTGGCGGATGCCGGCGACTCGGTGCGTCTGGACATCGTCGACGACGGCCACGGCTTCGACGCGCGCGCCTGGGATGCCGGCACCGGCACCTCCGGCGGCGGCTACGGCCTGCACTCGATGCGGGCCAGGCTCCGCGAGCTGGGCGGCGGGCTCGACGTGGAGAGCGCCCCGGGCGAGGGCGCAGCGCTCTCTGCCCACGTGCCGCTCGCTCGGGCGCTGAAGGAGGGGATCTAGATGGCGATCACCGTGCTGTTGGTGGACGACCACCCGGTCGTGCGCACCGGCTTGCGGGCGCTGTTCGACAACAGCGACGACGTGCAGGTCGTCGGCGAGGCGGCATCCGGCGAGGAGGCCATCGCCCTGGCCGAGCACCTGCACCCCGACGTCGTGCTCTGCGACCTGCGGCTCGGCGACGGCATCGACGGCGTCGAGACCACCGCGGCGCTGCGTGCCCAACATCCGGCCCCGGCCGTCATCATCCTCACCACGTTCGACCGCGACGTGGAGATCCTGCGCGCCATCGAGGCGGGGGCCGCCGGCTACCTGCTGAAGGACGTCAGCCCGGCCACGATCGTCTCCTCGCTCAAGGAGGCGGCGCGCGGCGGCATGGTGCTCGCCCCCGAGATGGCCAAACGCGTCGTGGACGGCATGCGGCACCCCCGGCCGCGGCTCACCGAGCGCGAGCTGGAGGTGCTGCGGCTGCTGGACACCGGCGCCTCCAACCGCGAGATTGCCCGCGCGCTGTTCGTCACCGAGGCCACCGTGAAGACGCACCTGGTGCACCTGTTCGCCAAGCTCAACGTGGAGAGCCGCGCCAAAGCGGTGACCCTGGCCCGGGAAACCGGCCTGCTCTGACCCTCCTCTGACGCCCCGCAATCACAAGGAAAAGGACAATCATGACCAAGCTGTTCTACGCCGCATTCACCTACATGGTTCTCGGTGTCGCATCCGGCCTGTTCTACCGGGAGTTCACCAAGGCCAACGACTTCCCCTCCGGCGAGTTCACCCAGCTCGGCCTGGTGCACACGCACCTGCTCACCCTGGGCTTCATCGTGCTGCTGATCGTGCTGGCGCTGGAGAAGCTGTTCGCGATGTCGGAGAGCCCGCTGTTCCCCTGGTTCTTCTGGGTCTACAACGCGGGCGTGGTCGTCACCTCCGGCACCATGGTCTGGCACGGTTCGCTGACCGTGCTTGGCCAGGAGTCGTCCGCGATGATCGCGGGAATCGCCGGCATGGGGCACATCCTGCTCACCATCGGCATGGTGCTGCTGTTCCTCGCGCTGCGCCACGGCCTACTGGCCCAGCAGGCCGCGAAGCTGGCCGCACCGGCCCCCGCGCAGCTCTAACCGCGCGCGGGGCCGGGGTCGGCCGCTAGACGTGCACGGCGGCGGGGGCCTCGCCGACGTGCGGCATCAGCTCCTCCTTGCGCCCGCGGATGAACACGGCGGCGATCACGGCGCCGGCCAGCATCGCGATCGCGGCAGCGGTGAACACCGCCGAGTACCCGGCGGTGAACGACGCCAGCAGCGCGGCCGGGTCGGCCTCGGCCTCGGCGGCGGCCGCTGACGCGTAGAGCGCGGTGAACACCGAGAGACCGATCCCGCCGCCGATCTGCCCGGCCGAGTTCGCCATGGCGGATGCCGCACCGGCATCCTCCGGCGCAACCCCGGTCAGCGCCAGGTTCTGCACCGGCACGAACAGGTTGGCCATGCCGACGCCGAGGATCGCCAGACCGGGCAGCACCTGCGTGAAGTAGTCGCCGCCCGGCGTGACCCCGCTCAGCCAGAACAAGCCGACGGCGGCGATCAGCGGGCCGCCGATCATCATCGGGCGCGGCCCGATCACGGGCAGCAGCTTGGTGAGGAACGGCACGCAGATCATGATGACAACCGTCATCGGCAGCGAGGCGAGCCCGGCCACGAACGGCGAGAACGCCAGCACGATCTGCAGGTGGAAGGCGAGGTAGACGGTGGCGCCGACCATGACGCTGCCGATCACGGCCTGGATCAGGTAGGCGCCGCCGCGCACCCGGTTGAGCACGACGCGCAGCGGCAGCAGCGGCTGCGCGACACGGGATTCGATGAACACGAACACGGCGAGCAGCAGCACGCCGAGCGCGATGAAGCCGATGGTGTCCAGGCTGCCCCAGCCGTGTTCGGCCAGGCTGAACCCGTAGACGAGGGCGCCGAGGCCGAGCGTCACGGTGATGGCGCCGCCCAGGTCATAGCGGTTCTCCCCCGGCGCCTTCGACTCGGTGACGAACAGCAGGCCGCCGATCAGCCCGGCGAGCACGAAGAAGACGTTGACGAGCAGGCACCAGCGCCAGTCGGCGAACTCGGTGAGCGCGCCGCCGAGCAGCAGGCCGATCGCCGCACCCGTGCCGGCGACGGTTCCGAAGATCGCGAAGGCCGTGTTGCGCTCGCGGCCGTGGGTGAAGGTGACGGTCAGCAGGGCGAGCGACGCCGGGGCAAGCAGTGCGGCGAACGCGCCCTGCAGCCCGCGGGCGATGACCAGTTCCATGCCGCTCTGTGCGACGCCGCCGAACACGGAGGCCGCGCCGAAGCCGAGCATGCCGACCAGGAACGTGCGCTTGCGCCCCCAGTAGTCGGCGATCCGCCCGCCGAGCAGCAGCAGCGCGCCGAACGCCAGCGCGTAGGCGGTGACCACCCATTGCCGTTGGCCGTCAGAGAGGCCGAGCTCCAGCTGGGCCTGCGGAAGGGCGATGTTGACGATGGTGCCGTCGAGCACGACGACGAGCTGCGTCAGCGAGAGCACGCCGAGCGCCCACCATCGCTTCGCGTGCAGGACGTCGACCGCGGGCGCGGGCGAGGAAGAACGATACATAGGGAAACCTCCGGGCTTCGTTATACGAGGGATGCCGGAGGTTTCAAGCCTCGGACCGCGGGCCGCACGAGGCGGGCAGCTGGCCACTTCAACCAAGCAACGGCTGAACAGGTCTCCAACTTTACCAGAGCGGATGCCGGGGCTCGCGGGCGGCCCTGCCCGCCCTGCCGCGCCGCACGCTCCCCTGATGTGCCAGATTGGAGGTTCACCCCCGGAAGGAAGTTCCGTGCCGACCACCCATTTCACCGTCACCGCAACCTCATGGATCACGCCGTCACTGCGGCGCGTACATCTGCACAGCGCCGATCTCTCGGCCTTCGCCGAGAGCGGGTTCACCGACCGCTACGTCAAGCTCGTCTTCCCGAAGCCCGGCGTCGACTACACCGGCGAGGTCGACGTGCGCGCCCTCCGCGGCACCGTGCCCCCCGAGCTTCTGCCCGACGTGCGCACCTACACGGTGCTCCATCCGAACCTGGAGGCCGGCACCGTCGACATCGACTTCGTGGTGCACGGCGACGAGGGCGTCGCCGGCCGGTGGGCGGCGAGCGCCGGCGCCGGTGACACGCTCCTGGCCAACGGGCCGGGCGGCGCTTACCGCCCCGATCCGGCCGCGGACTGGCACCTGTTGGTCGGTGACGAGTCGGCCGTGCCCGCGCTCTCGGCGGCACTGGAGGCGCTCCCCCGCGATGCCGTCGCGCGCGTGGTGGTGCTCGTCGAGTCAGCCGCCGAGGAGCCGGAACTGCAGCTTCCCGAGGCCGCGACGGTCACCTTCGTACACCGCGGCGGCGGCACCGCAGCGGGCCTGCTCGAGGCAGCCGTGCGCGCCGTGGACTGGCTGGACGGCCGGGTGCACGCCTTTGCGCACGGCGAGGCCGACGAGGTCATGCGCGGCATCCGCCCCTACCTGCGCACCGAGCGGGGCCTCGGCCGCGACCAACTCTCGATCTCGGGGTACTGGCGGCGCGGCCGCAGCGAAGACGGCTTCCGCGAGTGGAAGGCCGAGTTCGCCCAGCAGGAGGGGATCGAGCCCGGGCCGGTGGGCGACCGCGCCGCCGCAGGCCGGTAGGTTCAGACCGGCCAGTAGCTTCAGACGAGAGGGAGGCACCATGACCGCTGCGCCCGTCGGGCCCGCTCCGCTGCGCGTCGTGATCGCGCCGGACTCCTTCAAGGGCACCCTCTCGGCCGCGGATGCCGCCCGCGCCATCGCCGCAGGGTGGGCGTCGGTGCGGCCGGCCGACGAGCTGCGCCTGCTGCCGATGGCCGACGGCGGGGAGGGCACGCTCGACGCCTTCGCGCTCGCGCTGCCCGGCGGCATCCGCATGCCCGTCACCGTGCAGGGCCCCGACAATGAATCGGTTCAGGCGGAGTGGCTGCTGCTGCCGGGCACCCCGGGCTCCCCCGGCGGCACGGCCGTCGTCGAGCTCGCCAACACGAGCGGCATCACCCTGCTCGACCCGCTGCGCCCACTCGACGCGCACACCCTGGGCTTCGGGCAGGCGATCGCGGCCGCCCTGGACCACGGCGTGCACCGGCTGCTGCTGGCACTCGGCGGCAGCTCCTCCAGCGACGGCGGGGCCGGCGCGCTCACCGCACTCGGCGCCTACTTCACGGATGCCACCGGCCGGCCCGTGCGGCTCGGCAACCGCGGCCTCGGCCAGCTGGCCCGAGTGCGCCTCGAGACGCTGCGCGCCCTGCCGCCCGGCGGCGCGCAGATCCTCTCCGACGTGAGCAACCCGTTGCTCGGGCCGCTCGGCGCCGCCGCCGTGTTCGGCCCGCAGAAGGGCGCCAGTCCCGAGCAGGTCGAAGGCATCGAGTCCGGGCTGCGTCGGCTGGCCCGGCTGCTGCCCGGCGGGGCCGAGCTGCCCGGCGCCGGAGCCGCGGGCGGCACCGGTTTCGGCCTGCTGCACTGGGGCGCGACGATCACACCCGGGGCGTCGGCCGTGGGGCAGGCGATGGGGGTTCCGCAGGCCGTGGCCGCGGCATCCGTCGTCATCACCGGCGAGGGTCGCTTCGACAGCCAGTCGGCCGCCGGCAAGGTGCCCAGCTACCTGGCCGGACTGGCGGCGGATGCCGGCATCCCCGCGCTGCTCGTCGCCGGCGCGATCGAGGCCCCCACCGTCGACTTCGCCGACGCCCTGTCGCTCGGCGAGGTGGCTGGCTCCCCCGGCGCCGCCCTGGCCGAACCGGACCGCTGGCTGCGGGCATCCGGCGCGCGCCTGGCCCGGTCGGTCACGGACGGCCACCCCGGCGTCCACTAGCCTTCGAGCATGTACGAAGTCCTCGGCGACATCATCCCATTCGCGGTCGGCGTCGCCCTCAGTCCGCTCCCCGTCATCGCCGCCCTGCTGCTGGTGATGGCCCCGGTCGGGGCCCGAGGCGGGCTCGCCTTTCTGACGGCGCGACTGCTGGCGTTCGCGGCTCTGACCGCGGTGTTCGCCTGGGCCTCGGACCTCGTCGATGACGCCGCCGGTTCCACCGTGCCGGCCGCCATCGCGCGCCTGGTCCTCGGCTGCGTGCTCCTCGTCTGGGCCGTGCTCAAGTGGCGCGGCCGGCCACAGGGCGACGCGGAGGGAAAGCTGCCCGGCTGGATGGCCTCGATTGACGCGATGCGCGCCGCTGCGGCGTTCCGGCTGGGGCTCGTGCTCACCGTGGTGAACCCCAAGGAGATTGCCTTCGCCGCCGGGGCCGGTTTCACCATCGGTGGGGCCTTTCTCGGGGCAGGCGAGATGGTGCTCGCCGGCGCGGTATTCGTGCTGCTGGCCTGCGCGAGCGTCGCGGTGCCCGTGCTGGCCGTGTTGATCGGTGGTGAGCGCACGGCGCCGAACCTGGCGGAGGCGCGCAGCTGGCTGGTGCGCAACAATGCCGCCGTCCTGGCGATCGTGCTGCTGGTGCTCGGCGCCATGCTGATCGGCAGCGGCCTCTCCGGGCTGGACTGAGCCGCGCCGCGTGCCTATACCTCGCACGTGATTGCCAGCGCAACCCCTGCCGAAAACGACGCAACGGGGTTAGCGTGATTCGCATGCCCGTATCGACCGGTGCGGGCAGGGAGCGCAGAAGGAGGAACCATGAGTTCACCAAGCGACGAGTTCGGCAACGCCGTCTCCGACATCGTTGACACCGCCAAGGGCAAGGCCGAGGACGTCAAGGCCAAGGCGGAGAAGACCGTCGGCTCCGTCTCGAACGCGGCGAGTGACGTCGCCGACCAGGTCAAGAAGACCGTCTCAGACGCGAGCGGACGCGGCAACGACGTGATCGAAGACACAGCCGGGTTCCTTCGCCGGCAGATGCGGGATCGTCCGTGGGTGGTCGTCGGCGCCGCCGCACTGCTGGCCTTCGCTCTGGGGCTCTCCGCCGGCAAGAAGGGCAACGATTGACCACGCCGCGGACCGGGAAGTAGGACAGCGCGGTCCCGCATGAGAACGGCATCCGGCGTGCGAATGAAATTTCGATAATGCGTCGGTTAACTCTGGGCGACGGCGTCGAGGATTGTGGCGATTGAGACGAATCACTCACACCCTGTTCGAAACCGTTCTCCACAGCCGACTCCACATGCGGGGCCTCGTTGATCCGGCGTCTACACACCCAATTCCACAGGGTTGTCCACAGGCTGTGGATTGAAGAAAACTACGAAAATACGTCGCTCCAAACACGCACTGGGCGGGTTGCGGAATGTGAAATTCCTCTACCGATTCGAGGCCGACTCGCCTAGCGTAGAGGGCGTAACCACGCACAGCGCGAGGAGTTGAATGACGTGTCCGATCCAGTCAAGACGGTCTCAAGTGCACCGGAACGCATGGCCGCAGACCCGGCCTCGCTGACCGAGGCCGAGAAGGTGGCGACCATCATCGCCCAGACCAGCTCCGACCTCGCAGGCCGACCGGAGGCCGTCATCCATGCCGCTCTCGTCGAAGGCTTCACGAACGCAGGCCTCGACTTCTCGAGCGAGGAGGCGCGCCGGGTCGCCCACGACATCTCGGTGGCTCCGCGCCTGCGCAACACGATCGACGACTGAGCCGCACCCGCCCACCGGCTGAGCGCTCCCAGCTGAGCGGTCGCCGACTAAGCGGTCACCGTCTAAGCGGTCACCGGGGCAGGCGGGTGATCGCGGATGTACTGCTCGGCCTCTGCCTCCGGAAGCACCACCATGCCGCGGTCGCCCATCGCGGTCATCTCCAGCGCCGTCAGCCACACGCGGTTCAACTGCGGGGCCGTGGGGCTCTTGAAGTGGAACTGCAGCGGGATGGCGGGTGAGAGCCAGATGCTGACACGGCCAGAGCCGGCCGAGGCTGGGATTGACCAACTGAGGTAGAAGGATTCCTGTCGGCGCAGCTTGCTGCCGGCCGCAACCTTGACGTGTGCGAGCGTGCGTTCTTCGAGTTCGTACTCGGTTCCCGCGCCATAGACCAGGACTCCCATGATTACAGCATGAGCCTTCCGCTCCGAAAAGGCGAGGCCCCCAGCCGCGGAGCCTGTTTTGGAGCTGGCCGGCGCTCAGTCGACCGGCTCGCCCTGCGTCCTGATGAAATCCTTTTCGGCCGCGGTCAGCACCCATTCCGCCTCAACGATCTCCAGCCCGGTGATCTCGGCGATCTGGGCCACCGTCTCTGCGCTCAGCACGGCGTCAAGGTCGGCCTGGATCTCGTGTTTTCCCTCCGCCGAGAGCTGCGGCCACCAGCGTTCGATGACAACAATCCGTTCGTTCATCACCCCGCCTCCTTCCTCTCTTCAAGGCTGCCACTTCGGCTCGGCGCACGACAGTCCCCCGCTGAAGCTCGCGCCGGGCGGGGAATGCTGGAATGATGCGAGGGAACGTGCTGGGGGCGCGCGTTCGCGCCACACCCCGGCCCTCTCCCACCGAAAGGACCCCTGTGTTCGACTTCTGGTTCGGCCCGATTCCGAGCATCATCGGCGTTGTCGTCTTCGTGCTGATCATCGCCCTGATCTACAGCAAGACGCTCTACAAGAATGCCGGTCCCGACGAAGCCCTGATCATCACGGGTAAGCGGTCGAAGAAGACCGTCGTCGACGGGCAGACGCACGAGACCTCCGGGCAGCGCATCGTCGTCGGCCAGGGTGTCTTCATCACCCCGTTCTTCCAGAAGGTGCACAAGCTTGAGCTGCGCTCGCGCGCCATCGAGGTCACGGCGCTCGCCCAGGACCGCAACGGCGTCACGATCACCGTCGACGCCGTCGCCATCGTCAAGGTCGGCGAGGAGCCCGCCTCGATCCTCGCCGCCGCCCAGCGCTTCCTCGGCCAGGACAAGAACATCGACTCCTTCGCCCTTGAGGTGCTCTCCGGCTCGCTGCGCGCCTCCATCGGCGCCACCGACGTGATGACGATCATCCAGCGCCGCGACGAGCTCGGCGCCACGGTGCTCTCGACCGCGCGCGAGTCGCTGGCCAACCAGGGCCTCGACGTTGACTCCTTCGAGGTCAAGGGCATCACCGACGACAACAACTACATCAACGACATCGGTCGCGCAGAGCAGGCCAAGGTGCGCGCCGCCGCCGAGGTGGCCGAGGCCGCGTCGACCCGCGAGGCGCGGCAGGCCGCCATCGCCGCCGAGCAGGCCGTTGCAGAGGCGGAGGCGACACTGGCCCTGCGCCGCGCGGCGCTCAAGCTCGACACCGACCGTGCCGCCGCCGAGTCTGAGGCCTCCCGCCCGCTGGCCGAGGCCGTCGCCCAGCAGAACATCATCGAGCAGCAGGAGCTCACCGCGCAGAAGCGCGCCCAGCTGAAGAAGGCCGAGCTGGAGTCCGAGGTGAACGCGGTGGCGGATGCCGAGAGCTACCGCATCCGCGTGACCGCCGAGGCCCAGGCAGCCGCCGCCGTCGCCGCCGCCAACTCCTCGCGTGACTCCCGTGTTGCAGCAGCAGAGGCCGTGCGCGTCGAAGGTGAGGCGGAGGCCGGCGCGATCCTCGCCCGCGGAAAGGCAGAAGCCGAGGCCACTCGCCTGTCGGCGGAGGCCCTCGCCCAGCAGTCGGAGGCGCTGATCCAGCTGCGCATGATCGAGTCGCTGCCGCTGATCGCGCACGAGCTGGCCGCCCCGATGGGCAACATCGACCAGCTCACCGTCATCTCGAACGACGGCGCCTCCCAGCTGTCCAAGAACGTGGCGAGCGGCTTCAGCGAGGTCGACGCCGTGCTGAAGTCCACCATGGGCGTCGGCGTGCGCGATCTGCTGAGCTCCGTGGTGAGCGGCGCGGCTGGCGGCGCCATCGCCGGTGGGCGCGGCCGTGCGCAGGTCACCGGGCCGGTCTCCGCACCGGAGAAGGTCCCGGCCGGCGCGGCGCAGACACCCGCCCGCACGGCCCAGGCTCCGGCCGAGGCTGCCCCGGCCGGCAAGGCCCAGGCCCCGGCCACCGCCCCCGCCGTCGCTCTGGCCGAGCAGGTCGCTCAGCCGCAGGTGCAGGCTGCTCCGCTCGCGGCGCCCGCCCCGGCGCCGGCTGCGACGCCCGTT
Source organism: Microterricola viridarii (assembly GCF_001542775.1). Classification (GTDB taxonomy): domain Bacteria; phylum Actinomycetota; class Actinomycetes; order Actinomycetales; family Microbacteriaceae; genus Microterricola; species Microterricola viridarii_A. The sequence goes on from NZ_CP014145.1 coordinate 3,094,049, forward strand.
GCTGCGGCGGCCCCGACTACCCCGAAGGTCTCGCGCGCCGCAGCCCCCGCCGCGCCCGCGGCATCCGCCCCGGTCGACCCCGTGGTGGCGCAGGCGATCGCGGCAGCCGAGACGGCCGTCGCCCAGCAGGTGCAGTCCACCGGCACCGCCGCTGCGCCGAACCGCGCAACGCTCGACGCCTTCGCGGCCGAGCACGGCATCGACCCGGAGCTGGCCAGTCAGATCCTCAACCGGGTGAGCGCCAAGTTCAAGGGCAGCCGCGCCAAGTAGCCGCCCCACCCCGCCCCAAGACCGTTGAGAGCGGTCAAATGGCCACGTGAATCGTTACAAAGCGGCCATTTGGCCGCTCTCAACGGAACTGGAGGCGGGGTGGGGCATCTCGCACTGACCCGACACGAGGAGCCCCGTGCCCGCGCTGATTCCCGCCCCCGTGACGCTCGACACCGCCGACGGCCAGCTGACGCTCAGCGCGGCAACAGCCGTCAGTGCGTCGGCCGAGCTCGCCGCCGTGGCGCTGCGCCTGCAGGAAGCGCTGCGCCCCGCAACCGGCTTTGCGCTGCCCGTGCGGGAGGCCTCAGCCGAGCCGGCGGCCGGAGACATCCGCCTTTCCCTCGACGAGAACCCTGGCGAGAACCTTGCGGCGGAGGGCTACCGGCTGCACGTGGACGCGACCGGGGTCGAGATCGTCGGCGGCTCCCCCGCCGGCGTCTTCTGGGGCGTGCAGGCGCTGCGCCAACTGCTGCCGGCCTCGATCTACCGGTCCAGCCTCGTGCGCGGCGTCGACTGGCAGCTGCCGTTCGTCACGATCACCGACAACCCGCGCTTCGGCTGGCGCGGCACGATGCTCGACGTCGCCCGGCACTTCCTGCCTAAACGCGAGCTGCTGCGCTTCATCGATCTGATGGCGGTGCACCGCCTGAACGTGCTGCACCTGCACTTGACCGACGACCAGGGCTGGCGGCTGCAGATCCGCGCGTTCCCCCGGCTGACCGAGGTCGGCGGATGGCGCAGCGAATCGCAGCGCGGGCACGGCCCGCTGGCCCAGGGCAACGGCCGCCCGCACGGCGGCTTCTACACACAGGACGACATCCGCGAGATCGTGGAGTACGCGGCCGAGCGGTTCGTGACCATCGTGCCCGAGATCGAGACCCCCGGGCATGTACAGGCGGCAATCGCCGCCTACCCGGAGCTCGGCGTCGGCGACCCGGCGCAGGCCCCGAGCGAGCCCTGGACCAAATGGGGCGTCAACACCCCCGTGCTGAACCTCGAGGAGTCGACGCTCGACTTCTTGCGCACCGTCTTCGACGAGGTGATGGAGCTGTTCCCCTCCCGTCACATCGGCGTCGGCGGCGATGAGGCCAAGAAGGTCGAGTGGGAGCAGGACCCGCGCAGCCAGGAGCGGATCCGCGAGCTCGGCCTCGCCAACGAGGAGGAGGCGCAGAGCTGGTTCATGCGCCAGCTCGACGCGCACCTCACGGCGGCCGGGCGCACCCTGTTCGGCTGGGACGAGATCCTCGAGGGCGGCCTCACCCCCGGCGCCACGGTCGCCTCCTGGCGCGGCAGCTACGGCGCGATCGCGGCCGCCAGGGCCGGCCACCCGGTCGTGCTCTGCCCGGACGACCTCGTCTACCTCGACTACCGCCAGTCCGACTCCCCCGCCGAGCCGATCCCCATCGGCCCGCCGCTCAGCCTCGACGAGGTCTACGCCTTCGAGCCCGTGCCGACCGAGCTCACCGCGAGCGAGGCCGCGCTCGTGCTGGGCGGCCAGGCCAACATCTGGTCAGAGCACATCGACTCCCCCCGCCACCTCGACTACATGGCCTTCCCACGGCTCTGCGCCCTGGCCGAGGCGGTCTGGGGCCCGCAGTCGCGCGACCTGGCAGGCTTCCGTGCGCGCCTCGACGTGCACCTCGGCCGGCTCGACGCTCTCGGGGTCGAGTACCGAGCCGAGTCCGGGCCGCGGCCGTGGCAGAGCCGCCCGGACGCCCCCGGCAAACCGATGAGCCGCGAGCAGCGACTCGCTGTGCGCGACGAGCTGATCGCAAACCTGGTGGCTGCGGATGCCGCCAAGGCCGCCGACGCGGCAGTCCCTCCAGCTGAGGCCTCAAGCCCCGCTGGTTGAGCCTGAGGGCCCGCAGGTTGAGCCTGAGGGCCCGCTCGTTGAGCCTGAAAGTCCCGCTGGTTGAGCTTGTCGAAACCCCGCCCGGGGGATTTCGACAAGCTCAATCAGCGGGGCAGCAGCCCAATCGGTGGGTAGCAGCCCAATCGGTGGGGCAGCAGCCCAATCGGCGGGCAGCAGCCCACTCAGCGGGGTATCAGCCCACTCAGCGGGGCAGCAGCACAGTCACCGGCGGGGCGGGCCGGCGCCAGCTACCCGGCCGCAGCCTCGACGGGGGCCTGGCAGACGGCCCCGGCCTGCAGCGCGCCCGCCGCTTGCTCGGCCGACCACGGCAGCTCGATCGCCGGCGCCGTCTCGCCAGAAGCGGCTGCGGCCTTCGACCCGATGGAGGCCAGCTGCATCGCCAGCTGCTGGGCGAAGCCCTTGCCTGCCGTCGAGTTGTTCAGCATCACCACGACGGTGAAGCCCGTCAAAGGGTCGGCGTAGGCCGCGGTCAGGAACCCGGGAATCGCGCCGTTGTGCCCGACCAGCGGGCCGATCTTCTGCACCCCGAGGCCGTAGCCCTGCCACGACGGCGCGTCGCCGCCGAGCGGGATGGTCGACAGCTGCGCCTTCGACGACTTGCCGCTGAGCAGGCGGCCATCAGCGAGCGACTGCGCCCAGGTCTTCTGGTCTTCCAGCGTTGAGATGATCCCGCCGGCCGCCCCGCCCTGCGAGGGCGAGAGGTTGGTCTCGTCGAGGATGGCGGCGCAGTCCCGGGTGCCGTCTGCCTTCACCTGGGCGGCATAGCCGTGCAGCGATGGCGCGCGGATCTCGAACTTGCCGGCATCCGGCTGGCTCGTCTCGCTGAGGCCGAGCGGGCCGAACAGCTGCTCCGAGTACAGATCCGACCAGCTCTTGCCGGTGTGCGCGGAGAGCGCCATGCCGAGCAGCGCGACAGGTGTCGCCGAGTCCTGCCAGCTGGCGCCCGGCGCCGCCTTCGTGGAGGCGAGGCCGGCCGAGACGAGCTCCATGTTCGACCAGTTCCGCTTCGGGTTGTTGACGAATAGGCTGCCGAATTGCGCGCTGTAATCGGCGAGGCCCGACGTGCCCTGGCAGAGCTGGCCGAGCGTGATGCCCTCGGTGCCTGGCATGTCTGGCAGGTATTTCGACACCGAGTCGCTCACCGAGAGCTCGCCGGCATCCGCCAGCCGCAGCATCACGGTGCAGGCCATCGCGCGGTCGCTCGCGGCGCTGCGGAAGTGCATCCCGGTGCTCACCGGGGTCTTGCCGTCTGCGCTGCTCACGCCCTGCGCGCTCGTCCACTCCCCGGCCCACGGCGCCCAGACGCCGGCGATGCCCCCGGATGCCGATGACCACTGCATCGCCTGGGCGAGCGCAGCATCGAGTTGTTCGGTCACCGCGGTTGGCAGAGCGCCTTTGTGCTGCGCGGGCAGCTTCGAAGACAGAGTGCCGGATTCAGCCGAACACCCCGCCAGGCCGAGCACGAGTATGGTCACCGTGCCGACCGTCAACAGCTGGCCGAGCCGTCGCCGTTCCCATCGTGCGTTCAATCGAGCCCCCTCGTTACGCAAAAAATGTATCCCCCTAACAGGGGAGTCTAACCTGCCGACTCCCCGAATCTGCCCCGGCGCGTTCGCACCGAGACCGCACCGTTACCGGCACTGTGAAGCGGCTAGTGCGCGCGGGCCGTGACCGGGCGTTCGCGCTCGGCCTCCGACATGAAGCGGCGCACGTTCTCGTCGACGATGATGTCGCTCGGGCGCAGCGGACGACTCAGATAGAGCCCTTCGAGACTGGTCAGTCGGCTGAGCGCGACATAGGTCTGGCCGGGGCTGAACACCCGGCTGCCGAGGTCGACGATCGCCCGCTCGTAACTGGCGCCCTGGGACTTGTGAATGGTCACGGCCCAGGCCAGCCGCAGCGGGAACTGTGAGAACTCGGCCACCACGTCTTTGACGAGCTTCTTCGTGACCGGGTTGTAGCTGTACTTGAACTTCTCCCAGCTGGCCGGCTCCACCTCGTGCTGCTCGCCGTCGATGTCGACCACGACGGTGTCGCTCAGCTCGACGACGGTGCCGATGGTGCCGTTGACCCAGCGCGGGCCGCCGTCGATGGCGCTGTCGTTGCGCAGGAACATCACCTGCGCGCCCACCTTGAGCTCGAGCTTCGCGTCTGCCGGGTAGGCGCGGCCGCCGAAGTCGCCCATGATGTCGGCCTCCGCCATGCGGGACGTGCCGGGCAGCTTGGCCAGTTCGGTCGCGTTGATGCGGTTGACGGCGTCGTTGCGGGTGGCCAGCGTGATCGCGCCGTCCGTGGGCAGCGGGCGCCTGGCTCCCATGGTGTTCAGCGCGCCGGCGATCTCGGCGGTGACCCGGCCGTGCCGCACGGCGTTCAGCATGCCCTTGAACGCGCTGTCGCTCTGCCGGTGGATCTCGGTGAGCTCGAAGATACGCAGCCCGGCCTCTTGCCACACCTTTGCGTCGAAGAACCACATGGAGCGGTAGTGGTCAGCGTAGTAGGCGCGCTCCTCCGGGTCGCCCGCAACGGGCGAGAGCTGGTAGGGGTCGCCGAAGAGCACGATCTGTACCCCGCCGAAGGGCGTGAAGCGGCGCGCTCGCGCCTGCCGAAGGCTGCGGTCAATGGCATCCATCAGATCAGCGCTGACCATGCTGACCTCGTCGATGACGAGGGTGTCGATGCTGTTGAGGAGCTTCTTGGTCTGGTCGTTCTGGTCGATCTCGTGGTCGGCGATGATGCCGATCGGCAGCCGGAACAGCGAGTGGATCGTCTGGCCGCCGACGTTCAACGCCGCGACACCGGTGGGCGCCGCGATGGCGATCTGCTTCTCGGTGTTCCAGTTGATGTGGTTCAGCAGCGTCGACTTGCCCGTTCCGGCTCGGCCGGTGACGAAAACGTTGTCGCGGGTGCCCTCGATCGCCTCGAAGATGGCGGCCTGTTCGGGCGACAACGCAAGCGACACGGTGCGCCTTTCTGACGGTTTCTGACTGACGGATGCAGCAGTCAACTGTAACCGCTCGACTCTGTGATTCCGCGGCTCGCCGCTGCGCGGCTGCACAGACTCCGCACAGCCGCAGCCTGAATAGACTGGGCGGGTGAGCACGGGGCCAGGGGACGAGAGCGGGCAGGAACAGCCAGTCGCTCCGACGAGCCTTCCAGCCACCAGCCCCTTCGGCATCACCGTGCCCGTGCAGGTGATCCCCGATCGCGAGCTCGGCATCGGTTCCGCCGGTGCGCACTCCTGGACGCGCCCGACGGGCGCGCACGGCGTCACCATCGACACCGACACCGGCGCGACCGTGATGTGGGCTCCCCCGCCACCGCGCGAGCCGGCGACCCCCGGAATGCTGCTGCGGGTCGGTGCCCTCTGGGCCGGTGTGCTCGTGCTGCTGCTGCTCGCCACCACCGCCGGCATCGGCGCCCTCAACCACCAGCTGTACAGCGCATCCGGCTTTGTTCAGCAGTACCTCGGCGCCCTGGCCCGCGGCGATGCTGACGCCGCCCTGAGCTTCCCCGGCGTCGAACCGCAGGCCACGGAACTCGCCGCCGCCGGGCTGCCCACCAAGCTGCCCCACGTGCTGCTGCGCGACTCGGTGCTGCGCGCCCCCCAAGACACCCGCGTGGTCAACGACGAGGAGGGCGCGAACGGCGTGCACCGGGTCACCGTCGAGTACACGCTGGCCGGTGAGAAGGCGCAGAGCGTATTCGAGGTCGAGCGCACCGGGACGATGTTCGGCGTCTTCAACGACTGGCGCTTCGCCTCCAGCCCGCTCGCCGTGCTGAACGTGACCGTGCTGCATGACGCGGAGTTCTCGGTGAACGGGCTCACCCTCGACACACGCGCACACCACGCAGCCGACGCGGCGCCCACGTTCTCCAACACTGCGTCCTACCTGGCCTTCTCCCCCTCGATCTACGAGCTCGGCAAGAACTCGCGACTGCTCGCCGCCGAGCCGCTAAAACTGCCGGTCACCGGGAGCGGCGTCGCCGAGGCGACGGTCGACGTGCAGCCAACACCGGATTTCGTCAGTGACGTGCAGGACGAGCTCAACAACTGGCTCGATGAGACGTGCACGACCCAGGCCGTGTTGCAGCCCACCGGCTGCCCGTTCGGCGTGAACATTGACGACCGGGTGACGAGCGCGCCGGCGTGGAGCATCACCGAGTACCCCACCGTGACGCTCACGCCCGGCGAGAACACCTTCGAGATGCCACAGACGCCCGCTGTCGCACACGTGCAGGTCGAGGTGCAGTCGCTCTTCGACGGCGAGGTCGAGACACTCGACCAGGATGAGCCCTTCTCCGTGGCGCTCTCGGTGAACATCACGCCCAGCGGCAGCCTCGCCATCAAGCTGCACTAGTCAGGGCACTGACGGGGCCCTCACGCCCCGCCCAGCCGCCATCCACGCCCGGCCCTCACTCCCCCGTCGCGCTCTCCTCGCTGACTCGGGTCTTTCTCGCCCCCGCTGGCCCCGCTGGCTCCGGTCGGGCTCTCCCCGCTGGCCCCACTCGCTCCCCCGGTCGCGCTCCCCCCCGCTGGCCCCGGCCGCGCGAGGCACCCCCACCGTTGGCTCGAGGGAGCTTGCGACCGAAGCCAACGCCGCGAGACTGCAGGACGTGTGGGTCACGGCATGAAAACCGCACAACCCCTTCGGCTTGAAACGATTCACTATCGGGCCGATGGCGGCGTCCAGGCGACGTCGGCAGCCCAAGCCGGGGGAGGGGGCACGCGATTCCGGTAAGGAACGCCGGCGGGCAAGCGCCCCAGCTACTACCGCCCGGCCCCTACCGTCCGGCGCTGTCGCGCTGCGCGATGCGCGCCAGGTTCTCGTTGTACGCGTTCAGCTCGGCGTCGTTGGTGCGCGCCGCGTTGCGGTCGCTGCGCTTGGTCTCCTTGTCGTCAGAGCGGCTCCACTGGATCGCCACGGCGATGGCCAGCGCCAGCGTCGGGATCTCGCCGACGCTCCAGGCGATGCCGCCGCCCATCTGCTGGTCCGCGATGGCGCTGAGGCCCCAGTCGCGGCCCATCGCGCCGTACCAGTCGGCGAGCAGCAGGCCGGTGCCGGTCATGATGGCCAGGCCGAAGAACGCGTGGAAGGCCATGGTGCCGAGCAGCAGCAACAGCCGGAACGGGTAGGGGAGACGGTACGGCACCGGGTCGATGCCGATCAGCGACTGCACGAACAAGTAGCCGGTGATGAGGAAGTGCACCGTCATCCACTGGTGGCCGATGTGGTCGGTCGTGGCCCAGCTGAACAGCGGGCTGAAGTAGAACACCCAGAGCGAGCCGGCGAACAGCACGGCGGCGACGATCGGGTTGGCGATGATCATGGCGAAGCGCGAGTGCACGGCGAGCAGGATCCACTCGCGCGGGCCCCGGCTGCCGTCCTTGCGCGGCCGGATGGCGCGCATGGCGAGCGTCACGGGCGCTCCGGGCACCAGCAGTACGGGGATAGCCATGGTCAGCGCCATGTGGGCCAGCATGTGCGTGCTGAACAGGTACTTGCCGTAGACGGCGACGCCGCCACTGGAAACGTAGAACAGGGCGATCAGGCCGGCGATCCAGAGCACGGTGCGGTAGATCGGCCAGCTGTCGCCGCGCTTCTTCAGGCGCCAGACCCCGGCCAGGTAGAAGAAGATGCCGAAGGCGCAGGCCAGCAGCCAGATCAGGTCGACGTTCCACTCAGTGAAGTAGCGGGCGAAGGTCAACTCGGGCGGCAACGGGTCGCCGGTGAGCAGCTCGGCCGCGCTGCGCGTGCCGGAAACGGCCTCGGAGACGGGCGGGGCCGTGCTGCCGAGCGCCACGGCGACACCGGAGGCGATGCCCATGAAACCGAGCTCGGCGACGACGAAGACCCAGAACCAGCGGGCGCCTGCGGAAGCCGCGGAAGCCGCGGAGGAGACACCGACCGAGTCGACTGCGCGCTGCATCCGCCCGATGAAGAACTGCCGCTGCACGACGCCGAACACCCCGAGCACCAGCAGCGCGCCGACCTTCGCGAGCACCAGCAGGCCGTAGCTGGTGAGCAGCGCGTCGACGTTGCCGAGGCGCAGCCAGGCGCTGACGACGCCGGAGAGGGTGAGCACGAGGAAGCAGAGCAGGGCGATCGTCGAGTAGCGCGCCAGCACGGTGATCAGGCGGCGGCCCTCGAGCTGCTTGCGCAGCAGCACAATCGTGAGCAGGCCGCCCAACCAGACGGCGGCGGCGGCGATGTGCAGTCCCAGGCCGGTGACGGCGGCATCGTGGCCGGAGGCTCCGGCTGCGTGCCCCTGCTGCGCCATGGGCACGAGGCCGGCGACGGCGAGTGCGGTGACGAAGACGAGCAGCGTGTGGTTGCGCACCGCGAAGCAGAGCACAGTGACGGCAGCGCCGACGAGTGTCGTGATCAGCCAGGACTGGCCGAGCTCGATCTGGGTGAGGAACTGGCTGAGCGATGCGCCGAACTGGCTGTCCAGCGAGAACGCGGCGCCGGTCACCGACAGGTAGGTGAAGAAGCCCGTTGCCGCCGATGCGACGGTGAACAGGGCCGCGGATGCCGCAGCCACGTCGAGCGCGGCATTGAACTCCGGCTGCTTCGGGCTGAGCGCGTAGCAGGCGAGCACCAGGGCGCCGATCATGCCGGCCGCGCCAACGTTGACCAGCAGCTTGGCGATGGGCAGGCTCCAGCGCACGACGTCGCCCGGATCCTGCAGGAGTTGCGGGGCGGCACCGCCGCCAAAGTTGAGGCCGGCGACGAGGGCCGCGATCGCGAGCATCAGAAGCACGGCTGGGCCGAGAACACGGGTCAGTCGAAGCACCACACCAGCCTACGCGCTGCAAGCTGGGGGTTTAAATGCCGCAGGGGACCCCGCCACTGGCGGGGTCCCCTGCGAACGCGTTGAGTCGAGACTTACGCCTTGGCTGCAGCCTTCAGCTTGCTGCCGGCGCTGACCTTGACGGAGTAGCCAGCGGCGATCTCGATGGTGGCGCCGGTCTGCGGGTTGCGGCCGGTGCGAGCTGCACGGTGGGTGCGCTCGACGGCGAGCCAGCCCGGGATCGACACCTTGACGCCAGCGGAAACCGACTCGGCGAGAGCGTCGAACAGGCCGCCGAGAACGGCGTCAACAGTTGCCTGGCTCTGGTTGGTCGAAGCGGCGATCTTCGCGACGAGCTCGGTCTTGTTAAGCGACTTGTCAGCCATTGAGTGTCCTCCTCGGACCGTTATCTGTCAGAAACAGCTAATCGAATCTTGGGGGTATGCGGCTACTTAAGTCGCTCCCCGTGGTCGGTTGACCGCCTTGAATGTAACAGAGATCCGCGGATTCACGCGGATTTAGGGGGCTTTCTGACACATTTGCCCGGCGTGTTCGCCCGTGGCGGACCAGAAACGGTGTTTTCGGGCATCCGCGGGCCTGTGCGGCGCATTCTCCCGGGAAAACACACAAAGGGCGCCGACCGAAGTCGACGCCCTCTGAGACTGCTTGGAAGCAGGGACTGTTACCAGCCCGCCACGCAGTTCAGCCGATAGTTACCAGCTGGACTTGGTGATGCCGGGCAGCTCGCCACGGTGGGCCATGTCGCGGAAGCGAACACGGCTGACACCGAACTTGGTGAGCACACCACGGGGGCGGCCGTCGATCGCGTCGCGCGAGCGAACACGGATCGGCGATGCGTTGCGGGGGAGCTTCTGCAGGCCGACGCGTGCGGCCTCGCGGGACTCGTCGGTGCCGTTCGGGTCGACGAGAGCCTTCTTCAGCTCAAGACGCTTGGTTGCGTAGCGTGCAACAACAATCTTGCGCTGTTCGTTGCGGGCAATCTTGCTCTTCTTAGCCATTTTTAGCGCTCCTCACGGAAGTCGACGTGCTTGCGCACTACGGGGTCGTACTTCTTCAGCACGAGGCGGTCGGGGTTGTTGCGACGGTTCTTGCGCGTGACGTAGGTGTAACCCGTGCCTGCGGTCGAACGAAGCTTGATGATCGGACGTACGTCCTGCTGCTTTGCCACTAGATCTTCTCCCCACGAGCAAGGATGTCCTTGACGACGGACTCAATGCCGCGAGCGTCAATGACCTTGATGCCCTTGGCCGACAGCTGCAGCGTGACGTTGCGGCGAAGCGACGGCACGTAGTAGGTCTTCTTCTGCACGTTCGGGTCGAAGCGGCGCTTCGTACGACGGTGCGAGTGCGAAATGTTGTGTCCGAAGCCGGGAACAGCTCCGGTCACCTGGCAGGTTGCTGCCATGGTTTCCTCCAATACCGAAAGGCGAATTGCCTTTCCCAAGATCCCTTGTCGGCACGCGTCATCCCACCCTTCGACAAGCTCAGGGAGCGAGATCGAGTTGATGGGGGGAGTGTTCGTGCGAAACCGGGTGTTAGGTTCACCCGGCCAAGGAGAAAGTCTACGTGGCTCGGGCGTGTCGCGCAAACCGGGCGCCCGCGCGACGCGCGGGGCGGGGGAGGGGTCCGTCAGCCGCGGGCGGCCAGCTCGAGCGTGCAGTTGGGGCAGAGCCCGAACACGTCGACGACGTGGGCCGGCTGGGTGAAGCCGTGCTCGGCCGCCATCGACTGGGCCCAGGTCTCGACGGCATCCGCCGCGATCTCAACCGTCAGGCCGCACTTGCGGCAGATCAGGTGGTGGTGGTGGCCGGTGCTGGTGCAAGCGCGGTAGATGCTCTCGCCCTCCGGCGACTGCAGCGTGTCGGCCTCGCCCTCGCCGGCCAGGTCGGCCAGCGCGCGGTAGACGGTGGCCAGGCCGATGGGCGAGCCGGTGGCATGCAGCGTCTGGTGCAGCGACTGCGCGCTGATGAAACCGTCGGTCAGGGCCAGGGCCTCACGCACAGCCTCACGCTGCCACGTATTGCGCTTCACGACCATGGAGTGCTCACCTCGTTCTCACTAGCTCCCAGCGTACCCCGGCGCGACACGCCGCCGGCCGCGACCCCAAGCGATCAGGCGGCAGACGACGTAGATCGCGAACGAGAAGGTGGTGATGTACGGGCTGATCGGCAGGGAACCGCCGATGGCGAGCAGGATGCCGCCGACGGCCGCCGTGAATCCGAACAGCACGCTGAGCAGCGGCACGACGATGGGGGAGGAGCTGACCCGCATCGCGGCGGCGGCCGGGGTCACCAGCAGCGCGAGCACGAGCAGCGCGCCGATGATCTGCACCGAGACGGCCACGATCAGCCCGAGCATCAGCATGAACGCGAAGGAGAGAAAGCGGGTGGGCACGCCGCGCGCGGCGGCGACATCGCTGTCGAGACTGTCGAAGCTCAGCGGGCGCCAGATCAGCAGCATCCCGATCAGAACGACGAGGCTCATGCCGATCAGCCAGCCGAGCTGCGGGTCGTCGACCGAGACGATCTGGCCGGTCAGCAGGCCGAACTTGTTGGCGCTGCGACCGGGGTAGAGGGCCAGGAACAGTATGCCGAGGCCGAGGCCGAACGGCATCAGCACGCCCACTATCGAGTTGCGGTCGCGGGCCTTGGCGCCCAGCACGCCGATGACGAGGGCGGCGATGAGGGCGCCGGCGACCGAGCCGGCGACGACATTCACCCCGAACAGCAGGGCGGCGGCGGCTCCGGCGAAAGAGAGCTCGCTGATGCCGTGCACGGCGAAGGCCATGTCGCGCTGCATCACGAACACGCCGACCAGGCCGCCGACAATGCCGAGCACAGCCGCGGCGATGATCGAGTTGGAGACGAGGGCGAGCAAGGCGCCGTAGTCACTGAAGTCGAACATCCGCGACCAGAGGTCGCCGGTGTCGCCGCTGGCGAGCATCACGCCGGCCCCGAGAAGTGGTGCGCTCATGCGGGCAGCTCCCCGCCGTGGTGGTGGTGCACTTCGGCATCCGGGATGCCGACGACGATGACCCGGCCGCCGGAGCGGATGCACTCGACGGGGGTGCCGTAGAGCTCGCTGAGCACGGCGGATTGCAGAACCTCGTCGGGGGTCCCGATGCGGAAGCTGCCGCCGGCCAAGTAGAGGATGCGGTCCACCATGCCGAGGATCGGGTTCACGTCGTGGGTGACGAACAGCACGGCGGTGTTGTGCTCGCGCCGGCGCTCATCGATCAGCTCGCTGACCCCGCGCTGGTGCGCCAGGTCCAGGCTGAGCAGCGGTTCGTCGCAGAGCAGCAGCAGTGGGTCGCCGGCGAGGGCCTGCCCGACGCGGAGCCGTTGCTGCTCGCCGCCGCTCAGGTTGCCGACGGGCTCATGGGCGTAGCGGGTGGCGCCGACCGCCTCGATCAGACCGTCGACGCGCTCGCGCTCTGCCCGGCTGGTGAACGGCAGCCCGAAGCGGTGGCCGTTGACGCCCAGCGTGACCAGGTCGCGGCCGCGCAGCGGTGTGCCGGGGCCGATGAGCTTCTGCTGCGGGATGTACCCGATGCGGCGGTCGCCGCGTTGCACGGGACCGCCGGCGAAGCGGATGCTGCCGGAGTCCAGCGCCTGCTGGCCGAGCACGGTCTTCAACATGCTGGTCTTGCCCGAGCCGTTCGGGCCGAGAACGGCGAGGAACTCGCCGGGGGCGATGTCGAGGTTCAGGCCGCTCCACAGGGTGCGGTCGCCGAAGCCGAGTGCGGCATCGGTGAGGCTGAGCACGGCGCTCATGCGCTGAGCGCCGTCTCGAGCGCGGTCACGTTGTCGCCCATCCAGGAAAGGTAGGTGCTGCCGTCCGGCAGCGTCTCGGCGAAGTCGACGACGGGAACGGATGCGGCCTCGGCGGCCGATCGCACGACCTCCGTCTGCGGGCTGGCCGTCTGCTGGTTGTAGGCGAGCAGCGCCACCGGGCTCTTGATGATGTCGATCATCTGCTGCAGCGCGCGCGGGGCGACGTCGTCGCCCTCCTCGATCGCGTTGCTGAAGGCCGCCGGCGTCTCGTTGTGCAGGCCGGCCGCCTCGAGCAGGTAGAGCGGCACCGGCTCGGTGATCGTGACGGGAGTACCTTCGTGGCCGGCGGCCAGGGCGGCCGTGCGCGCCTCGAGCGCGGCCAGCCCGGTGTCGAAGGTCGCGGCGTTCGCGGCGAATTGTGCTGCCTGGTCCGGTGCGCGCTCGGCCAGCTCGGCCTCGATGGCCTCGGCCAGGTGGCGCATGGTGTCGAAGTTGTACCAGAGGTGCTCGTTGAAGCCGGTGACGTGGTCGTGGCCGGCGTGCTCCTCGGCGCTCTCGTCCGCGCTCTCGTCCGCGTGGTCATCCGCGTGGTCGTGATCCGCGTGGTCATCTGCGTGGTCGTGGTCAGCGTGGTCATCCGCGTCGGCCGGCAGCAGGCCGGAGAGCTCGGAGACGTCGAGCACCGTGCGGCCCGAGCCCGCGTCATCCGCCAGCAGCGCCCCCATGAAGCTGTCATAGCCAGCGCCATTCATGATCACGATGTCTGCACGGCTGACGTCCAGCCGGTCGCGGGCCGAGGCCTCGTAGGAGTGTGGGTCGTTCACCGAGCTGTCGATGATGCTCGTGACGGACACGGCGTCGCCGGCGATCCCGGCGGCAATCTCAGAGGCGATCTGGCCGTAGACGCTCGTCGAGGCGACGATGCTCAGCTCGGCGCCGGTGGGCGAGGGCGTGCCCGCATCCGGGGCGGAGCAGGCGGCCAAGCCCAGGCTCAGGCCGAGCGCTCCCGCCACGATGGCTACGGGCTTCAGAACACGGCTCGACTTGATCACGTGACCACGCTACGCCTTATTGATAATGATTGTCAAAACCATTTGGGCGTCGCGAATGCGCCCGCCTGCCCCGGCAGGCGTGGCAGAGTGGAGTCGTGGACACCCTCACTGAACGACTCCTGCTACACCCCTTCACGGTGGAGGAGGCCGAGCGCGTGCTCGCCGGCACGCCCGGCGACGAAGACCAGTGGGAGGGCGGCTACCCGTTCGCCGACGAGCTCGACGTGGTGAGCATGTTCCTCAACATCGTCGCGGAGCAGGGCGACCCCGCCCCGTTCGGCCCCTACATCGTGCGCCGCCAGAGCGACGGTGCGGCCATCGGCGGCATCGGCTTCTTTGGCGCGCCGGATGCCGCCGGGCTGGTCGAGTTCGGCTTCGGGCTCGTGCCCGGTGTGCGCGGCCACGGCTTCGCGACGGAGGCGGTGCGCGGGGCACTCGCCATCGCGGCCGAGAACGGCGCCCGGCTGGCCCGCGCCGACACCACCCCCGACAACGAGGGGGCCCAGCACGTGCTGCGGAAGGCCGGCATGCACGAGGTCAGCCGCGACGCCGAGACGGTGCTGTTCGAGATCACCCTCGGTTAGCGGCGCCAGCCCCGCTGCCTCGATTTCGCCGGGCTCAATCAGCGGGAGCGCCGCGCCGGAACGCCGAAGGGCCCGCACAGTCGCCTGTGCGGGCCCTTCGCGCCGGTGGCGGCGCTGCTGCTACGGCGTCAGCGTGTCGACGTAGTCCTGGTTCTCGCTGATCCACTTCTCGACGGCCGGGGCGTAGTCGCTGCCGGATCCGCCCGAGTTGAACATGGCGTTCTCGAGCGAGGCGAGGCGCTTCGAGTCCAGCGTGAAGTCCTTCAGCCAGCCGGAGAGGGTCGGGAAGTTGCTCTCGAAGCTCTTGCCGCCGAAGGAGTGCACGCCCTCCGCCTCACCGAGCAGGCCCTGCGGGTCGGCCAGGTCCTTCACCGGGAAGGCGTCGTAGGCCCAGTGCGGCGCCCACAGCGTCACGGCGATGTTCTCGCCTGCAGCCGTCGCGGCCTTCAGCTCGCTGAGCATCGCCGGGGTCGAGCTGGTGAGGTACTCCATGCCCTCGAGGCCGTAGCCGGGGATGACGGAGTCGGTGGTGACCTCGGTCAGCCCGGCGCCCGGCTCGATGCCGACGAGGCGGTTGCCGAACAGCTTGGCGTTGTAGGCGAGCTCGTCGAGGGAGTCGATCGGGGCGTCCTCGTTCACCGCGATGGTGAGCTTGGCCTCGGTGTTCCAGGCGCCGAGGTCGACGAGGTTGTCGCCGTACTTTTTGATGTAGCTGGCGTGCGTGATCGGCAGCCAGGTGTCGAGCACGACGTCATAGTCGTCGGTGGTCAGACCGGTATAGACCGGGGCGACATCCGCGTACTCGAGGGTGACGTTGTAGCCCTCCTCATCGAGGATGGCCTTCCACAGCTCAGAGGCGGCAACACCCTCGTCCCAGCCGTTGAAGACGGCGATCGTCAGGTCTTTCTTGTCGCCGTTGTCGTGCAGCTCGGCTTCCGGTGCGGCGCAGCCGCTGAGGGCGAGCAGGGATGCGGCGCCGATGGCCGTCACTGCGAGCGTTGAACGCATTTTCATGGGTGTTCCTTTCGTTCCGCCGCGCCACGGGCGCAGCGGGGATTGGTACGGAGGGAGTGAAGTCGGGGTGTCAGGCGGCGACGGGTTCGGCGGCGCGCTCGGTGGCGGCGTCGCCGGTGGTCGCGGCCGGTGCGGCGGGGGTGCGTCGGAGGAGCTTCGGCCGAGGCCGGCCGAGGGCCGCCGTCATCCGGTCGAGGATGATCGCGAGGATCACCACGGAGAGGCCGGCCTCGAAGCCGAGTGCCACGTCGATGCGGTTGAGGCTCGCCACGACCTGGCCGCCGAGGCCGCCGGCGCCGACCATGCCGGCAATGACGACCATCGAAAGCGACAGCATGATGACCTGGTTCACACCGGCGAGGATCGTCGGCATCGCCAGCGGCAGCTGGATCTGGCGCAGGATGCGGCCGGGGGAGGAGCCGAAGGCGTTGGCCGCCTCGACGACCTCCTTGTCGACACCGCGGATGCCGAGCTCTGTCATGCGCACGCCGGGCGCCATCGCGAAGATGATCGTCGCAACGATGCCGGGAACGACGCCGACGCGGAACAGGATCAGGGCGGGGATCAGGTAGACGAAGGCGGGCATCGTCTGCATGAAGTCGAGGATCGGCTTGATCACGGCGGATGCGGTGCCGGAGCGCGCGGCGAGGATGCCGAGCGGCACGCTCACGATGATGGCGATGGCACTGGCCACCAGCACCAGGGCGAGGGTGTCCATCGCATTGCCCCACTGGCCGAGCAGCACGACGAGCACGAGACCGACGGCCGTGCCCACGCCGAACACCCAGCCGCGCAGCAGCAGGCCGAGCAGGGCGATCACGGCGATCACCGCCCAGAACGGCGGGCTGGCCAGCGCCAAGTCGATGAGATCGTAGAGCCCCCGAATGCGGTGCGCAGGCCGTCGAAGAACCAGCCGAGGCTGACGGTCAGGAAGTCGATGAAGGACTCGACCCACGGGCCGAGGGGGATCACGGGGCTGGTGGGCGGGGCAGCAGGAAGCAGGGTCGGAAGTAGGCCGGGAAGCAGGGTCGGTTTCATCGCAGGCTCCCTTCGAGCGCGGCATCCGCCGGGTCGGCGTCTGTCCGGCCTGCATCCGGCACCTCGGTCGGGCCACTCGTGGCGAGGAGCGCCTCGGTGACGATGTCGACGGGGATGGTGGCGGGCGGGTCGATCATGACCGGGATCTCGGCGGTGTTGCTCGACACATTGCCGAGCGCGGCGAGCAGCGTGACCCGCGGGATGACGCCGAGCAGGCGCTTGCGCGCATCGACGACGGCCAGCGGCAGGGCGCTCTCAACCGAGGCCTCGACGAGCTCACTGAGGTTCGTGTCGGCGTCGACGGCGGCGAGGTCGTGGCGCACGACCAGCGACAGGTCGGTCTCGCGATTCTTCACCTGTCGGATCACGTCGCGGTCGCGCACCACGCCGAGCAGGGTGCGCCCGTTGCCGACGACGTACGCGGCGGAGGTCTGCAGGTCGCGCATGGTGCGCAGGGCGGCACGCGGGCCGGCCGAGAGCGAGACGATGGCGCGGGCCGGCTCCATCACGCTGGAGGCCGTCAGCACCCTGGCCCGGTCCACGTCCTGCACGAACTGGGCGACGTAGTCGTTGGCCGGGTCGGTCAGCACCTCCTCCGGCGTGCCGATCTGCACGATCCGGCCGTCACGCATGACCGCGATCCGGTCGCCGAGGAACATGGCCTCGTTGAGGTCGTGGGTGATGAAGATGATCGTCTTGCCGAGTTCCGCCTGCAGCTCGACCAGCTGTTCCTGCATCTCGCGCCGGATCAGCGGGTCCAGGGCAGAGAACGCCTCGTCCATCAGCAGGATGTCGGTGTCTGCGGCCAGAGCGCGGGCCAGGCCGACGCGCTGCTGCATTCCGCCGGAAAGCTGGGCGGGTAGCTTGTCCTGCCAGCCCTCCAGACCGACGATGGCGATGATCGTGTTCGCACGGGCGCGGCGCTCCTCGAGCGGCACGCCCTGCACCTCCAGGCCGTAGGCGACGTTGTCGATGACGCTGCGGTGCGGCAGCAGAGCGAAGTGCTGGAACACCATCGAGACGCTCGTGCGGCGCACCGCCCGCAGCTCCTTGGCCGGCAGGCCGGTGATGGTCGTGCCCGCCACCTCAACGGTTCCGCTCGTCGGGGCGAGCAGCCCGTTCAGCATGCGGATCAGGGTGGACTTGCCCGAGCCGGAGAGCCCCATGACGACGAAGATCTCGCCGCGCTTGACCTCGAAAGAGGCGTCGATCACCGCGGCGGTTTGCTCGGCGGGCAGGCTGGAACGCTCGGCACCGGCCTGCAGCCTGGCCACGGTGTCATGGGGTTTCCGGCCGAATGCCTTGTAGAGCCGATCGGCTCGAACGGCCGGACCGGTGGGTACGGCTGAATGGTGGTTGTCGGACACGTGAGTACTCCGCGCGCACGCCGAATAACGCTTACTCGGCGTGTGCTTTCGCTTATTGCGGCCGGGTCGGAGACGAATGCTGGGAGCGCGGTCTCAAGCGGCAAACACGGTGTTTGCGGCGAATCGCACTACCCGCTGACGGGGCCACGGGGCCGCCGCCGACATCATCCGACCATACGCCCGGCTCGACTCTGCGCAGCAGAAATCGCGCCGATCGCGGACTGGATTGGGGCCGAACTTCGGCCTCAACGACGCTATCAACCGCGGCCGGTCAAACCCAATCGAGATCCACCGAAAGGCTGTGGATAACCGCGAGGGGGAACGGAGGATCCCCGCCGTTACTGGCGACTGGCCGGAGCCCGACCGTTATACGTTCGTTACATTGGCGGGGCGCGGCGGCGGCGATTCGGCGTGCGCTCAGTCGAGCAGCAGCGCCGGCTCCTCGATGATCGAGGCGACATCGGCCAGGAAGCGGCTGGCGACGTCGCCGTCGACGACGCGGTGGTCGAAGCTGGCGCCGATCGTGGTGACGTAGCGCGCACGCACCTCACCGTCGACAACCCACGGCTTCTGCTTGATCGTGCCGAGGGCCACGATCGCCACCTCGCCCGGGTTCAGGATCGGGGTGCCGGTGTCCATGCCGAAGACGCCGATGTTGGTGATCGTGATCGTGCCACCGCTCATCTCGGCCGGGCTGGTCTTGCCGTCGCGGGCGGTGATGGTCAGCTGCTCGAGCGCGCCGGCCAACTGCAGCAGGCTCATCGACTGCGACTCCTTGACGTTCGGCACGATCAGCCCGCGCGGGGTCGCCGCCGCGATGCCGAGGTTCACGTAGTGCTTGACCACGATCTCCTCGTCGCCCCAGGCCGCGTTCACGGTGGGGTTGCGGCGCACCGCCCAGATCATCGCCTTGGCCATGATCAGCAGCGGCGAGACCTTGACGCCCGCGAAGTCGGTCGACGTTTTGAGTCGTTTCACAAACTCCATGGTGCGGGTCGCATCCACGTCGACGAACAGGCTCACGTGCGGGGCAGAGAAGGCGCTCGACACCATCGCGTTGGCGATGGCCTTGCGCACGCCCTTGACCGGAATCGTCTCCTCGCGGCCCTCCGGCCACTCGGGCGTCTCGATGTTGCGGAACACGCTCACCTGCGAGGCCGCGCGAATCACGTCGTCGCGGGTGATGTCGCCGATCGGGCCCGTCGGCGTGACGGTGCCGAGGTCGACGTCGAGGTCTTTGGCGAGCTTGCGCACGGGGGGCTTGGCGATGACGGGGCCGGCGGATGCCGCGGGCACAGCTGCCCGCGCCGGAGCGGGACGCGCGGCACTCGGTGCCGGGGCGGCCGCGGCGGGCGCGGGCGTCGGGGCGACATGCGCGGCCGGGGCAGCCAGGGTCTCGTGGGCGGCGGCGTGGCCGTGTGCCCGCCGGCGGCGGCTGCCGGAGGTGGCGGAGCTGCCGTGGCCGACCAGAACGGCGCCGGGCTTGTCGTCGGACGTAGCGGAGGAGGCCGCTGCGTCGCTCTCGACCGAGACAGTGGCGGCGGCATCTGCGGCGATCAACGCGGCGGCGCCATCGGCCGGGGCTGCGGCGGCGGGCGCTGCGGCATCCGCGGAACCGACGATGATGATCGCCGTTCCGACGTCGACCGTCGTGCCCTCCTCGACCAAGATCGCGCCGACAACCCCGGCGTACGGGGAGGGCAGCTCGACGAGGGACTTGGCGGTCTCGATCTCGACCAGCACGTCGTTCACGGCGACGGTGTCACCGACGGCGACCTTCCACTGCACGATCTCGGCCTCGGTGAGGCCTTCGCCGACGTCGGGGAGGGTGAAGGTGAGTTCGCTCATGGGGTGCCTTCCGTGCGGATGGTCAAAGTGTAGGTGGAAGAGATGATCAGTAGGCGAGGGCGCGGTCGACGGCCTCGAGCACCCGGTCGGGGCTCGGCAGGAACTGCGTCTCGACAGCGGCGGGCGGGAACGGCGTGTCGAAGCCGGAGACCCGCAGCACCGGGGCCTCGAGCAGGTAGAACGCCCGCTCCATGACCGTCGCGGCGATCTCGGAGCCGACGCTGACGAAGCCGGATGCCTCCTGCGCCACGACAAGACGGGTGGTCTTGGCGACCGACTCCAGGATGGGTGCGTAGTCGATCGGCGAGATCGAGCGCAAGTCGATGACCTCGAGGCTGATGCCCTCTTCTGCGGCCAGGTCGGCCGCCTCGAGCAGCACGCTGACCATGGCGCCGTGGCCGACGACGGTGACGTCGCTGCCCTGGCGGACCACCTGGCTGGCGTGCAGCGGCGTGACCTGCTCGGCGGCCGCGCCCAACTCGACGGTGCCCTTGGGCCAGTAGCGGCTCTTCGGCTCGAAGAACAGCACGGGGTCGTCGGAGGCGATGGCCTGCTGGATCATCCAGTAGGCATCGTTCGGGTTGGACGGGCTGACCACGCGCAGGCCCGGCGTGTGGGCGAAGTACGCCTCCGGGCTCTCCTGGTGGTGCTCGATCGAGCCGATGTGCCCGCCGTAGGGCACCCGGATGACGACGGGCATGCTCAGCTGGCCGCCGTGGCGGGTGCGCATGCGGGAGAGCTGGGTGGTGATCTGGTCGAAGCCGGGGAAGATGAAGCCGTCGAACTGGATCTCGCAGACCGGGCGGTAGCCGCGCATGGCCAGGCCGATCGCGGTGCCGACGATGCCGGACTCGGCCAGCGGGGTGTCCAGCACCCGCTTGTCGCCGAACTCGGCGTGCAGCCCCTCCGTGACGCGGAAGACGCCGCCGAGCGGGCCGATGTCCTCGCCCATCAGCAGCACTTTGTCGTCGGCGCCCATCGCGGCGCGCAGGCCGGCGTTGATCGCCTTGCCGAGCGGCATGTTGACGCTCTCGGCGCCCTCGTTGAATGTCATGGTGCTCATGCGTTGCCGTCCTCAAACGATGCCTCGAATGCCTCGAGCCACGCTTTCTGCTCTGTGACCAGCGGATGCGGCTCCGCATAGACGTTGTCGAAGATGACCTCGTCGCCCGGGGCCGTGACCTCGAGGGTGCGGCGACGCGCATCGGCTGCGTAGTCGGCCGCCTCGGCATCCGCGCCGTCGAAGAAGGCCTGCTCGGTGCCGCGGGCCTCGAGGAAGGTGCGCAGGCGCGCGATCGGGTCGCGCGGCAGCCACGCCTCGGTCTCGGCGTCGCGACGGTACTTGGTGGGGTCGTCGGCGGTGGTGTGCGCGCCGACGCGGTAGGTCATCGCCTCGATCAGCGCGGGGCCGTGGCCGGCGCGGGCGTCGTCCAGGTGCTTGGCGGTGACGGCGTAGCTGGCGAAGACATCGTTGCCGTCGATCTGGATGCCGGGCATGCCGAAGCCGGGGCCGCGGAGCGCGAGCGGCACGCGCGACTGGCGCTCGACCGGGACAGAGATGGCCCAGCCGTTGTTCTGCAGGAAGAACACCTGCGGCGTCTGGTAGCTGGAGGCAAAAACGAGCGCCTCGTTGACGTCGCCCTGCGAGGAGGCGCCGTCGCCGTAGTAGACCATCACGGCCTCGTCGGTCTCGGGGTTGCCCGTCGCCGTGCTGCCGTCGAACTGCATGCCCATGGCGTAGCCGGTGGCGTGCAGCGTCTGCGAGGCGAGCACGAAGCTGTACAGGTGGAAGTTGCCGGCCTCTGCCGGGTTCCAGCCGCCCATCGTGACGCCCTTGAGCACGCGCAGGATGTCGACGAGGTCGAGCCCGCGGATCATGCCGACGACGTGCTCGCGGTAGCTCGGGAAGATGTGGTCCTGCGGCCGCGCGGCGTAGGCGGAGCCGACCTGGGCGGCCTCTTGGCCGTGGCTGGGCACCCAGAGGGCGAGCTGGCCCTGGCGCTGCAAGTTCGCGGCGTCCCGGTCGAAGCGGCGCACCACGACCATGTCGCGGTAGAACTTGCGGAAGTCGCCGTCGTCGAGGCGCTCGAAGTAGGGCAGGTACTGCTCGGCCGCCTCGTTGGGCGCGAAGGTGCCGTCGGCGCCGAGCATCTGCACCATGGGCACGCCATGATCGGCGGGCTGGCTGGGCTGTGTGGGCAGGGTGCCGTTCACTGGGGCGTTCACCGTTCTCTGCGGGCCGGGTGGCCGGGGGCGAGGGAGTCAAGGATGGTCTGGGCCGCGGCGAGCAGGAGCGGCGTCGCTTCCTCTTCACCGACCGAGATGCGGATGCCGTCGGGGAAGGCCCGCACGATGAGGCCGGCCGCGGAGAGGGTCTCGGCGGCGGCGGCCGTCTCGGCCCCGAGCGGGAGCCAGAGGAAGTTGGCGTAGGAGCGGGGGAGTGCCCAGCCCTGCGCGGTGAGGGCGTCGTGGATGCCGTCACGGCGATCGGCGATGACGGCGACGCGGTCCAGCAGATGCTTCTCGGCGGCCAGCGAGGCCAGCGCCGCGGCGGAGCCCTGCGCGGTGACCGAGAGTGGGATGGCGGTGGAGCGGGCGGCATCCAGGATGCCCTCAGCGCCGATCGCGAAGCCGACTCGGAGCGCGGCCAGGCCGTAGGCCTTCGAGAAGGTGCGCAGGATGACGAGGTTGGGGTAGCGCTCGCTGAGCGGCGCTGCGCCCCGCGGCAGGCCGTTGACCGCCGGCTCGGCCAAGGTCTGCGCAGCTGCGGCGCCGGCGTGCACGAACTCGGCGTAGGCCTCGTCGAGCACGACGATGACATCGGTCGGCACGGCGGCCATGAACGCCGCGAACTCCTCGGCGCCGACGACGTTGCCCGTGGGGTTGTTCGGGCTGCAGATGATGACGAGGCTGGTGTTCTCGCCGACCGCCGCGGCAATCGCGGGCAGGTCGTGGCCGTGGTCCGGCGTGTTCGGCACCTGCACGCTGGCGGCGCCGGAGACCGTGACGAGGCCGGGGTAGGCCTCGAAGGAGCGCCACGAGTAGACGACCTCGGTGCCGGGCGCGGAGGTGGCGAGGATCAGCTGGGCGAGCAGGGCGACGGATCCGGAGCCGATGTGCACCTGGTCGGGCGTGACACCGTGGCGTGCGGCCAGCTCGGTGCGCAGCGCGAGGGCCGTGGCATCCGGGTACCGGTTGAACTGGGTCTCGGCGACGACCGCCTCGATCACGCCGGGCAGCGGGTCGAAGGGGTTCTCGTTGCTGGAGAGCTTGAAGGCGTCAGCCGCGGCGGGCTTGCCCTGCCGGTAGGCGGGCAGGGCCACGATTTCGGGGCGCAGGCGAAGCGCTGCGTGCGATTCGGCGGCGTCAGGGGTCGTCTCACTCATCCTGCCGAGTCTATTCGCCGGGTATGCCGCCACCGGCATGCATCAAACCAGAAGTTCCCACATCCGCGTGGTAGCTCACATGGAATAGTGGGGGTATGGGTACATTCATCATTCGACTCATCGTCAACGCCGTCGCCCTCTGGCTGACCACATTGATCGTGGCCGGGGTGAGCGTGCAGCCCTACGAGGACACGCAGCTGGCCACCGTGCTCACCTATCTGATGGTCGCTCTCGTGTTCGGCCTCGTGAACAGCATCATCGGTACCGCGGTGCGCGTCGTCGCCTTCCCGCTGTACATCTTGACGCTGGGGCTGCTCTCGCTCGTCGTCAACGCACTGCTGCTGATGCTGGCGGCCTGGGTGACCTCGCTGTTCGGCTTCGGCCTCGTCGTGGAGAGCTTCTGGTGGGGCGTGCTCGGCGCACTCGTGCTCAGCATCATCGGCGGCATCCTCGGCCTGATCATGCGCCCCCTCACTCGCAAACAAGACTGATTCGCAGACAAGACTGACCAGCACGCGGGGCTAGCCCGCGCGCTGGGCTAGTCGGCTGCTGGGCTAGTCGGCTGCTGGCACGCGCTCCGCGCGCCAGCTGGTCATGCTGCCGGGCGCCGTGCCGGCGAAGTCCCGCACCAGGCGCTCGAAGCCCTGCAGGCGCGGTTCGGCAGAGGCGTCGATCAGCCGGGCCGTGTGCCGGTACTGGTCGAGGCTGTGGGCGCCGAAGAGCGGCGCGGCCTGGTTCGCGGCCGGGTCGGCCGGCAGCGCCGTGCGGCCCACCGTGAGCAACTCGTCCGGCGCGTGCCCGCTGCCGCCCAGGGCCGGCACGATGTCGTCGGTGTGCTCGATCGAGAGGCCCGGCACGCCGTTCGCCTGCACCGAGCCGAGCGGACCGCCGAGGTTGACGTAGCCGGCCACGTTGAGGTCGCCCGCCTCGGCCAGGCGGGCCGCGACGAGGCCGCCCTGGGAGTGCCCGATCAGCAGCAGCGGTTCGCTCGGGGCCGCACCGGCGGCGGCGAGCGCCTCGCGCACCGCGCGCTCGCTGGCCGCGTCGCCATCGGCCGTCGCGTGCACATTCGCGGTGAGGTCGAAGGGCTCGGCACCCGGGGTGGCTGTGAAATCCGCAGTGCCGGCCAGGTAGACCACCCAGCGGGGCGCGGTCTCGCCGTAGCGCTCGATCCGGATCTGCGGCGACCCGGCGGCCGAGGAGGGCACCCGCGCGGCGAGGCCGCCGACCCCGCCCGGCGGCGTCACGGCCCTGGCGGCAGTTGCCCGGTGCACCCGTTCTGGCGTCTCCCGCAGGGCCCGGCTGCCGACGGCGGCGGCGAGTAGCGCGAGCACGGTGACGGCGGCGGCGCCCTCCTCTGCCCCGACGTGCGCGCCGACGGGCAGGGCCACGGCGGCGGGAACCCGCAGCAGGCCGGCCGCGAACTCGTCGCCGGAGCCGATCGCCGCCCGCACCAGCCGCACGAAACCGGGGCTGTTCAGCAGCCGGGGGTCGGCCAGCAGCCAGCCGGAGACGAGTGCGGGCAGCCGCGCCGGGTCGATGCCGAAGGCCGTGCTGAGCAGCAGGGTGAGAGCCGCCAACGGCAGCAGTGAGAACACGGCAGAGGCCAGCAGCTGCGGCAGCGCGCCCCCGGCCGTCCACGCGGCGAGCTGGGCACCGGCGCCCCAGAGGGCCGTGATCGTGCGCTCCGCCTGGCCGTAGGACTCCGCCGCCCGGCGCAGGGAGTCGCGCAGCCGTTCCACCGCGGCGCCGAACGCCTGCACCTGGCGCTGCGCCTCGCCGAGCAGCAGGGTCGAGGCCGCCGAGGGTGCCCAGCCCGACGCGCCGGTCATGCCCATCGCGGGGCCGCCCCCGCCGCCCGCGCCGTCATCTGCGGCGAGCACCGCGCCGATCCGCGCACGCCACTCCTCTGCGCGGGCCTGGCAGGCGCCGAGCTGCGCCGCATGGGCGAACATCTCGTCGGTGGCGACCGCGGTCGTTCCGCCGCCGGAGAGCGTCAGCGTGTCAGCCACCGGCGCTCCCCGCGGCCCGCAGCAGCCCGCCCAGGCGTTCGCACTCGCCCTGCCAGCCGGCCAGCTCCCGCCAGGCGCTCGCCTCGGCGGCGTGCACGCTGGCGAGGATCCCCGCGAGCTCGGCGTGCAGGCCCCGCAACTGCTCGGCGTAGACGGCCGCAGCGGGGGAGTGCCAGCCGGGCACAACGCCTGGCAGCCCGCTGGCCGCCTCTGGCTCGAGGGCGGCAAGTACCGAGCGGATGCCGCGCAGCCGCGCCTCCGTGGCGGTGCGCGCCGCCTCGGCGCCCTGCAGCGCCCACGCCAGCGCTACCCGCGAGACCCCGCCCTGCGCACCCGTGTCGCCCATCCCTCCACCCTGCCCGTTGCGGGGAATCCGGCGGCGAAGTGCGCGAGATCTGGGGACGGGGCACGGGCCCGCCGCGCTGTGCAGAGGAGGCGGCGCGGTCGGGCAACACGCCGCGCCGCGGCATCCGAAAGTCGAACAGAAATTCGATGCCTACGCGACGCGCTTTTAGCCCACAATGGGAGCATGACGCGCGCCCATTCGCCGAGCGAAGACGCGCAGCCCTTCCGCATCAGTTTTGTGTGCACCGGTAATATCTGCCGGTCGCCCATGGCTGAGGTCGTGCTGCGTGAGCACGTGGCGCGCGCCGGACTCGCCGGCTACATCACCACCACCTCCTCCGGCACCGGCGATTGGCACGTGGGGGAGCGGGCGGACCAGCGCACGATCGACGCGCTGGCGCGTCGGGGCTACGACGGCAGCATGCACAGGGCGCGCCAGTTCGAGACGGACTCCTTCGAGAATTTCGACCTGATCGTGGCCTTCGACCGCAGCCACGAGCGCATTCTGCGGGCCTGGGCGCCGAACGAGATCGAGCGCGACAAGGTGCGCATGATGCTCAGCTTCGACGCGGAGCAGGCGCATCTGCGCGATGTGCCGGACCCCTACTACTCGGACGATGCGATGTTTGACGCAGTTCTTGGGATGATTGAAAGGTCTTCGCAGGCACTATTCCGGCAAATCGCCCCCGCAATCCGACTAGGAGTCCGATGAGTCCCCTGCCCACACAACCGCTCAGCCCCCTCGATGGCCGCTACCAGGCCGCCGTGACCGGGTTGGGGGAGTTCCTCTCCGAGGCCGGCCTCAACCGGGCTCGCGTGCAGGTCGAGGTGGAGTGGCTGATCTACCTGACCGACCACTCCATGTTCGGTTCCGCGCCGTTGACCGCCGAGCAGCAGGCCTCTCTGCGCGCCCTCGTCACCGACTTCGGCCAGGCCGAGATCGACGAGCTGGCCGAGCTCGAGGCCGTCACCCGGCACGATGTGAAGGCCGTCGAGTACCTGGTGCGCCGCCGCCTGGCCGCCCTCGGCCTGGACTCCATCGCCGAGCTGACCCACTTCGCCTGCACCAGCGAAGACATCAACAACCTGAGCTACGCCATCACCGTTCGCGACGCCGTCAACACCGTGTGGCTGCCGAAGCTGCGCGGCGTGATCGGCAAGCTGGCCGAACTGGCCGAGCAGCACCGTGACGCCGCCATGCTCTGCCACACCCACGGCCAGCCGGCGACGCCGTCGACCATGGGCAAGGAGCTCGCGGTCTTCGTCTACCGCCTCGGCCGCATCGTCACCCAGCTGGAGGGCTCCGAGTACCTCGGCAAGTTCTCCGGGGCCACCGGCACCTTCGCCGCACACGTGGTCGCCGACCCGGATGCCGCCTGGCCCGCCATCTCGCAGGAGTTCGTCGAGAGCCTCGGCCTCACCTGGAACCCGCTCACCACCCAGATCGAGTCGCACGACTGGCAGGCCGAGCTCTACAACCGGGTCGCCCACGCCAACCGCGTGCTGCACAACCTGGCCACCGACATCTGGACCTACATCTCGATGGGCTACTTCCGCCAGATCCCGCAGGCGGGCGCGACCGGCTCGTCGACGATGCCGCACAAGATCAACCCGATCCGCTTCGAGAACGCCGAGGCCAACCTCGAGCTCTCCTGCGCGATCCTCGACTCGCTCGCCGCGACGCTGGTCACCAGCCGCCTGCAGCGCGACCTCACCGACTCCAGCGCCCAGCGCAACATCGGCGTCGGCTTCGGCCACTCGATGCTCGCCCTGGACAACATCCAGCGCGGCCTCGGCGAGATCGACCTGGCCCGCGAGGTGCTGCTGGCCGACCTCGACGCGAACTGGGAGATCCTCGGTGAGGCGATCCAGACCGTCATCCGCGCCGAGGTTGCCGCCGGCCGCTCCAGCATCGAAGACCCCTACGCCATGCTCAAGGAGCTGACCCGCGGCAAGCGCATCGGCCAGGCCGAGCTGGTCGCGTTCGTCGACGCGCTCGACATCGGCGACGCCGCGAAGGCGCGCCTGCTGGCCCTGACCCCGGCCGGCTACACCGGCCTCGCGAACGAGCTGGTGGACCGCCTGCCCGGCGCCTAACAGCCGCGCAACGCGAAACGCCCGACAGCTTCTGCTGTCGGGCGTTCTGCGTTACTGGCGGCCGTTGACCCGGATCGTTGAGCTTGGCCTGTCCTGAGCTTGTCCTGAGCCTGTCGAAGAAGGGTCGAAACCCTAATGTCGACACGCTCAATCGGCGGGTGCCTCCGCGGCTACTTCGTGCCGTCGGGGTTGTTCTGCTGCTCGAGGTCGGCCGTCTCTTCGGCGTCCTGCTTGGCGCCCATCGCGAAGAGGGCGAGCACCATCAGCACGACGATGAACGTGATGCCGGTGGCGACCAGGGTCAGAACGATCTGCTGGGTGGTGAGCAGCACGACAAGGCCGACGAAGATCGCGCCGATGCCAGATCCGCCGACCAGCTCGACCGGGCGCAGCCGGTCGCGCCGGCTGGGTTGGAACTGGGCACCGAGGGGCTCAGGGCGCTTCTTGGGGTCTGGATTCGTGCTCACGGGACATCCGATTCAGAGGTGGGGGTGGAGAGAGAAGAGGAGGGGGCCACGGATGCCGCGGGCTGTTCGCCCGCACGCTTCGGCGCCGAATCCCACTTCAGAGAGAAGGCGGCGATGCCGAGGAACACGGTCAGGATCGCGAAGTAGGCGCCGAGCAGGCCGACAGAGACCACGGCGTGCGGGGGCAGGATCATCAGCACGAGCGCGAGGATGACGGTGAGCCCGCCGGCCATGCGCCAGTCGCGGGCGGCGGCCAGGGTCTTGCGGGCGTGCCATCCGGCGTAGAACTCGAGAACGCCCGTGCAGGCGGCCCAGACGGTGACCAGGAACAGGAACGTACCGAGGCCGTCCCCTTCGCCGAGGCTGCCGAGCAGGCTGAGCGCGACGAGTCCGGCGATCGCGGTGAGCAGGCCGTTTGTGGCGAACAGGCGGCGGCTGAGCGAGTCCGCCAGCAGGCGCAGGCTGAGAGCGCCGAGGATGAGGCCGGCGGCCACAGCCCAGATGCCGAACACGGTGAGGCCGAAGCGCGGCCCGTGGTCTTCGGCGAAGGTGATGGCGATGGCCGGAACGGCGAGGAGGATCGCCCTGGTGAGCGGCACGATCCACTCGGTCGAGGTGTGCGCGGCGGCAACCCTGGTTTGAGTCACGCTGCGACCTCTTTCATGTCTGGGGGAACTGCTCCAGTCTACGTCGCCAGCGCCCCGCGCAAGCTGGAAGCCGCCGCAGGCCGTGCACCGGATGCCGCGGGACCCGGCATCCGGCGTTCTACAGCGCCTTCACCGCCGCGAGCACCTTGCTGAGGGAGTCCTTCGCGTCACCGAACAGCAGCGTGGTCTGCGGCTGGTAGAGCAGCTCGTTCTCGATGCCGGCGAAGCCGGGGCGCATCGAGCGCTTCAGGAACACAACCTGTCGCGCCTCCTCTGCCTCGAGGATCGGCATGCCGTAGATCGGCGAGCCGGCCGAGGTCTTCGCAGCCGGGTTGACGACGTCGTTCGCGCCGACGACGAGGGCGACATCCGTCGTCTTGAACTCGGGGTTGACGTCGGCCATCTCTTTGAGCGACTCGTAGGGCACATTCGCCTCGGCGAGCAGCACGTTCATGTGCCCCGGCATGCGGCCGGCAACCGGGTGGATGGCGTAGACGACCTCGATGCCGCGCGCCTCGAGCGCCGCGGCAAGCTCGACCAGCGTGTGCTGGCCCTGCGCGACGGCCAGGCCGTAGCCGGGCACCACGATGACCCGCTGCGCGTAGCCGAGCAGCACGGCGACGTCTTCTGCGCTGGAGGAGCGCACCGGGCGCTCGCTCTGCACGGTGGAACCGGCGGTCGAGCCGCCGCGGAACGCGCCGAACAGGATGCCGGCGACGCCGCGACCCATGGCCGCGGCCATCGAGCGGGTGAGGATCGTTCCGCTGGCACCGACGAGGGTGCCGGCCACCACGAGCAGCACGTTGCCGAGCACGAGGCCGGAGGCCGCAACCGCCAGGCCGGTGAAAGCATTCAACAGCGAGATCACGATGGGCACGTCGGCGCCGCCGACCGGCAGCACCAGCAGCACACCGGCCACGAGGCCGATCGCGAGCAGCACGACCGCGTAACCGGTCGAGCCGGTTGCAATCGTGATCCACGCACCGACCAGTGCCAGCACCACCACGAGGCTCATCACGATCGGGAGGCCGGGGAAGAGCACGGGCCGCGTCGTCATCAGCTCCTGCAGCTTGGCGAAGGTGATCGCAGAGCCGGCGAATGAGATGGCGCCGACCAGCAGCGTGAAGACGATCGCCAGGCGTACCCACGGATTGTCGTTGTGGGCGAGCTCGAGCAGACCGACCAGCGCGGCCGCTCCGCCGCCAACGCCGTTGAAGATGGCGACGAGCTGGGGCATCTGGGTCATCTTGACGCGGCGCGAGACGGGCGCTGCGATGAGCGAGCCGAGCGCGATCGCCGCGAGGATCCAGGGGATGTTGTCGAGTTCCATCGAGAAGAACACGGTCACGACGGCCACGAGTGCGCCGAAGGCGCCGATCAGGTTGCCGCGTCTGGCGGTCTTGGGCGCGGCCAGTCCGCGCAGGGCGAGGATGAAGCAGACGGCGGCCACGAGGTAGAGCAGGGCGGTCCAGGTGGGGTCGAGCAGCATCATCGGCCGGTCTCCTTCCGGTCGGCGGATGTGGGTGCGGATGCTGCCGGCGCCTTGCGCCCGCGGAACATCTCGAGCATGCGGTCAGTGACGACGAATCCACCGACAAGGTTGGCGGTGGCCAGCACCACGGCGAGCAGGGCGACGGCGAGCACCCACGGGTCGTGTGCCTGGCCGGCGACGGTGATGGCGCCGACCAGGATGATGCCGTGGATGGCGTTGGCGCCAGACATCAGCGGGGTGTGCAGGGTGCTCGAGACCTTCGAGACGACCTCGAATCCGACGAACACCGCGAGCACGGTGATCGTCAACAGTGAAATTCCGTCCATCAGGCCACTCCTCCTTCAGTCGTGCCGGCAGCCAGACCAAGGGCCTCGGCGGTGGGGGCGTGCCGCACGGCGCCGTCGGCGGTCAGGCATGCGCCGGCAAGCACCTCGTCGCCGAAGTCGGGGGCGACAACGCCGTCGGTGGTCATCAGCTCGAGCAGGTTGGCGACGTTCTTGGCGTAGAGACGGGAGGCGTCGGAGGCCATCGCAGATGCGGCATCCTTCATGCCGACGAGGGTGACGGAGCCGGATCCGTCGGCGGTGGGCACCAGCACATCGGCGCCGGCCACGGCGCCCTCGACGTTGCCGCCGCTCTCGGCGGCGAGGTCGATCACCACCGAGCCGGGCTTCATCGCCTGCACCATCTCGCGGGTCACCAGCAGCGGCGCGGGCCGGCCGGGAATCGCCGCCGTGGTGATCAGCACATCGGAGGCGGCCACGTGCGGCGCCAGCAGGGCGCGCTGTCTGGCGGCCTTGTCGTCGCCGAGCTCTTTCGCATAGCCGCCGCTGGCCTCGGCGGTCTCGAGGTCGAGGTTGATGAACTTCGCCCCCATCGAGGCGACCTCGTCGGCGGATGCCGGCCGCACGTCGTTCGCCGATACGCGGGCGCCGAGCCGCTTGGCGGTGCCGATCGCCTGCAGGCCGGCGACGCCCGCGCCGAGCACCAGCACGCTGGCCGGCGGGATGGTGCCGGCTGCGGTCATGTACAACGGGAAGAAGCGGGGCAGCCGCATGGCGGCCTCGAGCACGCAGCGGTAGCCGGCGATGAGCGCCTGCGAGGTGAGCGCGTCCATCGACTGCGCCCGTGAGATGCGGGGCACCAGTTCGAGGGCGAACGCGGTCACGCCGGCCTCGGCGAGGGCGCGCACCGTGGGCAGCTCGCTCGCGGGGGAGGCGAGGCCCACGGTGACGGCGCCGCGGCGCAGCAGGGCTACGGTCGCCGGGGTGAGCGGCCGCACATGCGCGAACACGTCAAGCTGGCCGAGGTCGAGCGTCGCCACAACGCTGGCCCCGGCATCCGTGTAGCTCTGGTCGCTGTGCCCGGCGGCCATGCCCGCGCCGCCCTCGACCAGAACCTCTAGGCCGAGCCCCCTCAGTTGACGCACGGTGTCTGGGGTGGCGGCGACGCGCTTCTCCCCGTCTCGGCGCTCTCGCGCAATGCCGACTCTCACGCATGACTCCCGTCTCGAAAGGGTGCGACGGAGTCAGGCGCGGCCGAGGCCGTTGCCGCGACCCTGCAGCACACAGTGAGTCTGACAGTAAGGGGCCCGCGGGGGAATCATTCGGGCTTCAGCGCGTCAAGATCGGCCGATCTTTCGCTCCCACTCAATTCGGCCGACAATCGCCGTCGGCTAGAACGTGCTGGGATCGGTGTTCGCCCCGCAGACGATCACGGCGACGCGCTCGCCCGACCGGGGGCGGTAGGCACCGGATGCCAGGGCGGCGGCCGCTGCGGCCGCGCCGTACTCGCTCGGGATGCGGTACTCCCGCCAGAGGGCGGAGCGCGCGGCGATGATGTCGTCGTCGCCGACCAGCACGCTGCTGAGCGAACCGGTGGCGTGCGCGGGCGCGGCCAGCGCGAAACCGATCTGCCCGACGCGCCGCGCGCCGAGCGAATCGGCGGCGACACCGCCCACCGCGACGTCGACCGGCGCACCGGCGGCCAGTGCCGCGTGCAGCGTCGGCGCGCGTTCGGGCTCGACGGCCACGACGTGGGCGCGCCCCGCCGCAGCGGCCAGCACGCCGGCGAGCAGCCCGGCGCCGCCGACGGCGACCACGATCGTCTCGACCCCGGGGTCGTCGGCGAGCAACTCCTCGGCCAGCACGCCGGCTCCGGCCGCGATCTCGGCCTGGTCGTAGGCGTGGCAGAACAGCGCACCGCTCTCGGTGGCGAACACGCTCGCCGCCGCGAACGCCTCGACGTACTCCTGCCCGGTCTGCACGACCGTTGCCCCCAGGGTGCGCAGCAGCGCCACCTTCACGGCGGGCGCCGTCTCGGGGACGAACACGGTGGCTGGCACCCCGAGCACCGATGCCGCATAGGCGTTGGCGATGCCCGCGTTGCCGCCGGATGCCACGACGATGCCGACTTCGGCATCCAGCTCGCCGCGCTCGCGGGCCGCGAGCTGCCGGTTGAAGGCGCCGCGCGCCTTGAATGTGCCGGTGTGCTGCAGGAACTCCAGCTTGAACGAGAGCGTCGCGCTGGCGTGGAACGACGGCGTGCGGCGCACGTGGGCGCGGGTGCGCTGCTCGGCGGCCTGCACGTCGAGGCGGGTGAGCGTCATGAGCGGTTCCAATCGGCGACGGTCTGCGCGGGCGGGATGCCGCGGAACAACTCTAGGCGGCGAGCTGGCGCCCCTCGGCAGCCAACGCCGCGAGGTCGTCAGACTGCACGAAGCGCCCGAAAATCTGCTCGCCTGGCTGCAGCACGACACCCGCGGCCAGGGTGCCGATATCGACGGCGTCGAATCCGATGCGGTCGAGGAAGGCCGCGACGGTGTCGTTGGCGCTCTGGTGGTCGCCGGCGACGGCAACGGCCCGCCGGTTGACCGCACCGGCCGGCGCCCCATCGGTGTCCATGTCGTGGTAGCCGAGGTGGTTGAGCGATTTCACCAGGCGCACGTCCGGGTGCAGCCGCTGCACGAGCTCGCTGCTGGTGAGTCCGGGGGTGGCGCCCTGCAGGATCGCCGGGGTGCCATCGACCGGCTCCCAGTGGTTGCTTGCGTCCACCACCACCGCGTCGTCGAATCGATTCAGCGCCACGGTGTCGACCTTGCCGAACGGCACCGCAAGGATGGTGAGCTCCGCGACATCCGCCACCTCGTCAACTGTCGCCGCGCGGGCACCCGGCACCGTCATCGCCACGATCTGCTCGAAGTACGCGGCGCCGGGCGAGCCCACCAACAGGACCTCGTCGCCGGCGGCAACCGCCAGCCTGGCGATGGCCGTGCCCACCTTGCCTGCCCCGATGATGCCAACCGTCGCCACGGCTAGTTGCCCTCCGGCCGAGGTGAGGAACCCGCCAGGGCCGCGTCCACCAGCGGCTTCACCCGGGTGCCGAGCAGCTCGATCGAGCGCAGCAACTGCGCCTGCGGCAGGTTGCCGAAGTCCATCTGGAAGAAGTGCCGCATGTGCCCGATGGCGCCGTGCAGGTCGAGGATGCGCTCGGCGATCTCCTCCGGCGATCCGACGTAGAGGGCACCCCTGGCCGAGGTGTCGCGGTCGTAAGAGAGCCGGGAGGGCGCCGCGAAGCCGCGCTGCTCGCCGATCGTGCTCATGCTGTTGTGCCACTGCGGCCAAAACTCGTCGCGGGCGACTGCGCCACTCTCGCCGATGTAGCCGGGGCTGCCGACCGCCACCTTGATGTCGACCTCTGCCATGCCGTTGGCGCGGGCGGTGTTGCGGTAGAGCTCGGTGAGCGGCGCGAACCGGGCCGGCTGGCCGCCGATGATGCCGTACGAGATCGGGAGGCCGAGCAAGCCGGCGCGCACTGAGGAGGAGGGGTTGCCGCCGGTGCCGAGCCAGATCGGCAGGCTGCCGGCATCCGGTCGGGGAACCACCACGGCGTCGGTCAGCGCCGGACGGGTGGATCCGCTCCAGGTGACTCGTTCGTCGGCATTGACCGCGAGGAGCAGTTCGAGCTTCTCGGCGTACAGCTTGTCGTAATCACTGAGGCTGTACCCGAACAGCGGGAACGACTCGGTCGATGATCCGCGCCCCGCGGTGATCTCGGCCCGACCGTTGCTGAGCGCGTCGACGGTGGCGAACTGCTGGAACACGCGCACGGGGTCGTCGGTGCTCAGCACGGTGACGGCGCTGGCGAGTGTGATGTTCTCGGTGACGGATGCCGCGGCGGCGAGGATCGTGGCGGCGGCCGAGGCCGGCATCTCGTGGGTGTGGTGTTCGCCGATGCCGAAGTAGTCGAGCCCGACCTCGTCGGCGAGGCGGATGGCCTCGAGCAGATTGCGTGTCGCCTGGGCGGTGCTGGCGAGTTCGCCGCTCAGCGGGTCGCGGGCGAGGCTGCCGAAGCTGTAGACGCCGAGTTCCATCGGTTGTCCTTTCGTGGGGGTGTCTCTCCATCGTCGACCTCCGCCGCCATTTTTGCGATTCAATGGTTAGTCGCTTACTCTGGGTAAGTGAATACCGGAGTGAAGAGCGCAGCCCAGACCGCCGACTCGACATCGCTGTTCGGCGAGCACACGGACGAGGCGGAGTGCCGCCGCTTTCAGGCCGCGGCCGAGATCGCCGGGCGCAAGTGGACTGCCTTGATCCTGCTTGCCGGGGTTCGCGGCGCGGAGCGATTCTCTGAGTACCGCGCACTCGCCGAGGGCATCTCGGACCGGGTGCTCTCGGTGCGACTCAAGGAGCTCGAGCAGGAGGGTCTCATCCTGCGCGAGGTGACACCGACCACGCCGGTGCAGGTGCGCTACCGGCTGACCGAGGCCGGGAGCGAGCTCATCGAGGTGCTGCACCCGCTCGTGCGCTGGGGCAGCAAATGGCGTGATGCATGAGGCGCAGCCTCGTGAAAGGCGGCAGCCCCACCCAAGGAAACCTACGCATCAGTGACCGCTGCTTGCCACCCTCCATCTAGGTCACCAGCCGCGCACCCCAGCCGATCGACCGACTGAACGCCCCAGCTACACCGCGTGCAGCCGCCGACCACCGACAACAGTCGTCACGACCCGCGCCTCGAGCAGCACCTCCGGCGCTGCGTCGAACACGTCCCGATCGAGCACGACGAAGTCGGCGTACAGGCCAGCGGCCAGGCTGCCGTAACGGCCCTCCGCCCCGCAGGCCCATGCCGCATCCGCGGTGGCGTGCCGGATCGCGTCAGTGAGCGGCAGCGCGTACCGCGCAAGGTTCGGCTCCAGCGACGGGTCCAATGCAGAGCGACGGGTCGAGGCGATGAACATGTTCGGCAGCGGTGCGAACGGCGATGTCGGCGAGTCCGTTCCGAAGACGAGGCGCGCGCCCTGGTCGGTCATCTCCGGCCACGGGTAGCCGCGTTCCACCCGCTCGTCGCCCAGCATCTCGCGCCAGTTCGCCTGAATGGCGGGGTCGGAGTGCACCGGCTGCATGCTGGCGACGATCCCGAGGGCCGCCAGGCGCTCGATCTCCTCCGGATCCACGACTTCGAGGTGCTCGATGCGGTGGCGACGCGACCGCGGCCCGTTCACGGCGATCGCGCGCTCGACGGCGGCGATGGCGATGCGCACCGCCTCGTCGCCGATGGCGTGCATGGCGACCTTGAGCCCGGCGGCATCCGCCGCGGCGACCACCGGTGCGAGATCGTCGAGCGACCAGATCGCCTCGGGCAATGCGCCGTTGACGTACGGCGTGCGCACCGCGGCGGTGCAGCCGTCGACGGTTCCGTC
This sequence comes from Microterricola viridarii, assembly GCF_001542775.1. Lineage (GTDB taxonomy): Bacteria > Actinomycetota > Actinomycetes > Actinomycetales > Microbacteriaceae > Microterricola > Microterricola viridarii_A. Next base: position 3,129,824 of record NZ_CP014145.1, read on the forward strand.
CACCATGAGCTTGACCCCGACGACGCGCAGCCAGTCGTCGTCGCCCTCGGCGAGCAGCTCGGCCGCGCGCGCCACCTGGGCGAGATTCTCGTCGAGGTCACCCGTCGGGTGCACCAGCCAATGTGCGGTGATCCGGGCGGTCAGCTCCCCGGCCTGCAGCACACGGCGCAGTGCGGCCAGCTGCGCCTCATCCAGAGCCATGTCTGTGGCCGCCGTGACCCCGCTCGCGCGGTAGCCGGCGAGTGCCGTGCGCACCGCTGCGTCATTGTCGTCCTCGGTGGCGAAGGAGTCCAGAACGCCCCAGACGAGCTGGTGCATGGCGATCTCATCGACGACGCCGGTCAGGCGGCCGGCGGCATCGCGATGGATGCGACCGCCTGCCGGCGACTCGGTCGCCTCATCGATTCCAACCTCGGCGAGGGCCGCCGTGTTCAACCAGATGGAGTGCAGGTCGTGCGCCTGCAGGTACAGCGGCCGGTCGGCCACCATGTCATCGAGCAAGCGACGGTCCGGTGCGCCGTCGATCGCGCTGTGCTGCCAGCCCTGGGCGAAGACCCGTGGCGCTGCGGGGTTCTGGGCGGCGGCGCTGCTGATCCGGCTGCGGATCTCGTCCAGATCGCCGGCGCCCCACAGGTCGACCTGCCGCGCGGCCTTGCCGGTCTCCACGACGTGCGCATGCCCGTCGACGAAGCCCGGCAGCACGACTCGGCCCGCCAGGTCGGTGCGCTCGGCATCCGGGGCGGCAATCCTGGCCGCCGTGGCATCGTCGCCGACATAGAGGATGCGCTCGTCGTGGACGACGATGGCGCTCGCCCATGGGCGGGCTCCCGCGGTGAAAATGCGGCCGCCGGTGTACACCTGCATGCGCGGTGCACCGTCTGTCCTGTTGGTCATGTCGGTCATGGTCGCCCCTTGCCGCCGAGTCGAGTGCGCTGCAGCCCCGCGTAGACGCTTGCCGCGACGACGAGCGCGACGGGGACCGAGAGGTCAATGTAGCCGAGGGCCTCGGAGATGGGGCCGGTCCACACGGTCGTGGAGACGAAGAGGGCACTCGTGCACACGCCCGCCACGAACGCGAGAACGCCTGGCAGGCCCCAGCCCGCGGTGTACCAGAAACGCCCGCCCGGTCGACCGTCGAAGAGGTCCTCACCGTTGTAGCGGCCGCGTCGGCTGATGACGTCGATGACGAAGATGGCCATGATCGGCGCCGACACCAGGATCAGGAACTGCAGCATGAGGTTCACCGCGTCGAGCAAAGAGGTGGAGAGCGCGAGGTAGATGGTCAGCGCCGCGCCGATGGCTCCGACGACGACGGCCGCCGGGATCCGGCGGATCGGGACTCCGATCGCCTGCAGTGTCAGGCTTGAGCTGTACGTCGTCATGCCGTTCAGAGCAACGGTGTTGATCACGACGCCGAGGACGAACAGCGGGGCCAGCCAGGCGGGCAGCAGCGCCAGCAGTGCTCCCTCCAGCCCGGCATCCATCGCGGAGCCGACCGCCGTCGCCAGCAGCGCTCCGACGATCGTGAAGAAGGTCTGCGGCAGCGCGCCGCCGAGGGCCGTGGCGGCGATGATGTGGGACGGCTTGGTGTCGCGGGGCAGGTAGCGAGACATGTCTGGGCTGTTCATGTATGACAGCGGGCCCGAGGCGAGGATGGCGAAGCCGATCGTGATCGCCGACCACAGCGGTACTCCCTGCAGCGGCTCGGCGGGCCGGTACGCCCAGTCGACGTGGGGGAGGATGAACGCCGTCACCACCAGGAAGATCGCGATCAGGACGATCGCGATGGCCGGATATGCGCGCAGGATCAGGCCGTGGCCGTACACCGCGATGAGCACGGTGACGGCCGCAACGACGAGGGTGATGAGGATGGGGACGAGCACCGGGTCCGACACCCCGAACTGGGCGAGCAGGCCGGCGCCGAGGAACGCGGCCGCGAGCCAGTTGAGGGCGAGGAACACCGCCGCCACCAGCCAGCCCATGAACGCCTGGACGACCTTGTTGCCGCGGAACCCGAACATGGCGCGCGTGATGACCGAGCCGGAGGTGCCGGCGGCCGGGCCGCTCACGGCGATGATTCCCGTGAAGATCCAGGGCACCGATCCGGCCACGATCACGAGGATTGCCTGCCACAGCTCGAGGCCGAGCAGGATCATCGACGCCCCGATCGTGAGGGCGAGCACGTTGACGCTCGGCGCTGCCCAGACCGCGAAGAGGTCGCGCGCGCGGCCGTGCCTGGCCGAGTCATCGATCAGTTCGATGCCACGTGTCTCCGGCTGCGTTGCCGAGTCGACGAGCGCTCCATCCGGTGCGGTGGTGGTCAGGGGAAAATCTGCCAAAAGGGGGCCTCTTCTCGGATGGTGCGGACGTCTCTGTCGCTTGCGATTCTTATTGATCGCCAAGCCAATAGGGCTGTTGGTCAGTCATTCAATAGCACCGCCGACATGGTGTCAAGGATTTTTAGCGCAGCCGCGGGGTGCGCTTCGGCTCCGTGCGCCGGCGGCCGCTTGCCTCGAAGGCGGCAGCCAATCCAAGCAGCCGCGTGTCGTCGTTGGCTCGCCCCGCAAAAGTCAGCCCCACCGGCATGCCCGTGTCGGCCATGGTTCCCATCGGCACCGTGACGGTCGGGATGCCGAGATGCCGCAGCACGAGATTGCCGTTGGCGACCCAGACGCCGTTGCGCCAGCCGAGGTCGGCGGAGTGCGGGTTGACGTCCATGTCCGCCGGCGCGACGTCGGCCATCGCGGGGAAGACGACGGCATCCAACCCCAGTCCGTCCATCCACTCTTCCAGGTCGATCCGGCGCGTCTGCTCGAGCCCGCGCACGCCCTCCTCGAGGTGCGGGATGTCGGTGAAGGCCGCGTAGGGGTGCTCGCGCACCTGCCTCGGGTACTCGGAGATGTCGTCGTCGAACCCTGTGTACCGGTCCGGCAGTGCACCCGGCGGAGGCGGGAAAATGCGTTGCGGGTCGATGTCGGCGAGGCTCTGCACGGATGCGTCGCCGTTCGCCGCCAGGAAGTCCTCCCAGGCCCACGCCGACAGGTCAGTGATCTCGTGCTGCAAGAACTCGGGCGAGACCAGCCCACGGGTCTTGACGGTCGGCGCCCCGGCACGATCGCCCTCGTAGCGGCTGACCACCGGGAAATCCACCTCGACCACCTCTGCGCCGTGCGCCTCCAGGTCGCGCCGCGCGGCCTCCCACAGTGCAATGACCGACGGCCGGGTGTCGATGCGCTGACCGGTCGACCCTCCGATCGTTGTTCCGCTCCCAGCCTCGGCATCGGCGTTGATGTACATGCGGGGCACGCCAAAGCGGCGGCCTGTGAGCGACTCCCTCACCGCCGTGTAGGAGTCCGGTCGCAGCGCGGAGGCCGCGGCGATCGACACCCAGGGTTGGGCCCGCCAGAAGTCCCCTCGCGTTTCGGCATCATCGGCGACGAGCACGTCGAGCAGCTCGAACATGTCGGCCATCGTCCTGGTGTGGGGAACAACGACGTCCATGGTCGGCACGAGGGGCCAGTTGCCGCGCACGGAGAGGATTCCGCGTGACGGCGTGTACGCGCACAGCGCGTTGCAGGATGCCGGGGCCCTGCCACTGGACCACGTCTCCTCACCCATGCCGAAGGCCGCGAAACTGGCCGCCGTCGCCGTGCCGGAGCCGTTGGAGGAGCCAGAGCCGAAGGCGCTGGTGAGCCAACCGGCGCTGTAGGGGCTCTCGGCACGGCCGTACAGGCCACGCTGCATGCCGCCATTGGCCATCGGGGGCATGTTGGTCAGCCCGAGGCAGATTGCTCCCGCCGCACGGAGCCGCCCGATCGTGAAGGCATCGTGCTGGGCGACGAGGCTCTCGAACGCGGGCGACCCCGCCGCCGCCGTCAGCCCGCGCACGAGATAGCTGTCCTTCGCGGTGTAGGGAATGCCCTCCAGCGGGCCGGTTTCCTGCCCGCTCGCACGGCGCGCGTCCGACGCCGCCGCCTCTGCGAGTGCGTCCGGGTTGTGGACGACGACGGAGTTGAGCGCTGTCGGCGTTCCGGGGGCGTCGAACGCAGCGATTCGCGCGAGGTAGGCGGTGACGAGCTCCACACTCGTGGCCGCACCGCTTCGAAGCGCGTCGCGCAGCTCGGCTATCGAGGCCTCGACGACGTCGATCACGTCAGCGCTCCGGGTGCTCTGCGCGCGCCACGGCGGGCTGTTGCTGCGTGATGCAATGGATGCCGCCACCGCGGGCGAAGATCGGCCGCGCCTCGACGGTCACCACCGCCCGCCCGGGGTACGCGTCCTCCAAGATCTCGCGGGCACGGGCATCCGCGTATTCATCGCCGAAGCCGCATGCGATGACGCCGCCGTTGACGACGACGTGGTTCACGTAGCTCCAGTCGACGAAGCCGCCGTCATCCCGCAGTGTGCTGGGCGCGGGCAGGTCGATAATCTCGAATGACCGCCCCGCGGCATCCCGCTCGCCCGCGAGCAGGTGCTTGAGCTCGGCGCTGATGGCATGGTCCGGGTGTGCGGCGTCGGTCTGCTGGTGCAGCAGGATGCGCCCGGGCGACGGCATCGTCGCCACGATGTCGACGTGGCCATTCGTGCCGAGGTCGTCGTAGTCGCGGGTCAGGCCGCGCGGCAGCCAGATGGCCCGCGTGGCCCCGAGGAGCCTCGCCATCTCGGCCTCGACGCGCTGCTTGTCGGCGAAAGGGTTGCGGCGGCGATCGAGCTGCACCGTCTCGGTCAGCAGAATGGTGCCCTCGCCGTCGACGTGGATGCCGCCCCCCTCGTTCACCAGCAGGGAGGGGAGGCGTTCGCAGCCGAGTCGCTCGGCGATGAACTCTGCGATGAGTGCGGACTTGCCCCAACTGGCCCAATCGGGTGCTCCCCAGCCGTTGAAGATCCAGTCCACGGCCCCCAGAACACCGGGGCGCTCGTCATCGAGCGCGAATGTGGGGCCGCAGTCACGCATCCAGTACTCGTCCAGTGGCGCCTCCACGAGCTCGACGGCGCCGCCCAGCATGTTGGCCGCGCGCCTCCTCTCGCTGGGGTCGACGATCATGGTGACGGGCTCGAACTCGGCAATGGCGAGGGCCACATCGGCCCAGGCGCGATATCCGCCTTCCCGCCATTCGGCACCGTCGCCGAGGGTGATTCCTTCCCGCGGGAAGGCCATCCACGTCCGCTCATGCTCCATACCCTCGTGGGGCATCTTCCACACCATGTCGACTCCTTTGTTGAACGGCGGACCTAATTGGCCATGCGATCAATACAAATCTTCCTAGACTGGTCGAATCATGTCAACGCCACCGCCCCGAGTTCGCACCCGCAAGCCTCCCGCGCAGCGCTCCGCCGAGATCTTCGCGGCGGCTTGCGCGCTGGCGCGCGAGGGCGGTCTTTCCACCCTCGCCCTGCGTGCGGTCGCCCAGCGGGCGGGCGTGGCGCCCGGGCTGGTGGCCCACTACGGCTCGGGCATGGACAACCTCGTGGCCGCGGTCTTCTCCGAGCTCGTCGCCAATGAGCTCGTCGAGGTGCAGACCTGGGTCGACACCGGCACCAGCTCCGCGCAGCGCCTCGCGCTGCTGATCGACACCGTCCTGGGCGGCGATCGCGACGACCTCACCCTGGTCTGGGTGGACGCCTGGTCGCTCGGCCGGCACAACCCCGCGCTCTCAGTCGCGATCGACACGCAGATGAACGCGTGGCATGCTCTCCTCGCCGAGATCATCACCGAGGGGCGGCGGACGGGTGAGTTCACGACGGACGACCCCGACGCCATCGCGTGGCAGCTGCTCGGCATGCTCGACGGACTCTCCGCCCACGCCCTCGCCCGCGGCACCGATAGCGCGCCCTTCATCGAGCGCCTCGCCTCTGCTGCGGAGCTGCTGGTCGGCGCTAAACCGGGCGCGGTGACGACGCAGCAGGCCGGCTGAGGCGCGATCTCGCGCCGCCTGCTGCGCGCACACGCCTCCCCGACGCGAGAGACTGGGGGAGTGACCACTGAGCCGTTCGACCCGTCCAGGATCGGTCGCGGGCTCGCGTTCGCGGCAGCCGTCGACGATCTGGCCGCCGCGCTGGACCGCAGCAATTCCGTCGTGGTCAGCGCGCCTCCCGGCACCGGAAAGACCACGCTCGTTCCGCCGGTCATCGCCGATCGCGTACCGGGGCGGGTGATCGTCACCCAGCCGCGCCGGGTCGCCGCCCGCGCCGCCGCCCGCCGCCTCGCGCAGCTGGACGGAACGCCGCTCGGCTCCCGCGTTGGTTTCACCGTGCGCGGCGAACGCCAGGTGGGCCCGTCCACCCGGATCGAGTTCGTCACCGCCGGTGTGCTGCTGCGCCGCCTGCTCGACGACCCCGGTCTCGACGGGGTCGGCGCGGTCATCATCGACGAGGTGCACGAGCGGGCCCTGGAGACGGACCTGTTGATCGGCCTGCTCGGCGAGGTCCGGGAGCTGCGCGACGACCTCGTGCTCGTCGCGATGTCGGCGACGCTGGATGCCGAGCGTTTCGCGACGGTTCTGGGGTCGGATGCCGCCCCGGCGCCGATCGTGACCCAGAGTGTTCCGGCGCATCCGCTCGAGGTGCGCTGGGCGCCGAGCCCCACGCCCCGGCTGGACGAGCGCGGGGTGACCTGGGCGTTCCTCGACCACGTCGCGAGCACCGCCGTCATCGCACACCGCGCCCTGGTGCGCACCGATCCGACCGCCGATGCCCTCGTCTTCGCGCCGGGTGCGCGCGAGGTCGCCGAGATCGCCCGGCGCATCCGCGGGCTCGCGTCCGAGTTCGATGTGCGTGAGTTGCACGGCCAGATCCCCGCCGCCGAGCAGGATGCGGTGATCGGTGGGCGCAGCCCCGGCACTCCGGCACGCATCATCGTCTCGACGTCGCTCGCGGAGTCCTCACTGACCGTGCCCGGCGTGCGCCTCGTCGTCGACACCTGCCTCTCCCGCGCCCCGCAGCGCGACGCGGGGCGCGGCATGAGCGGCCTCGTCACCGGCCCGACGCCGCGGGCCTCCGCCATCCAGCGCTCTGGGCGCGCCACCCGACAGGGGCCGGGCATCGTGGTCCGCTGCGTCGACGAGCGCACCTTCGCCGCGGCACCGACGCACCCCGCCCCCGAGATCCAGGCCGCAGACCTCACCGACGCCGCCCTGCTCCTCGCCTGCTGGGGTGCGCCAGGCGGGGTCGGTCTGCGACTCGTCGACCCGCTTCCCTCCGCCAGCCTGAGCGACGCCCTCTCCGTGCTGCGCGGGCTCGGCTCGATCGATGCCGATGGACGCGCCACCGACGAGGGGCGCGCGCTTGCACGCATCCCGACCGACCCGCGCCTGGCCCGCGCGCTGCTTCTCGGCGGCGCCCTGGTCGGCGGGCGCACGGCTGCCGAGGTGATCGCGCTGCTCAGCAGCGACCTCCGCGTCGCGGATGGCGACGCCGCGGGCACGCTCACCGCGCTGCGCAGCGGACGCAGCCCGGATGCCCGCCGCTGGGAGCAGGAGGTGCGACGACTGGAACGTTTCACTGCCTCGAAGGGCACGACCCGGGGGAGCTCGGATCAGGTCGGTCTCGTCATCGCCCTCGCGTTCCCCGACTGGATCGCCCGCCGCGTCGATCACTCGGCGCACGGGGCAACCTTCCTCCTCGCCTCCGGCACCCGTGCCGGGATCACGGGCCCGCTCGCGGGCGCCGAGTGGCTGGCAGTGGCCGACGTCACCCGGGCCCAGGGGCGCGCAGCCGCGGGCACCGGGGCGATCATCCGCTCCGCCGCCGTCCTCTCCGAGAGCGAAGCGGAGCAGGCGGCGACCCACCTCGTCACCGACCGGGTCGAGGCGCAGTTCGTGGACGGCCGCGTCGTCGCGCGGCGCGAACGCCGAATCGGGGCGATCGTCCGCTCGTCCGTCCCCGTGCGCGTGCAGGCCGACGATGGCGGGCGCACTGCCGCCCGCCGTGCCCTCGAAGAGCAAGGGCTCGGGGTGTTCCCCTGGTCGGAGGCCGCGGACGGTCTGCGCCGGCGCCTCGCCCTGCTGCATCGCGAACTCGGGTCGCCCTGGCCGGATGTCTCGGATGCCGCCCTGCTCGGCACCTTGGATTCCTGGCTCGGCCCGGAGCTCTCGGCCCTTGCCTCCGGCACCCCGGCCTCCCGCATCGATCTGGCCCCGGCGCTCCGGCGCGTCCTGCCCTGGCCTGCGGCGGTCGATCTGGACACGTTGGCCCCGGAGCGCCTCGAAGTCCCCAGCGGCTCACGCGTTCGGCTCAGCTACCCGCCCATCGATGACCCCGTGGCCCGGCCCGTCGTGGCCGTGAAGCTGCAGGAGTGCTTCGGCTGGGCGGAGACCCCGCGTCTCGTGGGAGGCCGCGTGCCGGCGTTGTTCCACCTGTTGTCGCCGGCCGGGCACCCCCTCGCGGTGACCGACGACCTGGCCTCGTTCTGGGCCGGCCCCTACGCACAGGTGCGTGCAGAGATGCGCGGCCGCTACCCGAAGCACCCGTGGCCAGAGGACCCCTGGTCCCATGTGCCCACCAAGCACACCACGCGGCGAGCCGCGCTGGGCTAACTACTCGCCCCTCGCTCTTCCACGCGGTACGGGGCGAGGTCCCGGGCCCGGCGTGACGCCGGGCCCGGGACACTGGCACCGTCTCAGTCGAAGAGGTCGGTGTGCAGCAGTGCGAACATGACCGCGTGGACGCGGTCGCGCAGACCCCCGCCAATGCCGACCGGGTCGGCCGCCAGCGCATTCCGTGCAGCGGACTCCGTCACGCTCGGGAGCACCGCGAGCATGAGGTCGTTCCCGGCGATGATCGCCTGGCCCGGGTCCATGAACGCGCCGAGCACAGCGTCGGACGACACGACGCCCTGGAAACCCCATTCGCCGCGGAGCACGTCCTCGAGGAGGGCCTCGTTGCCGCCCGACCAGCGGGCGCCGACGTGGACGAACGAGCTCATCGCTCCGTTCGCGCCGCCGTCCTTGACGGTGATCTCGAACGGACGCAGGTACAGCTCGCGGATCGCCTGCTCGTCGGCCCACACATGCACTCCGCTGCGGGCGTTGATCTCCTGCTCGTTGAGTGCGAAGTGCTTCATGAACGTGATGAGGCCGGTGCTCTGGGCGCCGGCGACCATTGCGGCGCCCATCGTGCCGGAGACGACCGGGTCCTCCGAGTAGTACTCGAAGTTGCGGCCGCCGAGGGCGGTGCGGTGCAGGTTCATGCCGGGGGCGTACCAGCCCTGGACGCCGTAGGCGTTCGCCTCGGCGCCGATCGCTTCACCCATCGCCCGGGCGAGGTCGGTGTTCCAGGTGGAGGCGATCACGACCTCGGTCGGGAAGGACGCGGCGGTGATGTCTCCGAAGAAGAAGTTCAGCCCGGCGGGGCCGTCCAAAAGCACGCCGGAGGGCACGCCGAGGCGTTCGATCTCTGCGGTCTGGTAGCCGCCGTTCGCGAAGACCTTGATCAGCTCGTCCGTCGTGAACTGGTCGAGGAAGTCCTCCCACTTCGCGTCGTCGTAGTCGAGGCCCCGCAGGTCCTCGAGCCGGAGTCCGTGGTCGACGCCCTGTGTGGGGGCCGTGCCCTCGGCCGGGATGACCTCCGGGTACATCTCCGCGAGCAGCTCCGCGGAAGCCGTTCGGTCACCGTCAGGGGTCGTCGGATAGGTGCTCTCCCACTCGTCACGCGAGAGGAAGGTCAGGTCGCCCGACGCATCCTCGAATCGGCTCTCGAGCGCGACGCCCGTTGCCTCGTCGGTGTCGTAGACGACGTCTGCCGCGACGGTGGTGTCGAATTCGGCGACGGGCGAGTGCACGTCGCGCGAGACGGCGATGCCGTAGTTGCCTGCTTCGAGCAGGTAGGCGCCGCGAGCACCGTCCCAGGAGGACATGTCGCGCACGTCGTAGGCGATCGTGACGGTCTCGGACTGGCCGGGCTCCAGGAGCGAGGTCTTGGCGTAGCCGGCGAGCTCGATCGCGGACTTCTCGATGCCGCCCGGTGTGTAGGGCGCGGAGAAGTAGAGCTGCACGACGTCCTTGCCGGCCGCTTGGCCGGTGTTGGTCACGACGACGTCGACGCTCACCGTGCCGTCGGTGACGACGGGTTCGGCGGCCTGCCAGTCGAAGGACGTGTAGCTGAGGCCGTGGCCAAAGGGGAACTGCACGGCGGCCGCGTAGCCCTCCTCGTCGTCCGCGAAGCGGGTTTCGTAGTAGCGGTAGCCGACGTAGATTCCCTCCTCGTACTCAAGGAAGGAGCGCTTCGTGTTCGCGTAGTCGTAGTCGCCGAAGTTTTCGGTGCCGGGCGCACTCGCGACGTCGGTGGCGTAGGTGTCGGTGAGGCGGCCCGACGGGTTCACGTCGCCGTCGAGGATCTTGGCAAGGGAGACGGCACCCCGGGGGCCGGGCGTGCCGATCCAGAGCGCGCCCGTGATCTGGGGGTACTCGTCGAGGAAGCCCAGTTCCATGGCGTTGCCGGCGTTGATGACGACCACAACGTTCTCGAAACTCCCGGTCACGGTGTCGAGGAGCTGCCGCTGGGTGCCACTCAGCGCCAGCTGCTCCGGCGCTGCATCGGAAGCTTCCACGCTCGAGCTGGCCAGGACCACGAGTGCCGTGTCGGCGAACTCGCTCGCCTGCGCCATGACGTCTCCGGTCAGGTAGTCTGGCGCCGGTTCGCCGGCCTCGCCGCCGCCACCGGTGAGTGCCCCGATCACCTGGATGAGGCCGGTGCTGGAGCCCGCCTTGGACTTCGCCCCTGCCGCCTCCATGGCTGCCTTCAGCTCCGGGTTGGTGGCGATTCCCTGCTCCTCGAGAGCCTCGTAGAGGCCCACTGCGGTCGATTGGTCGCCGGCGCCCGATCCGCCGCCGCCGAAGCGGAGGTTGAACGAGTCGAAGCCGAAGACGTTGACGGCCTGCTCCGCGAGGGGCAGCACGTCATTGTCGTTCTTCAGCAGCACGATGCCCTCGTCAGAGATGTCCTCGGCGAGGCCGGTCGCGTAGGCGCGCGCCGCGACGCCGTCGGCGGTCGAGCTGTCGACCTTGACGGAGAGCAGTCGGTTCACATCGGCGATCACCGGGGCGGCGACGATGCCGACAATGGCGAGGACGGCGACCGCGACGCTCCACCCGGCGATGCGGCGCGGACGCGCCTTGAGGCGCCGGTAGGCCCGTTCCGCGCGCCGTGCTTCACGGCGCTCGGCCCGGGACATGGAGGCGCGTGCGGCCTTCGCCTCGGATTTCTCGGCCCTCCGCGCTGCGCGCGCGGCTTCGCGGTCGGCGGACTTGGCGGCCTTGCGGTCGGCGGGCGTCATCGCCTGCAATTCGGTCTTCCGCTGGAGCTTCGCGGCCTTTTCGGCGGCGAGTCGCTCCTTCGCGGCTTGCTTCAGTTCTGTGCGGGATTCCATCTCAGTGTTCTCAGTCGTGGGTTGGGGGTGGACAGGGAGGGTGTGCTCAGGTGACAGTGCGGTTCCGGCGGAGTGCGGCCCGGGTCAGGTTCGCGGCGCCCCGCCAGAAGCGGCCGTTGACCATGAGGAGGAAGCCGTCGAGCATTGCCTCGTCGAACTTTCCCCCGGTGAGCCGTGGGATCGAGCGGAAGGGCATGTCGAGGACGAACTTGACGTTGTTCGACGCGTGCGGGCGCCCCACCCGCATGAGCAGTGCGCTCGTCGTGGTGATGAGTCCGTGCAGGACGGAGGCGAAGCCGCCGCGGCCTGCGGTCTGCGCGATGATGTCGCTGCGCGTGAGGGTGCCGCCTCGTGGCCAGTTCGGTGACGGGAGTTCGCGTCCGAGCAGTGCGGCGAACTCGGCCGAATCGACGTCTGCAACGTGTCCGGAGACGTAGTGGGGGAGGGCGTCCGCCCTGGCCGACCACGGCGTCCCTTCACTGTCGACGGGGGCGTCGAGTCGGATGTCGCGCGAGGAGGCGCCGGCCAGCACCCGGTAGCGCCCGGGCACGCCGCGCCAGGCGCCGGTCTCGACGTCGTAGGCATCGAAGGCGTGCTCGGCCAGGTCGATGGTGACCTGGGCGCTGGCTCCGGGGTCGAGGTGGACCTTCGCGAATCCGCGAAGTTCGCGCGCGGCGCGCGCAACGCCGACCGCTGCGGACGGGGCTTCGACGTAGATCTGCACGATCTCGGCTCCGGCGCGCTCGCCCGTGTTGGTCACGGTCAGTCGGGCATGGGACGTGTCGGCCGTGAGGGCCGTGTATTCGAAACTCGTGTAGCTGAGGCCGTGGCCGAACGGATACCGCACGGCGGCGCCGACCTTGTCGTAGTACCGATAGCCGACGTAGATGCTCTCGCGGTGTTCGCTCGTGGCCTCGGTTCGACCGAAGTCCGCAGAGCTGGGCACGTCGGCGTAGGCGATCGGATAGGTCTCGGCGAGCTTGCCGCTCGGGTTGACCGCGCCGGTGAGGATGTCGGCGACGGCACGGCCCCCTCCTTGCCCGGCGAGATACGCGTGCACGATCGCCGCAGCGCGGTCGGCGAACGGGAGCTCCACCGGTGCTCCTCCGACGACGACGACGACGACGGGCTTGCCGAGTGCGAACAGCTCCTCGGCGAGCTCGAGTTGGTTTCGGGCGAGCGCCAGGTGCTTCCGGTCCACGGCCTCGGCCTCGGCGGATTCGTCAAGCCCCACGAAGAGCAGCACCGTGTCGGCCTTCGACGCGAGGGCGACGGCGCGACGGCGGCGCAGGCGGGAAGGGGAGTCCCGGCGCGTGTAGCCGGGAGCGAATCCGACGATCTCCAGGTCCGTCGCCCGCAGTGCGGTGAGCGGATCGTCCACCTGCGTGGGGTTGACGAGGGAGCTGCCGGCGCCTTGGTAGCGTGCGGTCTCGGCGAAGTCGCCGATCACGGCGATCCGGCCGCTGCCCTCGGTGAACGGCAGCTGGCCGTGCGGGTTCGAGAGCAGCACGATCGCCTGCCGCGCAGCCTCGATGGCGAGCTCATGCGCGTCGTCGTGGTCGACGACATCGCTGGTCTTCTGCCGCGTCCGTTCGATCAGTGTGAGGACCTCGCGCACACGCTCGTCGAGGATCTTCTCATCGAGTGAGCCGTCCTCGACTGCTCGGACGATCTCCAGGTCCGTGACCCCGTCCGTCGAGGGCATCTCGAGCGCGTTGCCGGCTCGGAGCCCGGCGACTCGGTCGTTGTTGCCGCCCCAGTCCGTGACCACCAAGCCGTCGAAGCCCCACCGCCGCCGGAGCACGTCGAGCATCAGCGGCTCGTTCTCGTTGGCGTAGGTCCCATTGACCCGGTTGTACGAGCTCATCACCGTCCAGGCACGGCCCTCGGTGATCGCGATCCGGAAGCCTTCGAGGTAGATCTCGTGCAGCGCCCGCTCGTCGACGATTTCGTCGATCGACATGCGATGGGTCTCCTGGCTGTTCACCGCGAAGTGTTTGACAGAGGCCGCGACGCCGTGTGACTGGATGCCGCGGATGAAGGCCGCGGCAAGCTTGCCGGAGAGCAGCGGATCCTCCGAGTAGTACTCAAAATTGCGCCCGCCGAGCGGGTTGCGCTTGATGTTCAGCCCGGGGCCCAGCAGCACGCTGACCTGCTCGGCAGCGGCCTCGGCACCGAGCGCGGCACCGACCCGCTCCAGAAGCCGCACGTCCCAGCTGTTCGCGAGGTGTGATGCCGTCGGGAAGCTCGTGGCCGGGATGCTGGCGTTGAGGCCGAGATGATCGGCAGCACCGCCTTGCTTGCGCAAGCCGTGCGGCCCGTCCGTCAACATGATCGAGGGCACACCGAGCCGGGCGATGGGCTTGGTGTTCCAGAAGTTCGCGCCAGACATCAACGATGCCTTCTCGAGCAGCGTCATCTGCTCGACCAGCTCGAGGCTCACGGGGGCGGACCCTGACTGCGGCGGGTCGTTCGGTATTGTCATGCGGCTTTCCGACGTCGGAGGGGGCAAGAGGGGCAGATTTCTCACGAACACGGCAACGCCGGCGAGGCCCGCGGCGTCGAGTGCCGGGCACACCTGAGATCATCAATGTGGCCCGCAAATCAAACTGTACCTGAAATTCCACCATGTGGTGGATATACGAGGAGTCGCTCGTGCCCGAGCAAGCTGAAGTGTCCCCGCGAAGCGGCGGATACGCCACCGGTCGCGCCACCAAGAAGGCGATCGTCGCGAGCGCCGCGCACGCCTTCGCGCAGAAGGGCTTCTATGGCGCGTCGTTGCGAAGCATCGCGCGCGAGGCGGGCGTCGACCACTCGACGCTGCTGCACCACTTCGGCAACAAGACGAACCTGATGCTCGCCGTGGTCGGCTGGCATGACCAGCAGCAGTTCCTCTCCGAACTCCCCGTTCGAATGAGCGCCCAGGGCCTCGTCGACGCCTTCGTGAGCACGGCAGAGAGCAACGTGAGCGCGCCAGGACTCGTGCAACTGCTGTCGATGCTCACCGCGGAGGCCGGCGCGGAGGGGCATCCTGCGCGCGCCGTCCTGCAGCGCCGGCACGACCGGCTGATCAGCCTGCTCGCCTGGACGATCAAGCGGCAACGCAACCGCCTGAGCATCGAGGACGAGTTGAGTCCGGAGCAGCGCGCGGCGCTCGTCATTGCGACCTGGGACGGGCTGCAGCTCTTCGACGCCCTGCATCCAGGCGTTCTCGATGTTCCGGCGCTGGTCGGCCGCGAGCTCCGCCTCGCGTTTGGCCTGCAGTAGCAGCGGCAGAACCGGGAGCTGCTGGCCGTCGCAGCCCGCTCGCGACGGCTGCTTAGCTCGGGGCGAGGTCCGCGAAGCGCGAGAAGTGGCCGTGGAAGGCGACAGGAACAGTACGCGTCGGGCCGTTGCGGTGCTTGGCGACGATCAGGTCGGCTTCGCCGGCGCGCGGGCTCTCCTTGTCGTAGACAGCTTCGCGGTGCAACAAGATCACCATGTCGGCATCCTGCTCAATCGAGCCCGACTCGCGCAGGTCGCTGATCGCGGGCATCTTGTCGGCACGCTGCTCGGAACCACGGTTCAGCTGGGACAGCGCGATGACCGGCACCTGCAGCTCCTTGGCCATGAGCTTGAGCGCGCGCGAGAACTCCGAGACCTCCTGCTGGCGGCTCTCGACGCGCTTGCCCGAGGTCATCAGCTGCAGGTAGTCGATGACGACCATCTTGAGGCCGACGCGCTGCTTGAGTCGGCGGCACTTGGCGCGAATCTCAACCAGGGTCATGTTGGGGGAGTCGTCGATGTAGAGCGGAGCATCGTTGATTCGACCGCTGACCTGCGCGATGGTTGTCCAGTCGCGAGACTCAATCTTTCCCTTGCGCATGCTCTGCAGAGGCACGGATGACTCGGCGGAGAGCAGGCGCATGGCGATCTCGGCTCGGCCCATTTCGAGCGAGAAGAAGATCGAGGGCATGTTGTGGCCGATCGACGCGGAACGCGCGAAATCGAGAGCCAAGGTCGACTTACCCACAGCAGGTCGCGCTGCGACAATGATCATCTGACCGGGGTGGAAACCGTTCGTCAGCTCGTCGAGATCAACGAAGCCGGTGGGAACACCGGTCATCGACCCGTCTTTGTGCGAAGCAGCCTCGATTTCTTCCATGGCGGCCGAAACGGCATCCGTCAACGGAACGTAGTCTTCGGTCTCGGTGCTGCCGGTGACGGAGTAGATCTCGGCCTGCGCGTTGTTGACGAGGTCGAGCACCTCGCCCTCGCCCGAGTAGCCCATCTGCACGATGCGGGTTCCGGCCTCGACCAGGCGGCGCAGCAGAGCGCGCTCGGCCACGATGGAGCCGTAGTAGCCGGCGTTGGCGGCGGTCGGCACCATGCTGGTCAGTGAGTGCAGGTAGTCGGCGCCGCCGGCGCGAGCCAGCTCGCCCTGCTTGGTGAGCTCATCGCTGACGGCGATGACGTCGGTCGGCTCGCCGCGTGAGTAGAGCGAGAGGATCGCGTCGAAGACGAGTTCATGCTTGGGGATGTAGAAGTCGGGGCCGCGCAGCGTCTCGACGACGTCGGCCACGGCATCCTTCGACAGCAACATGCCGCCCAGCGCGCTCTGCTCTGCGAGCAGGTCGTGCGGCGGTGTACGGTCTGCGCGCTCGGCGCGCTGTGGTTCAGGGGAGTCTGAGAGCCCTAGATGTGCGATCGACACGCGGTGCCTCCTCGGCAAACTGGACTACCGGCGAAAGCCGGTCAATGGGGGTGGGTCGGGAACAGCTGAACCCATATCCAGTGATAGCGGGTACCTCTGACAGTGCGGCGAGCCGGGTGGAAAAACCCAGTCCAGAACACACCGACGAGCGCCGCTGGAGCCACCATACGGATTGCTTGGGGGCAACTCAACCTGGCCTGTGGATAACCCTGTGAACAATCTGCGGGAAACGCCACCAGTGTTGTGTAAAGCCTGTGGGAACAGCTGTGGACAACTAACTTTCTTTTGCAGAGAAACGTAGTTTGACCGGGGTTTTAATTTGTGCACAGCTGTGTGAATAAAGTAGTTTTCCACAGCGCCTTTTTGGGGCCAAATTCCACAGTCCCCTGTGCACAGAACGGGGGGATTGCGCTTTGCGAAAGTGCTAAAAACTGCTTCTTAAACAGATGTGGCGGTGGGCCGAAGCCCACCGCCACATCACAGCCTTGCGGCCAGAGTTTTACGCCTACTTGGCGGAGACCACCTGAAGGGTGATCGCGGCCGACAGCTCGTCGCGCAGACGAACCGTCACCTGGTGAGTTCCGACAACCTTAATCGGGTTGGGGATCTCAACCTTGCGCTTGTCGATGGTGCCGAGTCCGGCAGCAGCAACGGCGTCAGCGATGTCGGTGGTCTTCACCGAACCGAAGAGACGGCCTTCAGCGCCGGTCTTGACGACCAGCTTGACCTTGGCAGCCTCGAGGGCAGCCTTGAATGCCTGCGCCTCTTCGAGCGTGGCGAGCTCACGAGCCGCGCGAGCGGCCTTGATCTGCTCGACCTGCTTCTCGCCACCGCGGCTCCACTGCACGGCAAAGCCCTGCGGAACCAGGTAGTTACGGGCGTAGCCGTTCTTGACCTCGATGACATCACCGGGGGTACCGAGGCCAGTGACCTCGTGCGTCAGAATCAGTTTCATGTCTTTACTCCTCAGCGTCCGCTGCCGGCGTATGGCAGCAGGGCCATCTCGCGGGCATTCTTGACGGCACGGGCGATCAGACGCTGCTCCTGCACGGAAACGCCTGTGATGCGGCGGGCACGGATCTTCCCGCGCTCAGAGATGAACTTACGAAGCGTGGGGACATCCTTGTAGTCGATGACACCAACGCGAATGGACTTCGCGGGAGCGGCGTTCTTGCCACCCTTGGCTCCGCGGAGTGGCTTGCGGCGGTCGCCGCTGCTCTTTCCAGCCATGGTATTTCCTTTGTCTTGAAGTATTTACGCCCGGATGCTGCGTGATGCGGCATCCGGAAGCCGGCCCAAGGGCCTAGAAGGGGGTCTCGTCGCTGTAGCTGCCCGGGGTGTTCCAGACGTCCTGGCCGCCAGAGGCGGCAGGGGCGCTGGGAGCCCACGGCTCTTCGACGGCTCCACCGAAGTTGCCACCCTGAGGGGCAGCACCACGGGGGGCGCCAGAAGACTGGGCACGCGTGACAGACGCGGTCGCGTAACGAAGCGAGGGGCCGATCTCGTCGACATCCAGCTCATAGCTGGTGCGCTTCTCGCCTTCCTTCGTCTCGTAGGAACGCTGCTTGAGACGCCCGGAAGCGATAACGCGGGAACCCTTGGTCAGTGATCCAGCAACGTGCTCAGCGAATTCACGCCAAACGCTCGCGCGCAGGAACAGCGCTTCGCCATCGATCCACTCGTTCTTTGCACGGTCAAACGTGCGCGGGGTGGAGGCAATGGTGAAGTTGGCAACCGCCAGTCCGTTCTGCGTGTAACGCAGCTCGGGGTCTGAGGTGAGGTTGCCCACCACGGTAATTACGGTCTCGCCGGCCATCGGGACTAAGCGTCCTTCGCAGCCTTGGCCGGAGCGGCAGCCTTGCGGGCGGCCTTCTCCTCGGCGAGCTTCTGTGCAGCGGCAACCTGAGCGATTCCCTCTTCTGCGCGCAGCACCTTGGTGCGCATGACTGCTTCGCTGAGCTTCAGCTGGCGGTCAAGCTCCGTGGTGGTAGCGGGCTCTGCGGTGAAGTCGACGACGGCGTAGATGCCTTCGGTCTTCTTGTTGATCTCGTAAGCGAGACGACGACGGCCCCAGATGTCGACCTTGTCGATCGTGCCACCATCGTTGCGAACAACGTTGAGGAACTTGTCAAGGCTGGGAGCAACGGTGCGCTCATCGATCTCGGGATCGAGGATAACCATCAGTTCGTACTGGTGCATGACTAACCCACCTCCTTCGGACTAAAACGGCTGCAGACGTTCTGCAACAGGAGGGTTGTGCATGTGTTGAACACGGAGGCCAGAGATTCCGGCGCGTGAGCAACCTTCCGATTGTAACGGATGCCGGAGGCGAAAGCGAGCCGCTGCGGGCGACGCGGCACTAACCGCCGGCGACCACCGCGTTGGCGGCATCCTGGGCCTGCCGCAGGCCGCTCTCCAACGGCAGCTGCCCGGTGAACACCTGGTCGAGGATAGGGCCGTAGGCGGCCTCGACCTCGGCGAAGTTCGCGGTCCGCGGCGGCGTCACCGTCGGCGCATCGCGGGCGAGCACCTCGAAAAACTTCGCCACCTCGACGTCTTTGCCTGCCCAGTAGTCGAAGTAGGCGTGCTGCGCCGCGACGACGCCGGGCACGGCTGCGCCGCTGGCGCCGACGAAGCTGTTGCCCTCTGCCGATCCGAGCCACTTGAGCACCTCGGCCGTCTCGGCCGGGTGCGCGCTGTGCGCGTTGCCCGCCGCGGCGATGCCGTTCGTCACAGAGACTCGGCCCGCGGGGCCAGCCGGCATCGAGGCGACGCCCCATTCGAACTCGGCCTTGTCGGCGATGTGGGAGAGGCTGTACACGCCGGACTGGAACAACGCCAGCTTGCCGTTGATGAAGCTGTCGCGGGCGAAGTCCGATTCGGCGTTGCTCTGCGCGGCGGGCGCGGCGACCCGGTGCGTGTTGATCAGGGCGACCTGGTAGCCGATCGCCTGTGCTGCCGCGTCGCCGGCGAAGCTGTAAATGCCGTCGACATCGAAGTCGCCGCCGTTGGAGCCGATGGAGGGCAGCAGGATGGCCTGCAGGTCGTTCGAGGCGTTGTAGCCGTACTGGCTCACCGAGTCGGGATCGAACTCGGGGTCGGTCGCCGCCCGTCCATGGCTGTCGCGGGTCAGCTTCTGCAACACCGGCAGCAGCGAGTCCTCGGCCGGGTCCAGGCTCCACGCCAGCTCTTCCAGGGCGGCCGGGTCGATGCCGGCCTCGACCACCATCGCCTTGTTGTAATACAGGGCGATGCCGGCATCCGAAAGCTGCGGCACACCCCACAAGGTGCCCTCCGCCGTGAACTCGCGCACCACGACACGGTCCCAGTCGTTCTTGGCGCGTTCGCCGAGCGTCGCGTCGATGTTCACCAGCTCGCCGCTCTCGGCAAGGTCGGTGAGATAGGAGTTGTTCAGCCAGAAGATGTCGTCGGCCCGGCCCGCGTCGACATCGGCGCCGAGCTGGTCCCAGTACTGAGACCAGGGGATGACGGTCACATCGACGGAGATGTCTGGATGGGCCGCCTCGAATGCCGCGAAGGAGGACTTGTACGCGGCCGCGACGCTGTCGTCCCAGAGCCGAACGGTCACGATCGTCTTACCGGAGCCCGCGATCGCTCCGGCGGCCAGCACTCCCATGCCGAGCGCGAGCGCGCCCACGAGCACGCCGAGCGCCACCGTCATGGCCGAGTTGCTGCGCAGCTTCTTCACCGACACCTCCGCCCCGAACGCTACCAGTGGGTGCTCCCGCTGCGTCGGACCCCAATCGGGTGCCGGGGCGTTCCGTGCCGATCAGTTTCGGGCGGCCCACCAGGCGAGCAGGCGCTCGGTGGCGCGCTCCTCGCCGATCGGGCCCTCGTCCAGGCGCAGCTCGAGCAGGAAGCGATATGCCTCGCCGACGTCGCGGCCGGGCCGGATGCCGAGCAAGCTCATGATCTGCTCGCCGTCGAGGTCGGGCCGTACGGCGTTCAGCTCCTCCTCCTCGGCCAGCTGGGCGATGCGCTCCTCGATGTCGTCGTAGGCGAAGCCCAGCCGGTCGGCCTTGCGCCGATTGCGGGTCGTCACATCGGCCCGGGTCAAGATGTGCAGGCGCTCCAACTGGTCACCGGCATCGCGGGCGTAGCGCCGCACGGCCGAGTCGCTCCAGGCCCCCTCGGTGTAGCCGAAGAAGCGCAGGTGCAGCTCGATCAGCTTGCCGACGGCCGCGATCGTGTCGTTGTCGTAGCGCAGCTCGCGCAGGCGCTTCTTGGCCAGCTTGGAACCGACGAGGTCGTGGTGGTGGAAGCTGACGACGCCGCCGGCCTCGAGGCGCCGGGTCGCCGGCTTGCCGATGTCGTGCAGCAGCGCGGCCAGGCGCAGCACCAGGTCGGGGCTCTGCAGCTTGCCCCGCGACTTCTCGTAGCCGATGGCCTGCTCCAGCACGGTGAGGCTGTGCTGGTAGACGTCCTTGTGGTGGTGGTGCTCGTCAATCTCGAGGCGCAGGGCGGGAAGCTCGGGCAGCACGATGGCGGCAATGCCGGAGTCGACGAGCAGCTCGAGGCCGGCGCGCGGGGCATCCGTCTTCAGCAGCTTGGAGAGCTCGTCGTTGACGCGCTCGATCGAGATGCGGCGGATGCTGTCCGCGCCCGCCTTCATCGCCGAGAACGCCGCGTCGTCCAACTGGAATCCGAGCTGAGAAGAGAAGCGGGCGGCCCGCATCATGCGCAGCGGGTCGTCGCCGAAGGACTGCTCCGGCGTCGCCGGGGTGCGGAGACGGCCGTCGAGCAGATCCTCGATGCCGCCAGCCGGATCAACGAGTGTCATCTGGGGCAACCGGAGCGCGATCGAGTTGACGGTGAAGTCCCGGCGCAGCAGGTCTTCGTCGAGCGAGGTGCCGAAGACGACCTCCGGTTTGCGCGTTCCGTCGACGTAACTGTCGGTGCGGTAGGTGGTGATCTCAACGGTTTCGCCGGCGATCTTGGCGGCGATGGTGCCGAACTGCCGCCCGATGTCCCACTGCGCCTCGCTGATCGGCGTCACGATCGCCAGGATCTGGTCGGGGGAGGCGTCGGTGGTGAAGTCGAGGTCGTTGGTGCCGCGATCGAGGAAGGCGTCACGCACCGGCCCGCCGACCAGGGCGAGCTCGTGGCCAGCGGTTTCGAAGGCCACGGCCAGACGTGAAACGGCGGCGGTCGCCGCAAGATCGCCCAGCCGGGCAAGGGCCGCCGCGACACTCTGCATGAACACCATGTTAAAGGGTGCACGGCCCGGTGCAGCAGCCACACAGGGCGGCACCATAGAATCTGGGGATGGTGGCCGAGTCTTTGCACACGCGTCGGCCTGCATTCTTAGAGGGTCTCCGCGCCCGCATGCATGGCGGCGCACCCCGTCGACGGTCACCGCGACGCATCCTTGCCGTGCTCGCCGCGGCCGCGATCCTTACCCCTGCCCTGCTCGGCCAGGCCCCGGCATCGGCGGCCCCGGCGCAGGAGGGCCCAGTCGACTCGTCTGCCGCCGCCGCCGCATCCGATGCGGTCAGCATTGTCGTAGCCCCCGGCCACGGCGCCGTTGTGCGACCAGGCGAAGACCTGCAGCTCTCGGCCACGGTCACCAACGGCAGCCGACTGGCGCTGAGCGTGACCCGGATCGCGATCGGACTGAGCGATGACACGCTCGCCGACTCCGCCGAGCTCTCCGCCTGGCTGCGGCCGAGCGCCGAGGTGCTCGCGGAAACCACGCTCGACAACGCTGGCGTCCCGGATGACGGCCACCTCGTCGCGATCGCCGACGGCCCGTCCGTGGCCGGGGGAGGGAGCGCCACCGTCACGATCACCGTGCCCGCCGCCGCCCTCGAGCTGGACCCCTCCGACTGGGGCGCACAGGGGATCGTCGCGAGCCTGCTCAGCGAGAGTGCAGTGCTCGCTCAGACGCGCAGCACCGTCGTGCTGCTGCCCGCCGAGACCCCGCGCAGTCCCCTCGCCATCGTCATGCCGATGACCACCCCCGCCGACAGCGTCGGGCTGATCTCGAGCGAGAAGCTGGCCACCTACACCGGGCCGGGAGGCCTGCTCACGCGCAGCCTCGAATCGGCTCTGGCCCACAACGTAGCCGTCGCCCTGGACCCGATGATCCTGGCCTCGATCCGCGTGCTCGGCACGAGTGCGCCGCAGAGCGCCGTCGACTGGCTGAACCGTCTGGCCATCGCCCCCAATGAGGTGTTCGCGTTGCCCTACGCCGACGCCGACGTCGCGGCACAGGCCCAGCTCGGCGTGAACCCGTTCCTGGAGCCGCTGTCGTTCGACACCGTCATCGACGAGCGAAACTTCACCACCGAGACGCCGAGCCCAACCGTGGCACCCAGCGAGACTCCGGCACCGGGCGAGGCAGAAGCGCCGTCGACGGCTGCCCCCGGCGCCGAGTCGGAGACCGCGCCTCCCGCCGACTCCGTGATGGGCGCTGGCGTGCCCAGCATGAAGGATCTGCTGGCCTGGCCGTACACCCTGAGCGGCGTCGCGTGGCCCGCACCGGACACCGTGAACGCGGCCATACTGCCGACGATGAAAGCCAACGGCTACGACACCGTCATCGTCGCCGGCTCCAACCTCCAGAACACTGAATCGGTTCAGCCCTCGGCCTCCTCCCGCGCCGCCGACACGGCGCTGCTGGTGGCGGACACCGAGTTGAACGGCGCACTGAACGACGCCCTGCAGGCCGGCCGGGAGAGCGACTGGCAGGCGGCCATGGCACGCGCGACGGCGGCGGTCGCGGTCGCCGCGGGCGAGTCGCCGGCGCGCCCTCTGCTTGCCGTGCTGCCGCGGGAGTTCGCGAGCAACGCCGGCTTCGTCAATGCCACGCTCACGGCGCTGGAGCAGATGCCGGTCGCCTCCGTTGCCCCACTGAGCGCCGTCATGGCGGCACCCGCGAGCGACGTCACGCTCAGCGAGGCCGCCGAGTCGCCGGAACGCCTCGCCGCGATCTCGGCCCTGCTCGACCGTGAAACCGCCTTGACCGGTTTCAGCACCGCGGTGACGGACCCGCGCACCATCACCGAACCGGAGCGAACGAACCTGCTCGCGCTGCTCGGCGTCAACTGGCTCGCCGACACCACCGCCTGGCACGCGGCGGTCAGCGATGACCTGCTTCGCACCCGCGAGATCCTCGACTCCGTCAGCGTCGTCCAGAGCCCATCCGTGCTCGTGGTCGGCGGCAGCGCCCAGTTCCCCGTCACCGTGCAGAACACGTTCACCCAGCCCGTCACGCTGCGCGTGAACCTGCTGCCGTCCAACGGCCGCCTCGTCGTGGACGAGTCCGCCGAGGTGACGATCAATGCGGGCTCCAGCAGCACCGTGCTCGTGCCGGTGAACGCCCACGTCGGCAACGGCCCCGTCAATGTGACGGTCACTCTCAGCACCGCGACCGGCGTCCAGCTCGGCTCCAGCGTGACCATCCCGGTCAACGTGCAGGCCGACTGGGAGGGCCTGGGCGCAGCCCTGCTCGGCGGCGCCATCCTGCTCTTCTTCGGCTTTGGCATCTTCCGCAACATCCGCCGACGCCGACGCGAACGGGCCGCGGGCGAGCAGCCAGCGGTCGACGAAGACGCCGGCGAACAAGAGAGCGGCGACTCAGTGAAACCAGATGAAGAGGTTACTCGTGAGGAAACCGATGAGCCCGAGTCCCCGCGTGGCTAGCGGCATCGGCCGGGCCAGCGCCGTGCTGGCATCCGGAACACTCGTTTCGCGCATTCTCGGCTTCGTCAAAGTCATCATCTTCGCCCGCATCATCGGCCAATTCGGCGCGGGCCCCGACGCCTTCAACGTCGCCAATCAGCTGCCCAATCAGGTGTACGTGATCGTCGCTGGCGGCGTCTTGAGCGCCGTGCTCGTTCCGCAGATCGTGCGCTCCGCGCTGCACAAGGACGGGGGAGTTGGATACATCAACAAACTCGTGACACTGGCGCTCGTCATCTTGGGCACCACCACCCTGATCGCCACGCTCTTCGCGCCGGCACTCACCCAGCTCGTCGTCGGAGACAACTTCCCGGCCGCGCAGATGTCCTTGGCCATCACCTTCGCGTACTGGTGCCTGCCCCAGATCTTCTTCTACGGGCTCTACACCGTGCTCGGTGAGGTGCTCAACGCGCGCAAGTCCTTCGGTCCGTTCACGTGGGTGCCCGTCCTCAACAACGTCGTAGCGATTGCGGGCCTGGCCGCCTTCTCCATCATGTTCGGCGCGGATCCGACCGGCGCGCGCTCGGCCAGTGAATACACGACCGCCATGGTCGTGGTTCTCGCCGGCAGCGCCACGCTGGGCGTCATCGTGCAGGCGACCTCTCTGCTCTATTTCTGGAAGCGCATCGGCCTCAGCTACCGCCCCGATTTCCATTGGCGCGGGGTCGGGCTCGGGGCAGCGGGCAAGATGGCCAGTTGGACCTTCGGCATGCTGCTGCTCACGACATTCGCAGGAATCATCGAGACGCGGGTCGTCTCGGCCGCGTCGGGTGACGATGCTTCGGTCTCCGTGCTGTCGACGGCCTGGCTCGTGTTCATGCTTCCGCACTCCATCATCACGGTGTCCATTGCGACCGCCTACTTCACGCGCATGAGCGAGCACGCCTCCACATCAAAACTGTCCGCGGTGCTCACCGACGCCTCGTCGGCCGTGCGCGGAACGTCTCTCATCATCGTGCTGGCTTCGGCCGTCATCGCAATCTGCGCGTACCCTTTCTCGACCTTCTTCGTCGAGCCGTTCACGCAGATTCAGGCACTCGGCAATGTGATCATCGCCTACATCGTGGGGCTCGTCGCCTTCTGCGTACTGTTCGTCTTCCAACGCACCTTCTATGCGCTCGGCGACACCCGCACCCCGTTCTTCTTCACCCTGTTCCAGGTCATCCTCGTCACGATCGGCGTGATCGGATGTCGTTTCCTGCCACTCGAGTGGATCGCATTCGGGATTGCACTCGTCGTGAGCGTGGCCGGCACCGCACAAGCCGTCTTGGCCGGGTTCCTGCTTCGGCGCAAGCTTGGCAGCATTGATGGACGCCGCCTGGCTCGCAGCTTGTTGAGCTACCTCGGCGCGGCCATCGTGCCCACCGCGCTCGGTCTCTTCCTGATGGTGCAGTTCGGG
Organism: Microterricola viridarii; assembly: GCF_001542775.1. Taxonomy (GTDB): domain Bacteria; phylum Actinomycetota; class Actinomycetes; order Actinomycetales; family Microbacteriaceae; genus Microterricola; species Microterricola viridarii_A. The sequence continues at coordinate 3,154,985 of NZ_CP014145.1, forward strand.
GCCTTCGAGGACGGCGGATTCGCTGTTTCCGGGGCATTCGGGGCCATCGTGTCCATGATCACCGTCGGCGCCGTCATGGCCGCCCTGTACTTCGGAACGCTGCTGCTGCTGCGCACCCCCGAGCTGAAGGTCGTGCTCGACCCGATGCTGGCCCGCATCCGTCGCCGCTAGCCCCACGCCTTATGCTGTGACCCAGCCACGCGAGGACGCGCTGGCACGAGACGGGGGACGGCTCATGATGGTTTCTGAACGACGCAGCGGGGGCGCGCTGCCGACACTGCGCATGCTGCTCGCCGCTGCTGTGGCTTCACTGGCACTGGCCGGCTGCGCAAAGGCCACAGTGCCGCCACCGACCCCCGTGTCGACCGGCGCAGCGGCTTCGGATCTTGCGGCCGAGGTGCAGGGGACCCCGACCGACGCGGCGATCGCCGCGAGCTGCGCGGGGGTGACGATCACCGAGACGACGCTGCACAACGCCCGCACCGATCTTGAGCTCGGTGCCATCACGAACGAGCAGTACAACGCGCTCCTGGGCTCGGTGGTCGTCGCGTACCGTTCCCTTCAGACCGTGCCTGCCACGCAACGGGGCCTCAAGGGCGAGGTCAACGACGTCGTGAGCTATCTGAATTCGGCGGAACCGACCGAGTCGCTCGCGCCGTTCGATCCAGATGGCAGTGAGTTCCGCGCGGTCACCGAGCCGATCAGGCTGGCTTGCGCCGAGAACGGTTCGGAGACTTACGTCTTCGCGACGACCGGAGGATGAGCCGCACCACTTGAGGCGGCATCCGGGTCGCTAACCATGCGAACCGGTTACGGTGCATCCAGCTGGCGCGGAATAGTCCTCACCTAGACTGTGTTTCACACTGGGCAGGCGGCAAACAGTCGCAGCGCTCAGGCACAACAACCGCAACACCATTCAGGGAGTATTCGTGCGTCAGGTCATCATCATCGGCTCCGGCCCCTCGGGCTACACCGCGGCCATCTACGCCGCCCGCGCCAACCTCCAGCCGCTGCTGATCGCCAGCTCTGTCGAGGCCGGCGGCGAGCTGATGAACACCACGGATGTCGAGAACTTCCCCGGCTTCCCTGAGGGCATCCAGGGCCCCGAGCTGATGACGCAGATGCAGCAGCAGGCCGAGCGCTTCGGCACCGAGGTCGTCTACGACGACGTCACCAGCCTCGACCTGAGCGGCGATGTGAAGACCGTCACGCTGGGCTCGGGTGAGACCCACGAGGCCCTCTCCGTGATCTTCGCCACCGGCTCCGCATACCGCAAGCTGGGCGTCGAGGGCGAAGAGAAGCTCTCCGGCCACGGTGTCTCGTGGTGCGCAACGTGCGATGGCTTCTTCTTCCGCGAGAAGGTCATCGCCGTCGTCGGCGGTGGCGACTCCGCCATGGAGGAGGCCACCTTCCTCACCCGCTTCGCCTCCAAGGTCTACGTCATCCACCGCAAGGACAGCCTGCGCGCCTCCAAGATCATGCAGGAGCGCGCATTCAACGACCCGAAGATCGAGTTCATCTGGAACTCCGAGGTCACCTCGATCAACGGCGAGAGCGCCCTGGCTGGCGTCAGCCTGCGCGACACCGTGACCGGGGAGGCCTCCGAGCTCGCCCTGGACGGTCTGTTCATCGCGATCGGAAACGACCCGCGCACGCACCTGATCCACGGCCAGCTGGACCTCACCTCTGAGGGCACCATCGCGGTCGCCGGGCGCTCGTCCAAGACGTCCCAGACCGGCGTCTTTGCCGCGGGCGACGTCATCGACCCCAGCTACCGCCAGGCCATCACCGCCGCCGGCTCCGGCTGCGTCGCCGCACTGGACGCCGAGCACTACCTGGCTTCGCTGCCGGCCGAGCTGGCCGCCGCTGCATCCGAAACGGCAACCGCGTCCGCCTCTGCCTAAGCCCCAGACCAACAGATTTCACCGAAGGAGAACGCAATGAGCGCACGTGCCGTTACCGAAGCCACCTTTGAGGCCGAGGTTCTCAACAACGAGAAGACCGTTCTGGTCGACTTCTGGGCAGAGTGGTGTGGCCCCTGCCGCGCCGTCAGCCCCATCCTCGACCAGATCGCGACCGAGCACTCTGAGAAGCTCGACATCGTCAAGGTCAACGTCGATGAGAACCCGCAGTTGGCGATGAAGTACCAGATCACCAGCATCCCGGCGATGAAGGTGTACCAGGGCGGCGAGGTCGTGAAGACCGTTATCGGCGCCAAGCCCAAGCCTGCCCTCGAAGCCGACCTGGCCGCCTACCTCGCGTAGCCGACCGGTCTCCACTGAACCCTCGGCCTTCTGGCCGGGGGTTTCGTGCATTAACGGACCGACTTTGGCGATACCCCAATTCCAATAGCATTGAAGCGCACGAGAATGGATGACGAGTGACTGAAAATAACCAGCCCGGCAACAACCTCGACCCGTGGTATTCGCACTATGCGGAGCGAGCCGCGGGCCTCCGAGCCTCTGAGGTGCGCGCGCTCTTCGCGGTGGCCTCCCGACCGGAGGTCGTCAGCCTCGCCGGCGGGATGCCATTCGTGTCTGCACTGCCACAGGATCTCGTGATCAATGCGATGGACCAGGTCATGGTCAAGCAGGGCCCGACCGCGCTTCAATATGGCTCTGGTCAGGGAGTTCCCGCGCTTCGCGAGCAGATTCTCGAGGTCATGGCCCTCGAGGGGATCCAGGCCAACGCCGACGATATCGTAGTCACCACTGGCTCCCAGCACGCCCTCGAACTGGTCAGCAAGCTCTTCCTCGACCCGGGTGACGTTGTCATCTCCGAGGGGCCGAGCTACGTCACGGCCATGGTGATCTTCCGCTCCTACCAGGCGGACGTCGACCACGTTCCGATGGACGAGCACGGCATGATCCCCGAGGCGCTGCGCGAGCACATCACCCGCCTGAAGGCCGCCGGGCGCAACATCAAGCTGCTGTACACGATCCCGAGCTTCCACAACCCGGCCGGCGTCACGCTGAGCTGGGAGCGACGGATCGAGATCCTGGCGATCGCCAAGGAGCACAACATCCTCGTGCTCGAGGACAACCCCTACGGCTTGCTCTACTTTGACAAGCCGGCACCGGATGCCATGCGCTCGATCGAGGAGGAGGGGGTCATCTACCTCGGCACCTTCTCTAAGACCCTCGCGCCCGGATTCCGCACCGGGTGGGCGCTGGCCCCCCACGCGATCCGCGAGAAGCTCGTGCTGGCCAACGAGGCAGCCGTGCTCTCCCCGAGCTCATTCAGCCAGCTCGTCATCTCGGAGTACTTGGCGACCGCCGACTGGAAGGAACAGATCAACACCTTCCGCGGCGTCTACCGAGAGCGCAAGGAGGCGATGATCTCGGCACTGGGGGAGCACCTGCCCCAACTTGAGTGGACCAACCCCAACGGCGGGTTCTACGTCTGGGTTACCCTGCCCGAGCCACTCGACTCCAAGGCGATGCTGCCGCGCGCCGTCAAGGAGCTTGTCGCCTACACTCCGGGCACCGCTTTCTACGGCGACGGCAATGGGCACCAGAACATGCGTCTCTCGTTCTGCTACCCGACACCGGAACAGATTCGCCTCGGCATTCGTCGACTCGCATCTGTCATCGGGGGAGAGCTCGAACTGCTCGAGACCTTCAAGGGCACCGGCACCCTCGGTGCGGCCCCCGGAACGGCGCAATTCGCCTCGCCGCCGCCCAACGTTTCCTAGTGTCTACCCACTCTGAAGTGGACCCACTCAGAGAACTCGTTCTGCACAACTGAAATCGAAGAAAGTCCTGATAATGACTGAAAACCTTGCAGCGGACACCGGGCTGGACGCCTCGGATGGCGGCACCGAGGCCACTTCGCTCGACATCGTCGTCCTGGCCGGTGGCATCTCGCACGAGCGCGACGTTTCGTTGCGCTCCGGTCGCCGCGTCGCCGATGCGCTGACCGGTGCCGGGCACCGCGTGACCGTGCTCGACCCCGACGCGACCCTGCTCGACGCGATTGCCGCGCACAAGCCGGACGTCGTCTGGCCGGCACTGCACGGAGCGAGTGGCGAAGACGGCGCACTGCTCAGCCTGCTCGAAGCGGCCGGGGTGTCCTTCGTTGGTTCGCGCGGAGACGACGCGGCACTGGCTTGGTCGAAGCCCACCGCCAAGACGCTCGTCGCACGCGCCGGCATCGCGACGCCGGCATCCATCACGCTGGCCAAGGAGACCTTCCGCGACCTCGGCGCCGCCAACGTGCTGCGCCGCGTCATCGACCGTCTCGGTGACGACCTCGTGGTGAAGCCCTCCGTCGGTGGCTCGGCCCAGGGTGTCTCGCTCGTCGGATCCGAGGCAGAACTGCCACGCGCCGTCGTCGAGGCTTACACCTACTCGGATGTCGCCCTGATCGAGCAGCGCATCAGCGGAGTCGAGCTCGCCGTCGGAATCATCGACACCGGCGCCGGCCCCGAGGCGCTTCCCGCAGTGGAGATCCGGGCCAGCAGCGGCGTCTACAGTTTTGACGCTCGCTACAACGCGGGGGAGACCACCTTCTTCGCTCCGGCTCGCATCACACCCGAGGCCGCGGCCCTCGTCGCCGAGACCGCGGTCGCGGTGCACCGTCTGCTCGGACTCCGCCACGTCTCGCGCATCGACTTCATCCTCGATGCAGAGGGCACGCCGTGGTTCCTCGAGGCGAACGTCCTCCCCGGCCTCACAGAGACCTCGCTGCTGCCTCAGGCGATCGAGGCCTCAGGGCGGGAGCTTGGAGCCGTCTACGGGGCTCTGGCGGCCGCTGCGCGCCACTAGAAGCGCACTCGGGCACGAGTCACACACGAAAGGGCACCCGGTGGGTGCCCTTTCGTCGTTCCCGCCCAATGTTTCACGTGAAACGCCCGTCAACGGTCCGGGGGCGGGGAGTGGTCCAGCCCGCCCGCCGATTGATCCTGCCGAGATCATTGCTCCACCGAACTCGGCGACTGAACTCACCACACATCGCCGTGCTGCGCTCTCCCCGTCGACTGGAGGGGGCCGCGCCGCGACGAAGAAGCAGCGCAGCTCCCGAAGCCCGGGATCCGTCGTGATCGCTTTGCCCGCTCTCGCCGATGTTGGCTTCGGTCCGAGTTGCCCGCCACCCTAGGAGTGGGTCCTACCCGCTGATCGCCGCCGTCGGAATCGTCCGCCCTACTGCGTGTGGTCGCGGGCTCCTGGACCCCGCCAGGCGAATGGGTTAGCCAGGTCTCAACCTGTGGCCGCTACGTCCCCGCCGACTCGAGGGAGCCGCGCCGCGACGAAGGAGCAGCGCAGCGCCAGAAGCCCCGGGAGCCAACGTGATCGATACGCCCTCGTTCAATGACGCTGCCCCCTGCTCCCAAACGGGCACAAACGACTGGGCACCCGTTGCAGTCCACAGCACAGCCCGAGACGGCGAGCGTCGCGCACTCCGTCAATCGAACCGGCTCGCTTTAGCGCAGCCCGACCACAGCTGAGGCCCACCCAGCCCCACCCAGAGTCGGCCAGCAGCGAGCGTGCAGCCCGAGCGGCGTGAGCGGCGTAGAGCCTCGTTCGCAAGCCCTCTTGGGCCATTGAGAGGGGGAGAGCATTGCGAGGGAGGTGACACCGCGCCGAGAGCTGGGGCGGCTTGCCGGCAGTGACCCGAGGGAATCCACTGCGAACGGTGCCAGCCGCCCTCGTCCTGCGCCTCTCGGAGCCGAATCGAGGAGCTCACGCTGGCCAGCCAGGGTGGCTTCTGTCGCAGGTTCCCTCGCCCCACTGAGAGAGGGAGCAATTGGGAAGAAGTGGCACCGCGGCCGACGGCCAGAGCTGCGTGCCAGCAGCGTCCCGAAGAGCCAAACGCGCGCAGCGCCAGGTGGCGTCGCGCGGAGCTCTGCACGCCCTCGCAGAACCGAGTGGGCGAGCTCGCACTGACCAGCCGGGGTGGCTTTGGTCGCAAGCTCCCTCGAGCCACCGAGCGAGGCACTGGTACTGCGGCCGAGGGCGCGGGCAGCTTGCCAGCAGCGAGGCTAGAGGCCGGCGGTGAGCGGCGCCTGCCTTGCTCGCGCCGCACGTGATCTTTCCCGCGGAGCCGCGTCGAGGAGATCGTGCCGGTCAGCCGAGGTGGCGTCGGTCGCAGGCTCCCTCGAGTAACCGAGAGGGGAGCGTTACCGGAAGCGCGGAGGGGGTAGCGGCACAGCCGCCGAAGGCCAGAGCAGATTGCCGGCAGCCTTCCGAGGAGTCAGCTTTGAGCGGCACCAACCCCGTCGCCTTTCGAACTGACCGCACGTGTAGGGCGGCGTCGGGACTCGACGCCGGCCAGCCGCGGTGGCTTCGGTCGCAAGCTCCCTCGAGCCACCGGAAGGGAGTGGCGTCAGTAGGGGGAGAGGTTCGCCGGGGCGGGCCCCGGAGCAGGCGCTGGAGGCTGATAAGCGCGCAGCCGGAGCGGGCGCAAACTAGACGCTCTGGGAGAGCAACGGAGCGCCAGCAGAGATCCACAGGTCGAAGTCCGCAGGCGCAGCAGTCACGACCACGCTGTGGCTCAGAGCACCCCCGCAGAACACGGCGATAGTGAGGGTCGTGCGGTCGGAGAGGTGGCTTCGGTCGCACGCTCCCTCTAGCCACCGAGAAGAGGGCGCTGGCGGGAGTGACAAGGGGGTGACAAGGGGGTGTGGCACTGCGGCCGAGAGCGAGGACGGCGTCGGGACTCGACGCCGGCCAGCCGCGGTGGCTTCGGTCGCAAGCTCCCTCGAGCCACCGGGAGGGAGTGGCGTCAGAGGGGGAGAGGTTCGACGGGGCGGGCCCTGGAGCGGGCGCTGGAGGCTGATGAGTGGGCAGCCGGAGCGGGCGCAAACTAGACGCTCTGGGAGAGCAACGGAGCGCCAGCAGAGATTCACGGGTCGAAGTCCGCAGGCGCAACGGTCACGACGACACTGCGGCTCAGAGAGCCCCCGCAGAACACGGCGATAGGAGGGTCGTGCGGGCGGAAAGGTGGCTTCGGTCGCAAGCTCCCTCTAGCCACCGAGAAGAGGGCGCTGGCGGGAATGACAAGGGGGAGTGCCACTGCGGCCGAGAGCGAGGGCGGCGTCGGGATTCGACGCTGGGCAGCCGGCCGGGGAGCAGAGGGCGAGAGTGAGGATGGGGCGTTGGCAGTGCGTCGAGGGGCCCTCTGTGGGCGGCGCCAGGTTCGGTCGCGTCGCCGCTGCGTGTCCCTGCTGGGGCTGCATCGACGAGTCCACAGTGGGCCAGCGTCGGTGGCTTCGGTCGCAAGCTCCCTCGAGCCACCGGGGGAGAGGGAGGACTGACGGGAGTCGAAGGGGCCAGGGGGCGAGCGGGGCGCGGCTGAGGGCGGGGTGCCGGTAGGAAGTCGGACAGTGACTGTGAGTGGCGCCAGCCGCTCTCGCGCTGCGCCCCGCGCGCCCCCGCAGAACCACGTCGGGGAGCCTGCGCTGGCCAACTGTGGTGGCTTCGGTCGCAAGCTCCCTCGAGCCACCGGGGAGAGGGAGGTCTGACGGGAGCCGAAGGGGCCGGGGGGCGAGGCTGAGGGCGGGGTGCCGGTAGGAAGTCGGACAGTGACTGTGAGTGGCGCCAGCCGCTGTCGCGCGGCTCCCTGCGCGCCCCCGCAGAACCACGTCGGGGAGACTGCGCGGGCTAGCCGTGGTGGCTTCGGTCGCAAGCTCCCTCGCGCCACCGGGGGAGAGGGAGGACCGACGTGAGTCGAAGCGGTCGGAGTCGAAGGGGCCGGGGGCGAGCTAGGCGAGGCTGAGGGCGGGGTGCCGGCAGGAAGTCGAGAGCGACTCTGAGTGGCGCCAGCCGCTGTCGCGCTGCGCCCCGCGCGCCCCCTCAGAACCACCTCTGGGAGCCTGCGCTGGCCAGCCGTGGCGGCTTCGGTCGCAAGCTCCTTCCAGCCACCGGGAGGGTGCAGCACCGTGGGCGAGTGCCTGAGGAGGGGCGGGGCGCCGCTCACCCTCAGCGATGTTTCACGTGAAACGGGACGACTGGGTGGTGTCCGGGGCAAACACGAATGCCCCATGTTTCACGTGAAACATGGGGCACTCGAGAAGGCGCAGGCGCTACTTGGTGAAGCCGGGCTCACCGATCTCGCCGAGGATGCGGTTGAGATCGCCAACCGTCGCGAAGTCGATTGTGATCTGACCCTTGCGGGCACCCAGATGCATCTTCACGCGGGTGTTCAGGCGATCACCCAGGCGCTCTGCGATCTCGTCGAGGTGGGCCTGCTTCTTGCCGGCGTTGGGCTTGACCACCGGAGCAGGCTTCGGAGCCTTGCTGGCGACGGCCTCGGCGCTGCGCACGGACAGGTCTTCATTGACGATCTTGTCAGCCAGGCGCTGCATGGCCTCGGGCTCACCCACCGAGAGGATGGCGCGAGCGTGCCCGGCGGAGAGCACACCGGCGGCGACGCGCATCTGCACGGGGGAGGGGAGCTTCAGCAGTCGAAGCGTGTTGCTGATCTGCGGGCGCGAGCGGCCGATCCGGTTACCGAGCTCCTCCTGAGTAATGCCGAAGTCACTGAGCAGCTGCTGGTAGGCCGAGGCTTCTTCAAGCGGGTTGAGCTGCGAACGGTGCAGATTCTCGAGCAGCGCGTCGCGCAGCATGTCGTCGTCGGCGGTTTCGCGGATGACGGCAGGGATGGTGCTCAGGCCAACCTCCCGAGTCGCGCGGAGGCGACGTTCACCCATGACGAGCTCGTACTTACCCGGAAGTGAGGCGTGCGGGCGCACGACGATCGGCTGCAGCACGCCGATCTCACGAACGCTGTGCACGAGTTCGGCCAAGTCCTGCTCGTTGAACACCGTGCGCGGCTGCACGGCGTTCGGCACGATGTCGGAGGGGTTCAGGTGTGCCAGGCGGGCACCGGGGACGGCGAGGAGCTCTTCACGGTCTACATCCGCCGTCTTGGCCGCCCCCACCGTGTCGGGGAAGAAGACGTCGACGGGTCGCCCCCGCGGGCTGTCGTCAACCATGGGGATCAGTGCGCCGATACCGCGGCCGAGGCCGGTTCGTTTTGCCATTGCTATTTCCCTCCCGTTCGTGCTGAAACCTGGGGTGCACCGCGGCGGGCCATTTCGGCGGCCGCCTCTTGGTACGACAGCGAGCCAGAGGAGTTGGTGTCGTAGCTCACCACACTCTGGCCGTAGCTCGGCGCCTCAGAGACGCGCACGGAGCGGGGGATGATCGTGCTCAGCACCTGCTGGGGGAAGTGGTCACGCACATCTTGCGCCACCTGGTTCGCCAGGTTCGTTCTGGCGTCGTACATCGTGAGCAGAATGGTCGAAACCCGGAGCACCGGGTTGAGGTGCTTCTCGATCATCTCGATGTTCTTCAGCAGTTGGCTGAGTCCCTCGAGCGCGTAGTACTCGCACTGGATCGGGATCAGAACCTCGCTGGCCGCCACGAAGGCGTTGATCGTCAGCAGGCCGAGGGATGGCGGGCAGTCGATGAAGACGTAGCTGTATGGCTCGTCCATCTCGCTGAGGTGAACGTCGAGCGCACGACGCAGTCGCTGCTCACGAGCGACAAGAGAAACCAGCTCGATTTCCGCTCCAGCCAGGTGAATATTTGCTGGAACGCAGTACAACTCACCCTGTTCTGGGCTCTTCTGCACGACGGAACCGAGCGGGAGATCTTCAATGATGACGTTGTAGATGCTGGGTACGTCAGCACGGTGCTCGACTCCGAGGGCGGTGGAGGCATTGCCCTGCGGGTCTAGGTCGATCACGAGCACCTTGGCACCGAGGCGGGCGAGCGCAGCAGCGAGGTTGACAGCGCTCGTCGTCTTGCCGACTCCACCCTTCTGGTTCGAGATGGTGAGCACACGGGTCTTCTCGGGGAGGGGGAGTGTGAGCTCGGCGATCGCCTGTCGCCGGCGGGTGAGGCTCGCGACTTCGTCGGCGAGCGGTGCCTTGTCAACAGGGGAGGAGTGAGACGCCACTGTGTCGGATGCGGCATCCTCGGCCATCGCCGCGTGCGTCGCCGCATCCCAGTCGATCGCTGCACTCACGGCGGGCACCGAAACTCTGGCCGCGGCGCGAGCCGCGGGGGCCGGGGGAGCGGAGGGCTCGGAGGGCTCGGGAGCGTCCGGAACAGCTGGAGTCTCGATGGATTGTTTCACGTGAAACGGTGCTTCTTCCTGGTGGTCACCGGCGCTGTCGTCGACAAGAACGATGTCTTCGTTGTCAGCGATAGCCGGCGGCGTTGCGTTTGGGTCGTTTTCAGTGCTGTGGGAGCCATCCTCAGCAGCACTCGGGTTCATCTGGGCATCGACAATGGCGTCGAATGCGGCGAGAGAAACAACAGGAGTGGGGTCAGTCTGCGCCGAAGTGATGCCGGCCGCGGGTTCCGAGACGGAATCCTCACGCCCCTTCTTGTGGAACCATCCACGGCTCGCGGCACTCGCCATCTGCTATCCATTCCCTGCGGTCGGTCGTCCTAGAAGCTTGCCGATGCGATTCCGCCCAGTACTGAGCGATCAGCACAGCATGCGCCGTCCACGGTAGAAATGTCCGAGACGGCGACTAACCCACTGTAGCCCGAATGACGCGAGTTTCCTCGCTCAGAATTCCTTCACCGAGCACAAGGACCTCAACGGCGCTGAGCTTGTACTTGCGAATGGCCTTTTCGGCCGCGCCGATCTCGGCCGGCGCCCCCGCACCCTTCATGAGCACGAGCTCACCGCCCCGCTTCAGCAGGGGAGCGGTCAACGGAAGCAGAGTTCGCAGAGCGCTCACTGCGCGCGCGGTGACCTGGTCGAAGCTGCCCTCGCGCTTGGTCTCTTCGGCCCGAGCCCTGAGAACCTCAACGTTCTGCAAACCGAGTTCCTGCACCTGGGAGTTGAGCCACGCAACGCGACGCTCCATGGGTTCGATCAGAACGAAGTTCACGTCGGGGCGTGCGATGGCGAGCACCAGACCGGGGAGACCCGCGCCACTGCCGACGTCGCCCACCAGGCCAGGGCGCAGCAGTGGCGCGACAATCGCACAGTTCAAGACGTGCCTGGTCCAGAGCCGGGGGAGTTCCAGCGGGCCGATCAGACCGAGCTCCTCGCCGTGGGTGGCCAGGTTCGTCGTGAAGGCGCGGCCAAGGGCCAACTGCTCACCGAACACGGCTGCCGCAGCCGACGGTTCCGTTTCGAGGGTGTCGATCATCGTTTCACGTGAAACTATGCGCGGCGGCTGATCACGGTGTGGCGATCGCGACCTTCACCGTCAGACTCGGACGTGTAGCCGCGCTCACCGACGATGTCGTGCACGAGCTTGCGCTCGTAGGAGGACATTGCAGGCAGTGCTGCCGACGAGGCGCCGGCCTCGATGCGCTCGATGGCGCGGGTCACAAGAGCCGTGAGCTCTGCCTCGCGGGCATCGCGCGAGCCACCGATGTCGAGGATCAGGCGAGAGAAGACACCGGTCTTGCTCTGCACGGCGAGCCGGGTGAGCTCCTGCAGGGCGTTCACCGTGTCGGGACGGGAAAGCACCGAGATGTTGGCGCCCTCGCCGGCATTCACCGAGAGGTAGGCGCGGCCATTGCGAGCGTCGATGTCGATGTCGCCGTCCAGGTCGCAGATGTCGAGGAACTCCTCGATGTAGTCCGCGGCGATGTCACCCTCCTGCTCAAGCTGGGCCTGAGTGGGGGCTGCTGAGCGTTCCGCGGCGGTCGTGTCGCCGGCTGCGTCACGGACGAAGGCCGGGGCCTCGACGGCGATGTCGTCGGGAGTCGGGATGTTCTGCACGTCGGTCATCATCGTCCTACTTCTTTTCGCCGGGCTTGGCCTGCTTCTTGGCCCGGTTCTTGCTGATCGGCTGCTGCCGCTGGGAAGGCTTGGCCGCTTCCTCGTCTACGACGATAACGGTTCCGTCGGTCGCGATGAGCTTTCCCTTGCGGGCAAGGCGCTCCTCGCGGGCCTTGGCGGCCTCGCTGCCGGGGGTCGGCATGTTGCGGATGACGAGGAACTGCTGGGCCATGGTCCAGACGTTCGAGGTGAGCCAGTAGAACATGACGCCGAGCGGGAACGCGACACCGGAGAAGGCGAAGACGAGGGGGAGTAGGTAGAGCATGATGCGCTGCTGCTTGAACATCGGGCTCGCCTTGGTCTCCGGCGACATGTTCTTAGAGACGATCTGCAGCTGCGTGATGAACTGCGATGCGGTCATCAGCACGACCATGATGGCTGCGATGACCATCACGGCGGCGTCGAAGGGCTGACCTGCGATCATCAGCGTCCACTGCGAGGCGAAGGAGCTGTGCAGTGGCGCGACGCCGAAGAGCGAGGCATCGCCGAACTGCTTGGCGAGAGTCTCGTTGAGCGGGCCGACACCGGACTTGCCGTGCTGGGCGTCGTTGAGCACCGAGAACAGGGCGAAGAAGATCGGCATCTGCAGGAGCAGCGGCAGGCAGGAGCTGAGCGGGTTGGTGCCCGTCTTCTTGTAGAGCTCCATCGTCTCGCGGGACATGGCCTCGCGCGAGAACTGGTCTTTCTTGCCCTTGTACTTCTCTTGGATCTTCTTCAGCTGCGGGGCAACCTCCAGCATGCGGCGCTGGTTCTTGATCTGCTTGACGAAGATGGGGATCAGGGCGGCGCGTACGACGAGCACGAGGCCAACGATGGACAGCACCCAGGTGAGACCGGCAGCGGGGTCAAGGCCGGCCGTGCTGAGCAGCCAGTGCCAGCCCACCAGAAGGAGCTCAACCGCCCACTTCAGCGGCCAGAGAACGATCGAGATCAAGTCCATTGTTGGGGTTAGCCCTTTCCTTGGCCTGCAACGACAAAGCCGAATGCGTTCACGCGATAACGCTGAACACTCTTGAGGGGAACATCATCGATCCCGCCCTCCGCCCAGGGATGGCATCGCACCAGGCGTTTGACCGCCAGTGCACCACCCACGACGACTCCGCGGTCCTGCACTGCGGTGAGTGCGTACTGCGAACATGAGGGGTAATAACGACAGACATCTCCGTAGAGCGGAGAAATCACCGCACGGTAGCCGCGCAGAAACAAAACAACGGCGTTGCGCGGGATAAGCAGTATCGTGGCCAGAATTCTGTTCACGATGCGACTTCCGAGCGCCGTGCCGCGCCGTGGTTCGACGAACGCCGTAGCGAGGTAGAAACCTCGCTCTGCACGGTGTCCCACGAAATGTCGGAACTCCCGGGCAGCGCGCGAATGACCACGTCGGCTCCGGAGGGAACCTGATCAAGCAGCGCAAAAGTCGCCGCCTTGAGCCGGCGCCGCACGCGATTACGCTGCACGGCACCGCCGACGGTCTTGGCGACGATAAATCCAAAACGAGCGCCCCGGGCAGCAGAAGTCTGCACTTCCGCGCCGGAGCGCACGTACGTCACGAAATGAGCCGTGACGTATCTCCGCCCCCTGCGGACGACGCCCTTATAGTCGTCGGCCGTTGTGATGCGGTTCGCCTTGGCAAGCACTGGGCTTGAACGAAGCCTGGGTGCTTAAGCGGACAGCTCGACGCGACCCTTGCGGCGACGAGCGCCCAGGATGGCGCGGCCGGCGCGGGTACGCATGCGCAGACGGAAACCGTGCACCTTGGCGCGACGACGGTTGTTCGGCTGGAACGTTCTCTTGCTCATTGTGTGTACTCCACGTGTTCGATCTCCACGAGCCAGAGAGCGGCCGGGAAAGAAATTTGGGCAGCCAGAAGGCTGGGGTCAACCTATTAAAACTACGGCCTCGACCGGCTGTGGTCAAACCGGAACCGCGTCAGGCCGCGGATTCCCTACGTCATTCCCAGCTTATGTTGACCCGGCACACGGCAATCTAGAGCGCGATTTGGAGTGGGCCCTTCAAGAGATTAGCGTGAGGCACCGAGTTATCCCCAGCAAGATGCGCGTAATTCCGCTAGTTTTGTCAGAATTACACACAGGGGTGGATAACTCTGTGAGTACTTTTCACTTTCTCGGATGTGCTGCCACCGGCATCCCGCGCTGCACCACTGCAGGGCGACGCCGAGAGGGGCCACTAGCGCCGAAGAGTCACCGAGTAAGTGTGGAGAAACAATGGCCGACGTCGAACAGCCGATCGAGAACACCTGGGGCGCAGTGCTCGCCGGCCTCGCGACCGACAGCACCATCACCCCGATGCTCTACGGATTCCTGAATCTGGTCGAGCCCAAGGGCATCGCCGCAGGCACCTTCTACCTGGAGGTGCCCAACGACTTCACGGCGAGCATGCTCAACCAGCGCATGCGCACCTCGCTGCTTGCGGCCATGAGCGCAATCGGCACGCCCGCTATCGCCAACTTCTATGTCGTGGTCAACCCGGAGCTGGAGAACGAGGTGGCGACGCAACAGGCCTTCGAGTCCCAGGAACCCGGAACCCTCGCCCCGCCGGCGCTCCAGGCGCCCGTCGCACCCGTGCAGCAGCCGGCGAATGTCGTCGAGACCCCGGCGACGCCGCAGTCAGTCTTCGAGCACAGCTCGCCAGAGCAGTCCAATGACACCCGACTGAACCCGAAGTACAGCTTCGACAACTTCGTCATCGGGCAGTCCAACCGTTTCGCCCACGCCGCAGCCGTCGCTGTCGCCGAGGCACCGGCCAAGGCATACAACCCGCTCTTCATCTATGGCGACTCCGGTCTGGGCAAGACCCACCTCCTGCACGCCATCGGCCACTACGCCATGAGCCTGTACCCGGGCGTGCGCGTGCGCTACGTGAGCTCTGAGGAGTTCACGAACGACTTCATCAACTCGATCGCCAACAACCGCGGTGCAGTGTTCCAGTCCCGCTACCGCAACATCGACATCCTGCTCATTGACGACATCCAGTTTCTGCAGGGCAAGGCTGAGACCCAGGAAGCCTTCTTCCACACCTTCAACACTCTGCACGATCACAACAAGCAGGTGGTCATCACCAGCGACCTGCCGCCCAAGGCCCTCACCGGCTTCGAGGATCGCATGCGCAGCCGCTTCGAGTGGGGCCTCATCACCGACGTGCAGGTACCCGACCTCGAGACCCGCATCGCCATTCTGCGCAAGAAGGCCCAGTCGGAGCGGATGCAGGCGCCGGACGACATCCTCGAATTCATCGCGACCAAGGTGTCGTCGAACATCCGCGAGCTCGAGGGCACGCTGATCCGTGTGACGGCCTTTGCCAGCCTCAACCGCACGCCCGTCGACATGAACCTGGTGCAGACCGTGCTGAAGGACCTCATCACGCTCGACGAGGACAACGTCATCGCGCCGGTCGACATCATCACGAACACGGCCGACTACTTCAAGCTCACCGTTGACGATCTCTATGGCTCCAGCCGGTCGCAGGCCGTCGCCACGGCCAGGCAGATCGCCATGTACCTCTGCCGTGAGCTGACGAACCTCTCGCTGCCCAAGATCGGGCAGCTGTTCGGCAATCGCGACCACACCACGGTCATGTACGCGAACAAGAAGATCAGCGAGCTGATGAAGGAACGTCGCTCGATCTACAACCAGGTGACAGAGCTCACCAACCGGATCAAGCAGAACCACCGCTACAAGTAGGGTCTTGCGCTCGACGCGCCCGGGCCGCCACAATATTCCACTACTCACATGTTGGGGATAACTTGTGGATAGTTAATGAGCAACTCCTGTGAAGCTGTTGAAGAATCCAGTGTTCTTGTGGGTTTGGGCCTTCTGCCCGCAGTCGTTCCGCATCCAGAAGGTCGTTAACGCTCACACAAGTTCAACAGGCTGACCCCGCCTAGTTCGCTGTGTATACATCGAATTAACATAGTTATCCACAGTTTCCACAGCCGTTAAGACCGTTAAAGAATTCTTAAATAGATCTCCCATGCGACAACCTTGTGGACGGACGAGCCGCCCACGGTGCCAAACGAATGACAAGAAACCCACGCCGTAATGGCAGGGGTTAGCATGGAGCCCAGCCCGACAGCCCCGCTGTCAGGCGCAGACGACCAGCAGCGAACAGGAGCGCCTTCGTGAAGTTTCAGGCCAACCGGGATGTGTTCAGCGAGGCGGTTTCCTTCGCCGTCAAACTCCTCCCGCAGCGCACGACGCTGCCCATCCTCAGCGGTGTGCTGATTCAGGCCACAGAGACCGGACTGATCCTGTCGTCGTTTGACTACGAGGTTTCCGCACAAACGGAGATCGCGGCGGACGTCGAAGAAACCGGGACTGTGCTGGTCTCCGGACGTCTCCTCGCCGAGATCGCGAACCGTCTGCCCAACGCCCCGGTGCGCTTCAGCACCGAGGAGAGCCGCATCGTCGTCAGCAGCGGCTCGGCCAGCTTCACCCTGCTCTCCATGCCCGTCGAGGAATATCCGAGCATCCCGCAGATCAGCTCCGAGTCCGGGCTCGTCCCCGCCGAAGAGTTTGCCGCCGCAGTCGCGCAGGTCGCCGTCGCAGCCTCCAGGGACGACGTCACCCCGGTCATCACCGGCGTGCAGCTCGAGGTCAGCGAGAACAGCCTCGGCCTGGTCGCAACCGACCGCTACCGCGTCGCCGTGCGCGAGATCAACTGGGACAGTGGCAGCACCACGAGCTCCGAGCCCATCACCGCGCTTGTTCCGGCCCGCACCCTGCAGGAGGTCGGCAAGACGTTCGGCAACGCCGGCAACATCTCCGTCGCGATCACAAACAGCGACGATCGCGAACTGATCGCGTTCACGGCCAACAAGAAGACCGTCACCAGCCTGCTGATCAAGGGAAACTTCCCCCCGGTCCGCCGCCTGTTCCCCGACACGATCGAGAACTACGCGGTCATGAACACCGCCGAGCTGATCGAGGCCACCCGTCGCGTCGCGCTCGTTCTCGAGCGCGAGGCCGCGCTGCGCTACAGCTTCACGCCGGACGGGCTCACCCTGGAAGCGATCGGATCCGAGCAGGCCCAGGCCTCCGAGACCATCGACGCAGTGCTGACCGGCGACGAGATCGTCGTCTCGCTCAAGCCGCAGTTCCTGCTCGACGGCCTGGGCGCGGTGCACTCCGAGTTCGTGCGCATCTCGTTCACCCGCACCGAGAACCCGAACAAGCCCGGCCCCGTGCTGATCACCAGCCAGAGCTCGAAGGAGCAGCCGGGTGCCGACAGCTACAAGTACTTGCTGCAGCCGAACCTTCTGCTGCGCTGATCAGGGAGTTCATCATGCATATCGGTCTCGTTGGCCTCGGCAAGATGGGCGACAACATGCGCTCCCGGTTGCGCGCCCAAGGCATTGAGGTCACCGGCTACGACCGGAATCCCGCCGTCACGGACGCCGCGAGCCTTACCGAGATGGTCGCCGCGCTTCCGGCCCCGCGCACGGTCTGGGTCATGGTGCCGGCCGGCGCGATCACGGATGCCGTGATCGACGAGCTCGGCGGCCTGCTGGCCCCCGGCGACCTCGTGATCGACGGCGGTAACTCGCGTTTCACCGAGGACTTCAAGCACGCAGAGCAGCTCGGAACGCACGGCATCGACTTCATCGACGCCGGTGTCTCTGGCGGGGTCTGGGGCCGCGAGAACGGGTACGGCCTGATGGTCGGCGGCACCGCAGAACAGGTGGAGCGGGTGATGCCCGTCTTCGACGCGCTGCGCCCGGAAGGCCCGCGTGAGGAAGGCTTCGTGCACGTGGGCGAAGTCGGCGCCGGCCACTACGCCAAGATGGTGCACAACGGCATCGAATACGCCCTGATGCAGGCATACGCCGAGGGCTATGAACTGCTCGATGCGCGCACCGACCTGATCAAGGACGTTCCGGGAACATTCAAGGCCTGGCAGCGCGGCACGGTCGTGCGGTCCTGGCTGCTCGAGCTTCTCGTGCGCGCGCTCGACGAAGATGCCGATCTGAGCGATATCGAGGGCTACGTCGACGATTCCGGCGAGGGCCGGTGGACCGTCGAGGAAGCCATCGCCAACGCTGTGCCCGTGCCCACGATCAGCGCGTCGATCTTCGCCCGTTTCGTCTCGCGGCAAGAGGACTCCCCGGCGATGAAGGCTGTCGCGGCGCTCCGCAACCAGTTCGGCGGCCACGAGATAAAAAAAGCCGACAGCTAAAACGGGCAATCGGACGGAGTGCAGATCACTCTGTCAGAGGGCCCCGGCTAGGGTTGAGGCCGTGTTCGTATCCCATCTGAGCCTCACCGACTTCCGCAACTATGCGGTCGCCGAGGTCGAGCTGCGCCCGGGTCCGAACCTGATTGTCGGCCGCAACGGGCAGGGCAAGACGAACCTCGTTGAGGCGCTGGGCTACCTCAGCACGCTCGGCTCGCACCGGGTGTCGAGCGACCAGGCCATGATCCGCGCCGGCCGGGACGCCGCGATCATCCGCGCCAGGCTCGAACACGCCCAGCGATCGATCCTGGCCGAGGTGCAGCTGAACCGCAGCGGCGCCAACCGCGCACAGATCAACCGTTCGGCGATCAAGCCGCGCGAACTGCCGCGCTACTTCTCCAGTGTGTTGTTCGCCCCCGAGGACCTCTCGCTGGTGCGGGGCGACCCCTCCGGCCGGCGCCGCTTCCTCGACCAGCTCCTGATTCTGCGTTCCCCGCGCCTCGCCGGGGTGCTTGCCGACTACGACCGCGTGCTGAAACAACGCAACACCCTGCTGAAATCGGCACGGGCCCGCGGCGTGCGCGGCGATGCCCTCTCGACCCTCGACATCTGGGACGAGCGTCTCGTCGCGCTCGGATCCGAGATCATCGACGAGCGGATGCTGCTGACCCGCGCCCTCCGAGAGCCGCTGCGCGCCGCCTACCACGCGGTCGCCGGCGACGACCACGGCCCGGAGCTGCGGCCGCAGCTCAGTATTTTCGGCGGCTCCGCCGCGGATGCAGAAGACGACGGTTCCGGCTGGCCTGTTTCGACCGGCGGGAGCGGTGCCAGCAACGGCAACGCAAGCGGGGACGGCTGGACCGGCGGAGAGAGCACTTCAGAAAAATTTCGCGACTCGCTCCGCGAGGTACGCAGCAAGGAACTGGACCGCGCCATCACGCTGCGCGGACCGCACCGCGACGACCTCGTCTTCATGTTGAACGACCTCCCGACCAAGGGGTACGCCAGCCACGGCGAGTCCTGGTCGTTCGCGTTGGCGCTGAAACTCGCCGCCGCCGAGATCCTGCGCCGAGAGTCGGCATCCGGCGACCCGGTGCTGATCCTGGACGACGTCTTTGCCGAGCTGGACCAGCAGCGGCGCAGCCGGCTGGCCGAAGCCGTGACCGGCTACGAGCAGGTCCTCATCACGGCCGCCGTGCTCGAGGACATCCCCGCCGTGCTCACCGCGCACACCATTCACATCCGCGCCGGCGAGGTCGTCGATGGCTGAGGTCGCTGATGGCTGAACAGAATTCAAGGCCGATGGAACCGGACGATTCGATCGAGAGTGAGGCCGGCCGGGTGTACCTGCACCTAAAGGAGGTGTTCGGCGGGCTGCCGCGCGGGCCGCGCCTGAAGCGCAAGAAGAAGCACGACCCGACCGAGAGCCAGGCCTTCGGCGTCGGCCGCGACCCGAAGGGGCTCGGCGACTCCCTCACCCTGCTGACCAACCAGCTGGGCTGGCGGGCGCCGCTCACCCAGGCAGACCTGCTGAATTCCTGGGTCGCTATCGCGGGGGCGGAGACGGCGAAGCACTCCAGGCCGCTCGGAATCGACGAGGGTGTACTCACGGTGCAGTGCGAATCGACGGCGTGGGCGACGCAATTGCGGCTCATGCGGGTCGAGATCATGACGCGCATCGCCACCGAGTTCCGAGAAGCGGGCGTCGTCTCCATCCGGTTCCAAGGGCCGAACGCCCCATCCTGGAAAAAGGGCCCCAGATCGATTCCAGGGCGTGGCCCGCGCGATACCTACGGGTAGGGCGGCAAATTCGGTCAACTCGCGACATTGAGGCCGTTAGAAGGCGAAATTCCGCACTGCGAGGGCCTCAATTTGGTAGGATCGGAAGGTCGCCCAAACGACGGTCAGGAGCCTATTTTCATATGACATCGGAACCGAACACGAGCGATCCAGTGCCCGAGTACGGCGCAAACGAGATCCAGGTTCTCGAAGGCCTCGAAGCGGTGCGGAAGCGCCCGGGTATGTACATCGGTTCCACCGGTCCCCGCGGTCTGCACCACTTGGTCTACGAGATCGTCGACAACTCCGTCGACGAGGCTCTTGCCGGCTACTGCGACACGATTGACGTGACGATCCTGGCCGATGGCGCCGTGCGCGTCGACGACAACGGCCGCGGAATCCCCGTCGACCTGAACCAGGGACTCGGAATCTCGACCGTCGAGGTCGTTCTGACCGTTCTGCACGCCGGTGGCAAGTTCGGCGGCGGCGGCTATGCGGTCTCCGGCGGCCTGCACGGCGTTGGTTCCTCGGTCGTGAACGCCCTCTCCAGCCGCCTCGAGGTCGAGGTGCGCCGACAGGGCCACGTCTGGCGACAGAGCTTCAAGCACGGCGTCCCCGACGCCCCGCTCGCGCAGGGCGAGCCGTCCGATGAGACCGGAACCCGGATCACCTTCTGGCCGAGCCCGGACACCTTCGAGACCGTCGAGTTCGACTATGAGACGCTGCGGGCACGCTTCCAGCAGATGACGTTCCTCAACAAGGGCCTGCGAATCAACCTCACCGACGAGCGTGAGATCAGCCGCGACGACGAGGGCAAGCCCCGCCACAACTCGTACCTCTACGAGCAGGGCCTCAAGGACTACGTCGAGTACCTCAACAACGCCAAGAAGGCGGAGGTCGTGCACGACGAGATCATCTCCTTCGAATCGGAGGGCGCCGACAAGAAGATCGCGCTCGAGGTCGCCATGCAGTGGACCTCTGCCTACACCGAGAGCGTGCACACCTACGCGAACACGATCAACACGCACGAGGGTGGAACCCACGAAGAGGGCTTCCGCGCCGCGCTCACGACGCTGGTCAACAAGTACGCGCGTGAAAAGGGCATCCTGAAGGAGAAGGATGAGAACCTCTCCGGCGACGACGTGCGCGAGGGCCTGACCGCCGTCATCTCGATCAAACTGGCCGAGCCGCAGTTCGAGGGCCAGACCAAGACCAAGCTGGGCAACACCGAGGCGAAGGCATTCGTGCAGCGCGTCGTCGGTGTCGAGCTGGCCGACTGGTTCGACCGCAACCCGAACCAGGCCAAGGACATCATCCGCAAGTCCCTGCAGGCCGCGACCGCCCGCATGGCGGCGCGCAAGGCCCGCGAGGGTGCCCGCCGCAAGGGCCTGCTCGAGTCCGGCGGCATGCCGGGCAAGCTCAAGGACTGCCAGTCGAAAGACCCGTCGATCTCTGAGATCTTCATCGTCGAGGGTGACTCGGCCGGCGGCTCCGCCGTGCAGGGCCGCAACCCCGAGACGCAGGCCATCCTGCCGCTGCGCGGCAAGATCCTCAACGTCGAGAAGGCGCGGCTCGACCGTGCCCTCGGCAACAACGAGGTGCAGGCCATGATCACGGCCTTCGGTGCCGGCATCGGCGAGGACTTCAACACCGAGAAGGTCCGCTACCACAAGATCGTTTTGATGGCGGATGCCGACGTCGACGGCCAGCACATCACCACGCTGCTGCTGACGCTGCTGTTCCGCTACATGCGCCCGCTGATCGACCTCGGCTACGTCTACCTGGCGCAGCCGCCGCTGTACCGCTTGAAGTGGACGAACTCGGCACACGAGTACGTCTACTCCGACCGGGAGCGCGACGCGATGCTGGTCGAGGGCCAGGCCGCCGGCAAGCGCATCCCCAAGGACAACGGCATCCAGCGCTACAAGGGTCTCGGCGAGATGGACTACTCGGAGCTGTGGGAGACCACGATGAACCCCGAGACCCGCACACTGCTGCAGGTCACCCTCGACGACGCGGCCGCGGCCGATGAGGTGTTCTCCACCCTGATGGGCGAAGACGTCGAGAGCCGCCGTAACTTCATTCAGCAGAACGCGAAGGACGTGCGCTTCCTCGACATCTAGCGAATGCTCGCTGGCTGGCCCAACCGAAACCCCTTGATGTGGTTTCGACCGGGCCGGCCAGCGGAGCAGCTAGATCACAGCGCACAAGCACGAGCAGAGACTAGAGAAGGCAAATGGCAGACGAAGACAACACCACCGGTGCCGAGCAGACGAGCGCCGAGGAGGCGCAGAGCGCTGCGCACTTCGCGGCGCACGGCAAGATCGATCAGGTCGACCTGCAGCTCGAGATGCAGCGCTCCTACCTCGACTACGCCATGAGCGTTATCGTCGGGCGTGCTCTGCCCGATGTGCGCGACGGACTGAAGCCGGTGCACCGCCGCGTTATCTACGCAATGTTCGACGGCGGCTACCGCCCCGACAAGGCATTCTCCAAGTGCTCGCGCGTCGTCGGCGACGTCATGGGCCAGTTCCACCCGCACGGCGACAGCTCGATCTACGACGCGCTGGTGCGTCTGGTCCAGCCGTGGAGCCTGCGCTACCCGCTCGCTCTCGGCCAGGGCAACTTCGGCTCGCCCGGCAACGACGGCGCAGCCGCCCCGCGTTACACCGAGACCAAGATGGCCCCGCTCGCGCTCGAGATGGTGCGCGACATCGACGAAGACACCGTCGACTTCCAAGACAATTACGACGGCCGCACCCAGGAGCCCTCGGTCCTGCCGGCCCGCTTCCCGAACCTCCTGGTCAACGGATCCGTCGGCATCGCGGTCGGTATGGCCACGAACATCCCCCCGCACAACCTGCGCGAGGTCGCCGCCGGCGCCACCTGGTACCTGGAGAACCCCGACGCGACCCGCGAGGAACTGCAGGAAGCGCTGATGCAGCGCATCAAGGGCCCGGACTTCCCGACCGGTGCCCAGATCCTCGGCACCAAGGGCATCCACGACTCCCAGCGCACCGGACGCGGCTCGATCACCATGCGCGCCGTCGTCTCGGTCGAGGAGATCCAGAACCGCACCTGCCTCGTCGTCACCGAGCTGCCCTACCAGGTCAACCCGGACAACCTCGCGATCAAGATCGCCGACCTGGTCAAGGACGGCAAGATCACCGGCATCGCCGACATCCGTGACGAGACCTCCGGCCGCACCGGCCAGCGCCTCGTCATCGTGCTGAAGCGCGACGCCGTCGCCAAGGTTGTGCTGAACAACCTGTACAAGCACACGCAGCTGCAGGAGAACTTCGGCGCCAACATGCTCGCGATCGTCGACGGCGTTCCGCGCACGTTGTCGGTCGACGGATTCATCCACGCCTGGGTCATGCACCAGGTCGAGGTCATCGTGCGGCGCACCCAGTACCGCCTGAAGAAGGCCGAAGCCGAGGCGCACATCCAGCGCGGCTACGTCATGGCCCTCGACGCCCTCGACGAGGTCATCGCCCTCATTCGCCGGTCCCCGGATGTCGAGAAGGCGCGCACCGGCCTGATGGAGCTGCTCGGAGCCGACCAGCTGCAGGCCGACGCCATCCTCGCCATGCAGCTGCGCCGTCTGGCCGCCCTTGAGCGCCAGAAGATCATCGACCGACTGAACGAGCTGGAGCTGGCCATCGCCGAGTTCCACGCGATTCTGGCCTCAGAGGTTCGCCAGCGCGAGATCATCATCGAGGAGCTCGCCGAGATCACGGCGAAGTTCGGCGACGACCGCCGCACCGAGATCATGTACGGCTACGACGGCGACATGAGCGTCGAAGACCTGATCCCCGAGGAGGAGATGGTCGTCACCGTCACCCGCGGCGGTTACGTCAAGCGCACCCGCAGCGACAACTACCGCAGCCAGCACCGCGGCGGCAAGGGCGTCAAGGGCGCCCAGCTGCGCGCGGATGACGTGGTCGAGCACTTCTTCGTCACGACGACGCACCACTGGCTGCTGTTCTTCACGAACGCCGGCCGCGTCTACCGCGCCAAGGCGTACGAGATCCAGGAGGCCGGCCGCGACGCCAAGGGCCAGCACGTCGCGAACCTGCTCGAGATGCAGCCGGACGAAGAGATCACGCAGATCCTCGACATCCGCGACTACGAGGTCGCCACCTACCTGGTGCTGGCCACCCGCGACGGCCTGATCAAGAAGACCGCTCTCTCGGAGTACGACACCAACCGCTCGCGCGGCATCATCGCCATCAAGCTGCGCGAGGGCGACGCCCTCGTCTCGGCCATGCTGCTGAACGAAGACGATGACGTGCTGCTCGTCTCGCGCAAGGGCATGTCGATCCGGTTCCGCGCCAGCGACGAGGCACTGCGACCCATGGGCCGCAGCACGTCCGGCGTTGGCGGAATGCACTTCCGCGGCGACGACGAACTGCTCGACGCCTCGGTCGTCACCGACGAGGGCTACGTCTTCGTCGTGACGGAGGGCGGCTACGCCAAGCGCACCTCGGTCGACCAGTACCGCCTGCAGAACCGCAACGGTTTGGGCATCAAGGTGGCCAAGCTGAGCGAGGACCGGGGCGACCTGGCCGGCGCCATCATCGTCGAAGAGCAGGACGAGGTCCTTGTGGTTCTTGCCAGTGGCAAGGTGGTACGCTCTGACGTCGCTGAAGTCCCAGCCAAGGGACGCGACACCATGGGGGTTGTTTTCGCCAAATTTGCCGATGATGACCGAATTATCGCAATCGCGAAGAACACCGAACGCAATCTGGAGCAGGCCGACGACGAGTCGGCGGATGCAGAGGGCGAACCCGGGAAGGAAGAAACCGTCAATGAGTAGTGTCGCTGACAAACTTGCCAAGAAGTCGAACCGTCGCCCGGCGACGAAGCAGGTGCGACTCAAGCTGGTCTACGTCGATTTCTGGTCGGCCGTCAAGCTGTCGTTCCTGATTTCGATCTGCATGGCCATCGTCACGATCGTGGGCACGTTCCTGATCTACACGGTGCTGGACCAGACCGAGATCTTCGCCGAAGCCGACAAGCTCTTCAAGGACGTCACCGGCGGCGCGCAGAGCCTCACCAGCTTCATCTCGTTGCCCCAGGTGATGGGCTTCACCACGGTCGTCGCACTGCTCGACATCGTCATCGTCACGGCGCTCGGCGCGATTATGGCCGTGCTGTACAACCTCAGCGTGAAGGTCACCGGCGGCATTCTCGTCGGCTTCACCAACAACTAGACGCGCGCGGGATACGATCCCGATTTCGTCATTTCGGTGGTGGTCAGGTAATGTCATACCTGCCCATTCCGGGGATATAGCTCAGGCGGTTAGAGCGCTTCGCTGATAACGAAGAGGTCCCAGGTTCAAGTCCTGGTATCCCCACGAATCGGCCGGATCGAGAAATCGAGCCGGCAATTCAGATCGAGAAGTGTTCTCAGAACCTCTCGAGGGCCTTAGCTCAGTTGGTAGAGCGCCTGCTTTGCAAGCAGGATGTCGGGAGTTCGATTCTCCCAGGCTCCACAGAATAAAGATTGAAGGCCGACGAAAGTCGGCCTTCTTTCGTTTCCGGCGCTAGTGTGGCGGCATGGACTTCAGGATTGCGGCCTACGGGGTGATCATCCGCGATGGACGCATCCTGCTCTCGCACTGGAACGAGCACGGCCGCAACGGCTGGACCTTGCCGGGTGGCGGGCTCGAGGGCGCCGAGAACCCGTCACAGACCGCCATTCGTGAGATCTTCGAGGAGACCGGCTACCACGCCGGCCTCGAGGTGCTGCTCGGCATCGACAACCACATCATCGCCGCACACTCCCGCCAACCCGGTGCTGCCGGCCGGCCGCTGAACACCATCCGCGTGGTCTACCGGGCGCACATCATCTCGGGCGAGCTCGCCCACGAACGCGGCGGATCCAGCGACGAGGCCCGCTGGGTTCCCCTCGAGGAGCTGAAGTCGCTGAAGACGGTCGAACTCGTGCGGATCGGACTGGCGCTCAACGAGACTCGCCCGCCCAACGGCATCCTGATCGAGCGCTGACGCACGATCCCGACCGAGCGCCGGCTTGGGAACGCGACAGGCCGCCACCCCGGAGGGATGGCGGCCTGTCTTCGTGTTGAGGGGCCCTAGGGGCGGGTGTCGTCGAGCGGCGCCTCATCGTCGGCGACCCAGAGCTCGTCATCGGCCCGGAAGGTCTGCCAGACCGCGTAGGCGACGCCGACCGCGACGACCGCAGCCGCTGCGAGGGCGATGGTGCTGCCGATACCTGAACTCTTCTTCACGGGAACGACGGCCTTCTCTGGAGCGATGCGGTTGAATGCGGCACGGACACGGGCGTCCCTGGCGACGTCGCCGACGCTCATCACGGTGCCGATCGCGGTGCCGAGAGCGGGAACGACGGTGCGCTCGATGGTCGCTCCCGTTCCGCGCGCGAGCTCGCGCGCCTGCTCGACGCTGGGGCGGACGTACTGATCGAAGCCACCGCGCACGCGGGGGCTACTTCCTCGCGGGTGAGGTGCCCGAGCTGGCGGCTGGCCTCACGGGCGACGTCGTTGGCGTGGTTCAGCACCGCCTGCTGGTGCTCCCACAATTCCTCGGCGCTGCTGCGCAGGTGATCGAGTTCTTTGCGACGCTTTCGTGACAAGCTCATCGGACCCTCCATCGTGTCTCTGGCGAACAGCTACCATCTTGCCACCGATCGGGCTGGGAACGGGGCGCGAGTTTGCAGATAGTGGTCTTCATTTCGTTGCGCGCGAACATCGCAGGTCCGCACAAATGCCTGTGAGAGAATGTTGCTATGTCCAAGCACACCGCTGTCGCAACGCTCAACACCAACTACGGCCCGATCAAGGTGAACCTGTTCGGCAACCACGCCCCGAAGACCGTCCGCAACTTTGTTGGGCTCGCCACCGGTGAGCAGGAATGGACCCACCCGGCCACGGGCGTGAAGAGCAACACCCCGCTGTACAACGGCGTCGTGTTCCACCGCATCATCCCCGGATTCATGATCCAGGGCGGCGACCCGCTGGGTCAGGGCATCGGCGGCCCCGGCTACCAGTTCGACGACGAGATCAGCCCCGACCTCGACTTCACCGAGCCCTACATGCTGGCCATGGCCAACGCGGGCACTCAGGGCGGCCGCGGCACCAACGGCTCGCAGTTCTTCATCACCACCGCACCCACCACCTGGCTGCAGGGCAAGCACTCGATCTTCGGTGCCGTTGAGGACGCCGACTCCCGTGCGATCGTCGACAAGCTCGGCTCGGTCCCCACGGACGGACGCGACCGCCCGCTCGACGACGTCGTCATCGAGAGCATCACCATCGAGCAGCTCTAAACCTCAATAGCCAAGGCTGCTGCAATGACCTCAGTGCCGGACTCAGCGGCAAACTATTGCTACCGGCACCCCTCGCGGCAGAGCTTCGTGCTCTGTCAGCGTTGTGGCCGTACCATCTGCCCCGACTGCCAAACAGTCGGGGCAGTTGGCGTTACCTGCCCTGAATGCATGCGTGAGCAGCGGGCATCCGCGGCACGCACCAAGCCGGCCATCCTGACCCGGATGACGGGCCAGGGCGCCCCCGTGGTGACCTACAGCATCATCGGGCTCACCCTGCTGGTCTTCGTGCTGCAGTGGATTCCCGGGCTCGGCGTCACGAACGCGCTGTTCTTCACGCCGATCACCGTGTCGACGCACATCTTCGAGCCGTGGCGGCTTTTCACCGTCGTGCTCGTGCACTCGACCAGCTTCATCCTGCACGTGGCGCTCAACATGTACACGCTGTGGATCTTCGGGCAGCTGCTCGAGCGGATGCTCGGCCGCGTCCGCTTCCTCGCGCTCTATCTGATCAGCGCGCTGGCCGGCTCGGTCGGCGTCGTGCTGCTGAGCTCGCCGACGACCCAGGTGGTCGGCGCCTCCGGCGCCATCTTCGGCCTCATGGGCGCCTTCCTGGTGATCCAACGCCGGATGGGCGGCGACGCCCGCCAGCTGCTCGTGTTGCTCGGCATCAACCTCGTCATCGGCTTCATCCCCGGCCTGAACATCGCTTGGCAGGCGCACCTCGGCGGACTCGTCGGCGGCGCGCTCGTCGGTTTGATCTTCATGGAGACCCGCAAGCGCGAGCAGAAAGGCCTGCAGATCGTGCTCCTCAGCGCGCTCACGGTCGTGCTGCTGCTGCTCAGCATGCGCTACGTCTTCTTCCCCCTGGTCTGATGCTCGCGGCATCTGCCGTCTCTCCACAGAGTTATCCCCAGAATCTATCCACAGGGTTATTAACACTGGGGATAATTACACGGATGTAACTTTCCACACGAGGAAACGCCTGTGGATAACTTTCTTATGGGGTTACACCCCGGCCCAGCCGAGCGGCGGGACGCGGCGGGCATGAGAAAGGCCGCCACCTGAGAGGGTGGCGGCCTTTTCTGAAACTGTGGGACGTTAGCGCCAGCGGGTGGTCATGAGGAAGCCGATGAAGGCGATGCCGAAGCCGACGAGGATATTCCACGAGCCGAGCGCCGCGACGGGGAACGCGCCCTGGCTGACGTAGAACACGATGATCCACACCAGACCGAGCAGCATGAAGCCGAACATCACGGGCTTGAACCAGACCGCGTTCGGGGCGTCTTCACCAGAGCGGTTCTCGACCACTGGTGCGGGCTTCGATGATTTCGTGCGTGCCATGCGTGCGATTCTATCCTGAACAGCGCAAAGAAACTGGTCAGAGCCGGGGTCGACCCCCACGCTCCCATAAGATTGCTGCATGAGTGAGGCCGCCGCGACGCCGAAGACTCGGCGTCAGCGCCGCAGCCGCGCTCGTGACCGCCCCCGTGTGAGCGTCATCGGGGTCCTGGGTGAGCTGCTCCTCACCGCCGGCGTGCTCGTGCTGTTGTTCCTCGCCTGGCAGCTCTGGTGGAACGACGCCATCATGGCGAACCAGCAGAAGAGCTCTGCGGCGTCCCAGAGCCAGGAATGGATCGCGCAGGCCGACGCCCCCACCGCCCCGGCGCCGGTGGCCACCGACCCGGCCGAGCCCGTCGACTATGGCGAACCGCCCGTGGCGGCGCCGCCGGAGCACGGCGAGATCCTCGGGGTGCTCTACGTGCCCCGGTTCGGGCCGGAGTACGCTCGCAACATCGCGCAGGGCACCACCACGGACGTGCTGAACAGCATGTACCTGGGCGTCGGTCGCTACGAGAACACGCAGATGCCGGGCGAGGTCGGCAACATGGCACTGGCGGCGCACCGCAGCGCGTGGGGCGGCGGCATGCACTTGGTCAACGAGCTCCAGCTCGGCGACGCCATCTACGTGCAGACGGCCGACGGCTACTACACCTACCGTTTCCGCAACCACGAGTACGTGCAGCCGAGCGCCGGTGACGTGCTCGCCCCGGTGCCGCGCGCAGCAGGCACCGCGCCGGGTGAGCGCATCATCACGCTCACCACCTGCAACCCCCTGCTCTCCACCGACGAGCGCATCATCTCTTACGGGGTGTTCGAGTCCTGGCAGCCATTGAGCGCCGGGCCGCCCAAGGAGATCGCCGCACAAGTCGCCGCTCAGGCGCAGGAAGGCTGAACCATGTACGGTGCTTTGTGGCGGGTCCTTCCCGGCCCGGTGTGGCTGCGCATCCTGCTCGTGCTGGTGCTCGTGGCCGCAGCTCTCTACTCTCTTGCCACCTGGGGCTTCCCCTGGGTGGAAACGCTCATCAACAACCAGGAAGCAACGGTCGGCACATGACACGTGTACTCGTCATCGACAACTACGACAGCTTTGTCTACACACTGAACGGCTATCTGCAGGAGCTTGGCGCAGAGACGACCGTTGTGCGCAACGACGACTACCCGGTGGAGGATGCCGCCGCGCGCGCGGCCGAGTACGACGCCGTGCTGGTCTCTCCCGGCCCGGGCAAGCCCGCCGACGCCGGAGTGTCGATCGCGACCGTGCGCGCCGCGTACGCCGCCGACCAGCCGCTGCTCGGTGTCTGCCTCGGCCACCAGGCCATTGCGGAGGCATTCGGGGCCACGGTGACCAACGCCGAGGAACTCATGCACGGCAAGACCTCGCTGGTCACGCACGACGACAGCGACTTCTACGCCCGCGTGCCGCAGCCGTTCACGGCGACCCGTTACCACTCCCTCGCCGTCGTCGAGGAGACGGTGCCGGCCGAGCTCGTGATCACCTCACGCACCCAGGGCGGCGTCATCATGGGCCTCAGGCACGCCTCAGCGCCCCTCTACGGCGTGCAGTTCCACCCCGAGTCCGTTCTGACAGAGGGCGGCTACCTGATGCTCGGAAACTGGCTGGAGCAGGCGGGGCTCTCTGGCGCCGCCGAGCGTGCGCTCGGCCTGAACCCGCTGGTGCGCCTGGGCTGAGCCCGGAACGCCCGGAAGACCTCCGTGCCGGCTACTTGCCCGAGCAGTAGGTGATCTCGACCTGAGACTTCTGCGGAACGTCCCCGGCCGCCAATGACTGCCGCACGATCGGATCGTTCGGCTGCGCCGGGCAGTTCACATCGGGCACGGCCGTGGCGGTGAGCTGGAGGTCAGGGCCCTGCAGGATGGACGTTGCGGCGCTGAGGGTCTGACCGGTGAGATCGGGCAGCAGAACGAGCCCGCTGGAGATCGTCACATCGACCGTGTCGCCCTCGTGTGCCTCCGCGCCGGCGGCCGGAGCGGTCGAGAGCACGATGTCGGCGGGGATGGTCGGCGAGTTCTGCTTCGTGGTGAGCCCGAGCTGGAAACCGGCGGCCGCCAGCTTCGCCTCGGCATCGGCGAGGCTGATATTGCTGACATCCGGCACCGCGATGGCCGTCTTGCCCGAGGACACGTAGACCTTGATCATCGTGTCCGGGTTGACGATGGTGCCGGCGACCGGGTCGGTGCGGATCACCTGGTCAGCCGGAACGGTGGCGCTCGCCTCGCGCAGCTCTGTCGCCTGCAGCTCGAGCCCGCCCAAGGCTGTTTGTGCCTCAGCGAAGGTCTGCCCGGTCAGCACCGGCACCTCGCGGGAGGTCGGCGGGAGCTCGGTGTTCGGGCTCAGGTTCATGGCCCACAGCATGACCGTGATGACGATGACGATGATGCTCACCACGCCGGCCCAGATCCAGAGTGCCGGTGGGCGCCGCTGAGTGCGCACCATGCCGGTGTCTTCGGAGAGCTGCTTGAGCGCCAGCTCCGAGCCGGAGACCGCGTGCGGGTCATGGCTGAACAGGGCGGTCGCAGCGCCATCGGGCTCGTGATGGATCGGAACATGGCCGGCTCCGGCGAGCTCCAGCTCGGAGCGGAACTCGGCCGCGCTCTGGTAGCGCCGCTCCCTGTCCTTTGTCATGGCCCGCGCCACGACCGCATCGAGGGCGGGGGAGACCTGGGGGTTGAAGCTGCTCGGCTTGGGGGCGACCTCGGAAACGTGCTGGTAGGCGACGGCTACCGGGGTGTCGCCGCGGAACGGCGGCCGGGCGGTGAGCATCTCGAACAGCACGACGCCGGTCGAGTAGAGGTCGGTGCGGGCGTCGACGATCTCGCCCTTGGCCTGCTCCGGCGAAAAGTAGGAGGCGGTGCCCAGGATCGCCGTGGTCTGCGCGACGGTCGTCGAAGAGTCGGAGATGGCCCTGGCGATGCCGAAGTCCATCACCTTGACCTGGCCGTTGCGCGTGATCATGATGTTGCCGGGCTTGATGTCGCGGTGCACGACACCGGCGCGGTGTGAGTACTCGAGCGCGGTCAGCACGCCTTCGAGAATGCGCACGGCTTCACTGGAGGCGAGTGGGCCCTGTTTGATCAGGTCCTTCAACAGTGTGCCGTCGACGTACTCCATCACGATGAACGGCAGTTGCGTCTCGTGCCCGCTGGCGTCGACGACCGTCTCCTCGCCGGCGTCAAAGACGCGCACGATCGTCGGGTGCGCCATGCGCGCCGCTGCCTGCGCCTCCTGCCGGAACCGGGTACGGAACGCCGGGTCACTGGCCAGGGACGGCTTCAGCAGCTTGATGGCCACCGTCCGGCCGAGCCGCGAGTCGGTGCCGCGGTGAACGTCTGACATCCCACCGCGCCCGATGAGCTCGCCCACACGGTAGCGCCCAGCGATCAGGCGACCTTCCTCAGACACAGCGAATCTCCCTCATAGCTCGGCGCACTTACGTGATATTACCCTCGAACGGGTGTGGTGCCGGCGCTACTCGGGCTTCTTGCTCGGCGCGGGGGTCTGACCCGACCCCTCCGGTGCCGGGGTTGGCTGGGCCTGCTTCACGTCAACGTTCAACGCCGGCGAGCTGGGCGACTCGAACGGGCCGCAGAAATAGGTGAAGGTGACCGAGAACGGCGCGCTTCCGGCCGTGATCACGGCGGTGCGCGAGCCCCCGGGGCTCTGGTCCTGCACCTTGACCGCTGCGCCCTCGCCGCTGACGGCGACGCCGTAGCCGCTCAGCTCCTGGCCACTCGGGCAGCTCTGTGACGGCCAGCTGACGGTGACGTCGGCGCCCGGCTCAAACGGCTCGGAGCCGCTGACCAGGGAAGGCCCTGCGCTCGGTGCGCTCGGCATGACGACATCGCCCCAGACCGTGACGGTGATGGTCGTGCCCAGGGCGACGTTCTTGCCCGTGGGGTTGACCGCGTACACGTGGTTCACGTCGTCAGAGGTCGTCGCGGCGTTGCCGGTCTTCACGTCGGCCGTCATGCCCAGGTCGCCCAGCTTTGCGCGGGCCTCGTCGGCGGTGAGGCCGATGAAATCGGACTCGACGATCGACGCGGTCGTCGCAGGCGGCGGCGTCGTCACGGTCGGCTTCGGCGTAGTGATGGGTGTCTGGGAGGTGGCGGGCGTGCTCGGAGCCGGCGCCGGCTTGTTGTTCTGGGTGGCCAGGGCGACGATGGCCCCGATCAGCACGAGCGCGAGCAACGCGATCAGCGCGATCAGCGGCCAGGTCCACGGGCTGCGCTTCTTCTTCTTTTTCTCGGCGACAACGGCGTCTGAGCGGGTCATCGACCCGGCGATGGCACCGGATGCCGGCAGCACGGTGGTGGCTGCCGTCGGTGCGCCCGTCTGGGTGGGGAAGAGAGCGGTGAGGTCGTCGCCGGCCGCCGTGATGCCCGCGATGGCGGGCACGGAGGCAGCAGCAGCCTGCACGTCGCCGCGGCGCAGCGCCGTCGCCGCCCGCGCCAGGTGCGCGGCGGAGGCGGGCCGGTCGGCCGGGTTCTTGGCGATGCAGGCGAAAACCAGGTTGCGCACCGGCTCGGAGATGGTGAGCGGCAGCTCCGGCGGTGCCTCGTTGATCTGAGCCATGGCAATGGCGACCTGGGACTCGCCCGTGAAGGGGCGGCGGCCAGCAAGCGCCTCGTAGGCAACGATGCCGAGGGAGTAGATGTCGGTCGTGGGGGAGGCTGGGTGTCCGGACGCCTGCTCGGGCGAGAGGTACTGCACCGTTCCCATGACCTGGCCGGTGGCGGTCAGCGGCACCTGGTCAGCGATCCGGGCAATGCCGAAGTCGGTGATCTTGACGCGGCCGTCCGGCGTGATGAGCAGGTTGCCCGGCTTGATGTCGCGGTGCACGAGACCGGCGGCGTGTGCGGCGTGCAGTGCCGACGCGGTCTGCGCGACGATGTCGAGCACCTTGTCGGTGGGGAGGACGTGGTCGCGCTCGAGGATGGTGGAGAGCGCCTCACCGGGCACGAGCTCCATCACGAGGAAGGCGCTGCCTTCCTCCTCGCCGTAGTCGAAGACGTTGGCGATGCCCTCGTGGTTGACCAGGGCGGCGTGGCGGGCTTCGGCGCGGAAACGCTCGAGGAAGCCCGGATCCCCGAGATATTCGTCCTTGAGGATCTTGATGGCGACCTGGCGGCCGATGACGAGGTCAGTGGCTTTCCATACCTCGCCCATGCCGCCGATCGCAATCCGCGAAAGGAGCTCGTAACGTCCCCCGAAGGTGAGCCCTGTCGTAGGTCTCATTTATTCAGCACCGCCTCTAGTACCTGTTGTGCGACCGGTGCGGCAAGAAGATTGCCGTACCCCGTTTGGCCCAGTCCCCCGCCGTCCTCGATGAGGACGGTTATTGCATATTGTGGATCATTCGCGGGAGCGAAACCGGTAAACCAGAGTGTGTACGGAAGGTCTCCGCCGTTCTCTGCCGTGCCCGTCTTACCGGCGACACTAACCCCATCTATTCTTGCATTACTCGCGGCACCGTTTTCGACTCCGTTGACCATCATTTGGCTCATTGTCGCAGCGGTTTCCGGGCTGATGGCACGCTGAAACTCGCTCGGCTTGAACGTCTGCAGCGGACTGAGGTTGGGGGCGGTGATCGCGTCGACCATGTTCGGGTTCATCACGATGCCGCCGTTGGCGATTGCGGCGGACACCATGGCCATCTGCAGGGGGGTCGCGCGGACGTCGAACTGGCCGTATGCGGTCATCGCCGTCTCGGCGTCATCCAGCCCGCGCGGGTAGGTGCTGGCCTCGACCGCGAGCGGGATATCGAACTCGTGGTTGAAGCCGAACTTCTCTGCCTGCTCGCGGATGGCGGTGTCGCCGAGTTCGATGCCGAGCTCGGCCATGGGCACGTTGCAGCTCAGCCGGAGCGCGGTCGCAATGGTGACCGTCGGGGCGCCGCCACAGTCATCGCCGCCGCTGTTGCGGATGACGGTGTCGGTGCCGGGCAGCTGCAGGGTCAGCGGGTTCGGGAACTCGCTATCCGGCGTGTACTTGCCGGACTCGAGGGCAGCCGCGACGACGACGAGCTTGAAGACGGAGCCGGGCGGGTTCATGTCTCCGCCGATGGCGCGGTTGATGAGTGGGTCGCCCGGGTCTGCGAGAAGCGCCTCATAGCTCTGGTCGACGAGCTCGCTGTCGTGCACGGCCAGCACGTTGGGGTCGAAACTCGGCTTGGAGACCATGGCCAGCACGCGGCCGGTCTTGGGCTCCGTGACGACGACGGAGCCGGTGTAGTCGCCGAGGGCATCCCAGGCCGCCTGCTGTGCAACCGGATCGATGGTCGCGCTCACCGAGGCGCCCTTGCGCTCCTGGCCGGTGAACAGTCGCTCCAGTGAGTCGAGGAACTGCGAGTTGGCCGTTCCGCTCAGGTAGCTGTTGAGGGCGCCCTCCAGGCCCGTTGGCTCGCCGTTGACCGGGAAGAAACCCGTGATCGGGGCGTAGACCGGACCGTTGCTGTACACCCGCTGGAAGCGGTAGTTGTCGTTGGAGGGCAGGGACTCGGCGACCGGGGCTCCGCCGACGAGGATGGGGCCGCGCTCCACCTTGTAGCTGTCGTAGAGCGTGCGCTGGTTGCGCGCGTCGCTACTGAGGTTGTCGGCCTGGAACACCTGGATGATCGTGGCCGAGCTGAACAGGGCCATGAACATCAGGAACACGACGATGCTCACGCGCTTGAGTTCGCGGTTCATTCGTTCACCACCAGACGGGGCTGATTGCGCACCGTGTCAGAGAGGCGCAGCAGAAGGGCGGCGACGATCCAGTTCGCCACCAGCGAGGAGCCACCGGCGGCCAGGAACGGGGTGGTCAGGCCGGTGAGCGGGATCACCCGGGTGACGCCGCCGATCACGATGAAGCACTGCAGGGCCACGACGAAGGCGAGGCCGACGCCGAGCAGCTTGCCGAAGTCGTCCTGGCCGGCGAAACCGATGCGGAAGCCGCGGGCGATGAAGAGCAGGTAGAGCGCGAGGATCGCGAACAGCCCGGCTAGGCCGAGTTCCTCGCCAAGGCTCGCGATGATGAAGTCACTCTGCGGTACGGGGGTGAGATCCGGGCGGCCCTGGCCGAGGCCGGTGCCGAGGAGCCCGCCGTTGGCGAGGCCGAAGATGCCCTGCACCAGCTGATAGCTGCCGCCGAACGCGTCGTAGACCGCTGGGTTGAAGGCGTCGAGCCAGTGGGTGAACCGGCCGTTGACGTAGTCGAGCGTCTGGCTGGCCACGAGGGCGCCGCCGAGGAACAGGCTGAAGCCGAGCAACACCCAGCTCAGCCGGCCGGTGGCGACGTAGAGCATCACCATGAACAGGCCGAAGTAGAGCAGGGCGGTTCCGAGGTCGCGCTGGAACACGATGACCGACATCGAGAGAGCCCAGACCACGAGAAGCGGGCCGAGGTCGCGTGCGCGCGGCATCCGCATGCCGAGGAACTTGGTGCCGACCATTGACAGGCTGTCGCGGTTGCGCACCAGGTAGCCGGCGAAGAACACGGCGAGGGCGATCTTGGCGATCTCACCGGGCTGGAACGTGGCGAAGTCGCCGACGCCGATCCAGACGCGGGCGCCGTTCACCTCGCGGCCGAGGCCCGGAACGAGGGGCAGCAGCAGCAGGAAGACCGCGACGAAGCCAGCGACGTAGGTGTAGCGGAACAGCACCCGGTGGTTGCGGATCACCAGGATCACGGCGATCGCCGCGATGATCGCCAGCGAGCTCCACACGATCTGGCGCACGGCGGCGCTCGCCCAGCCGGTGTCGCCGAAGGCGATGTCGATGCGGTAGATCATGGCGATGCCGAGGCCGTTCAGCACGGTGGCGATCGGCAGGATGAACGGGTCGGCGTCGCGGGCGACGAAACGCATCGCCACGTGCATGCCGAAGACGAGCAGCGAGAGGCCGGCGCCGAGCACGATGAGCGTGGTGTCGATGTGGCCGAGCGCGCCCAACTGCACCAGGACGATCGCGATGGCGTTGATCGCGCAAGCGAAGATCAGCAGCGCCAGCTCGAGGTTGCGGAACTTCTGCGGGATCCGGATGCGGCGCACCGGCGCCGTCGCCGGCTGCGCGCTAGCCCGGGACACGACTGGCATCCAGACGGGCGACGATCTCTTGAGCCTCTTCGAGGGAGTCGGCGCTGATGGTGGCCTCGACGATCTTCTGGTCGTAGGGCTTCAGGTCGGCCAGGGCGATGTCGGTCTTCAGATAGAGCTCGTTCAGCTCGATCGGGCCGAGGCTCTGCTGCACGCCGCGGTAGATCGCGACGGTGCCACTGGAACTTCCAACGAAGTAGCGGGTCTGGGTCCACTGGTAGGCGAGCACCCCGGCAACCACGATGGCCGCGGCCAGCGTGATGATCGAGCCGAGCCAGACGGCGCGGCGGCGGCGCACACGGCGGCGGTCCTCCTCGATCAGCTCGTCGAGGTAGTCCTGCGAGTCGGGCTCGAAGTGACTCTCTCGCACGGGGTGCAGCCGGAACGGCGGCAGGCGCATCGAGCGCACGCGGGTCGGCTCCGGCGTCGCGAAGCTGAGCGGGGAGGCGGCCGACCCGACGATGAGCGGGTCGGTGCGGAGCGGCTCGGTCTCGCCGATGTCGACGACCACGACGGTGACGTTGTCGGGCGCGCCGGCATCCAAGGCGTCCTTGACCAGTCGCTGGGCGAGGTCGTGCGCGCGGCCGCCCTGGGCGAACTCGGCTCGGATCTGCTCGGGCGAGACCACGCCGCTCAACCCGTCGGAACAGAGCAGCCAGCGGTCGCCGCTGCGGGTGGCCAGGATCGAGGTGTCGACCTCCGGAGAGGAGTCGACGTCGCCGAGCACGCGCATCAGCACGCTGCGCCGCGGGTGCACGGCCGCCTCTTCCTCGGTGATGCGGCCGCTGTCGACGAGGCGCTGCACGAAGGTGTGGTCGACGGTGATCTGCGAGACATCGCCGTCGCGGTAGAGGTAGATGCGGGAGTCGCCGATGTGCGCGATCGCCACCTCGTCGCCGAGCACGGCCAGGGCGCTGACCGTCGTGCCCATGCCGGTCAGCTCGGCGTGCTCGAACACCGTCTCTGCCAGCAGCGCGTTGGCCGCGACGAGCGAGGCCTGCAGTGCGAACTCCGCGTCCTGCGCCGAGCTGTAGTGGACGTCGGCCTCGGCGATGCGGGTGATGGCGATGGCGGATGCCACGTCACCCCCGGCGTGGCCTCCCATTCCGTCGGCGACGACGAACAGCCCGGTCCCGGCGAGGCCGGAGTCCTGGTTGTTCGACCGGATGCGTCCGACGTGTGAGACCGCCGCGCTGTCTGAGACCCTCGCCATGCGCCTACCGTCGCAGCTCGAAGGTCGTGGAACCGATCTTCACCGGAGTGTTCAACGGGATCGGCGTCGGCACGGCAACCCGGACACCGTCGAGGAAGGTGCCGTTGGTGGAGTCGAGGTCTTGCAGCATCCACTGGTCGTTCCACAGCATGAGGCGCGCGTGGTGGGTGGAGGTGTAGTCGTCGCGGATGACGATGGCCGAATCGCTGGAGCGGCCGATCGTGATCTCGTCGCGGCCGAGCGGGAACTCGGCGCCTGCTTTGGCGCCGGAGGTGATGACGAGGCGGTGGGCCGTCTGCGCGGTCGCGATGTCACCGCGGCCGAAGGCGGGAGCGAGCACCGGCTCGGCGACGGCGGCCGCACTGGCCGCAACGGGGCCGGCCGGGGCAGTCGCGCTGAAGCTGGGGGTGCTGTTGGCTGGCTTTGACGCCGCCGCATGGCCGTTGCCGCCGGCCGATGCCGCGGCATCCGACGGTTGCAGCTTGCGCACCCGTTGCCCGAACAGGTCGGAGCGCAGCGCGTACACGATGGCGAAGACGAAGAGCCAGAGCAGCAGCAGGAAACCCAACCGCAGCACAAGCAGGGTGAGCTCACTGGTCACGGGGCCCCCAGAAACCGTCCATGTTGTTGCGCTGCGTCGCGTCGCCGAAGCTCTCCGGCTGGCTGGCAGCCGGCGCGGCCTGGGCCAGAACGCGGAAGGTGATGTTCGTGCGGCCGATCGTGATCACGGAGTCCGGCTCGAGCACGGCCTCGGTGACGGGGGAGCCGTTGAGCTTGGATCCGTTGGTCGAGCCGAGGTCGCGCACCTTGGCGCGGCGGCCGTCCCAGAGGATCTCGACGTGGCGCCGGCTCGTGCCGGTGTCTTGGACGGTGATATCGGCGTCGCTGCCGCGGCCGATCACGGTGCGGGCCTTCACCAGGGGTGGCGCTGGCCGTTGATGTCGACGACCGGCGTCCAGGCGATCGCGCCCGAGACGTTGCTGGATTCCACCTGCACCATGCCGAGGCTGAGCCCCGGGTCGCTCTGCAGTGTGATGTCGAGGGCGCCGGCGAACTGGAAGCCCTGGCTCGCGGCGTGCTGCTGCACCAGCTGACCGAGCTCGTCGGTCAGGGCGGGGCCCAGGGCGCGCATGCGCTCGTAGTCGTCGGCGTTCATGCGCACGAGGAACTTGTTGGGCACGAGCACGCGGTCGCGAGAGACCACTGCCGCCTTGGTGTCGAGCTCTCTGCGCAGTGCCGCAGTGATCTCAACCGGCTGCAGCCCCGAGCGAAAAGTCTTCGCAAATGCGCCGTTCACGGCGCGCTCGAGACCCTTCTCGAAGTTGTCCAGTAAGCCCACAGCTCTCCTGCTTCCGGTATCTGATGACTATCAAAGGTTAGTCGGGGACGCTGGGAACCCGCCCTTTGGCCGGTACTTCCCGCGCATTCCCCGGCGGTTTCGGAGCACTTCCTCCGCGAAACTCGCCCTTGAGGATGACAGGTCTTGGGGCTGGGCGCATCTTTTCCGGATACCGCGACACACCGAGCGAACACCTCAAATGGTGCTGCGCGTCAGCCCGTGATAATCTCTACGAGTTCGCGCGAGTGGCGGAATTGGCAGACGCGCTGGCTTCAGGTGCCAGTGCTCGAAAGGGCGTGGGGGTTCAAGTCCCCCTCGCGCACGCGAATATGAGTTTGGTTGCCAAACAACTCAGACAGAAGGCCCCGAGGAATCGGGGGCCTTCTGCTTTTAAGTCGCATCCCTGTTTTCGGCGGCCGCCGCAGGAGCCTGCGGCATCCGCTCTGCGCCACGTCGTCGTCCTCCGCGCCGGCTGATGTGGCGCGGAGGGCGAGCAAGTGGCGCAGAGCGCGGCTCCTCGGCTAGCTGACCGCGGTGGCCGGCACAGTGGCCAGCACCGTGGGCGCCGCTCCGGGTGCTCGGCGGGCGGAGCGCGCGTTCTGCACCGCGCTGATGACGAGGCCGGCGACGAGGCCGCAGACGCCCCAGACGCCGAGGGTCAGCAGCGGCTGGCCGATTCCGGCGCCCCCGTAATACGTGATCGCGCGCACCGCGTCGAGGGCGGCGGGCAGCGGCAGCACGTCGTGCAGCGTCTGGAAGAGTCCCGGCTGCATATAAGTGGAGAGGCCGCCGCCGGATGCCGGCACCCCGATGAACATGAACAGCGTCACCACGGGAACCACGGCCAGCAGGCCCATCAGCCGCGCCAACGCCGCGGTGACCAGGCTCAGGCAGAAGACGGTGAGCGCGCCGATGCCGAGCAGCGCCCACACGGGCCCCTGGTAGGCGCCGACGATCGGACCTGCGATCAGCCAGGTGACGAGCGACATGAACACCGCCCAGCCGGCCATGGTCGGCAGGAGCTTGCGCACGCGCAGCTGTTTCGGGGCACCGCCGGCCAGAACGGTGACGCCGAGGAATCCGGCCATCACCCAGCTCATCGCGATGTACAGGCTCACCGCGCCACCGGTGTCGGTGGAATTGAGCGGGGCAACGTCGATCTGCTTGAGCTCGAACCCGGCCTGCTGCGCGGTCTGTTGGAACACGCGCTGAACGACCAGCTGCTGACCGGTGCCCGCTGCGCCGGAACTGTAGAGGGTCGCGGCCGGGTTGCCGGCATCCGGGAGCACGAGCGCGCCCACGAGTTCACCGCTGTAGACGAGCTCGTCGGCGGTCTCGGCCGAGAGCTCGGTGCGGAAGGCGAACATGTCGCCCGTGCTGGCCTCGAGCCCCTGTGCCAGCTGCGCGGCGGCGCCCTCTGAGCTGCACACGATGGCGACGGGCAGGCCGACCGGGGTCGGGCTGTGCATGGCGGTGAGCATGATGCCGAGCATCAGCGCGACCATAGAGAAGGGGAACAGCGCGAGCATCAGGTAGCGCACCGGCGTGGAACGCGGCTTGCCGCCGGCCAGCGGCACCATGCGAACCGTGGCGGGCTTGGCCGCTGGCGCGGGTGCCTCCACCTCCGACGGCAGGGCATCCGACCACCCGGCCGCCTCGGCTGCCGCGGCACGGTCCTGGGCGGCCTGCTTGCGCCGGCGCGACCAGTCGACTCCGGCCGTCAGCAGCAGGGCGAGCACGATGGCGACGACGAAGCGCACCAGGTAGCCGCCGGTGCCGTCACCGCCGAAGTAGAGCACGGAGCGCAGCGCCTCGCCGACGCCGGCCAGCGGCAGGATGTCGTGCAACCAGCCGAAGAAGCCCGGCATGGTGTGCACCGACATGGCCAGGTTGGATGCCGGCATGCCCAGCACCACGACCAGCAGCATGCCGACGAGCACCGCGGCGGCGCCGAGGATGCGGGAGAGGAACAGCTGCACGAGGCCGATGCTGAACACGGCGAGCCAGCCGATGCCGAGGATGGCGGCGGTGTGGCCGCTGACCGCGCCGATCACGGGGCCGGCGATGAACCAGACGACTGCGCTGATGAGCGCGGACCAGCCGGCCCAGATCGGGACGAAGCGGCGCAGCTTCAGCAGTTCGGGAGCGCCGGTGAGCATGATGCCGATGGGCATGTAGCCGGCCAACATCAGCGCCATCGCCATGAACATCACGGCGATGCCGGCGCTGTCACCGGCCGGCAGCGGGGTGAGCTCGTCCACCGTGACGGTGAGCCCGGCATCCAGCGCGACGGGCGTGAGGATCTGCTGCACGACGGAGGCCTGGGAGGCCCCGGCCGCTGATGCCGTGTGGATGACCGCCGTGCTGTCGACGGAACCGTCGGTCGGCAGCTCGATGGCGCCGGCGATCTCGCGGTCGTGCAGCAGCTGGATCGCTTCGCCCGGGGTGTCGACGATGCGGATCGAGGCGGGGAGTTCTCTGCCCTCTCCAGCCCGAACACGACATCCTTCGCCAACTCACCGCTGCCGATCACGGCGACCGGCATGTCGTGCGGCGAGGGGGCGTGCATGGTGGCGAGGTAGGTGCTCGTCGTCATGATCACCATGAGGAAGCCGAAGACGAGCGAGCCGATCACCGTGGCGATGGCGCTCGTGCGTTCTTTCTTGGCTGCGGCCGTGGTAGTTGCGGCGAGCTCTGGCGGGCTGCCGATATCTGCGGTTGCGGGTGTCTGTGGCATCTGTCTTCCTGGCTGCCGTGCGGCGGCGGTTGCTCCAGCGCGACCGGCGTCGGCCACGGGAGGGGCGGGGGCTCGGTCGTCCAAGATCGACGCAGACCCGCACGACGCGCCAATGCGTTCGGGGTCGGCGACACCGGTGGCCCGAGAAATCCAATATACGCCACATGACTTATTAAAAATGTTCGACGCTTAGGATAAGGAGACAACTCGCAGCTTGCGCGCCTGGCATCCCGGCGCTCACGGCTCGACAACGATCGGTGGTTAACGTGGCCAGACCCAGCGCCCCGGCCAGGGACGCCCTGATGAACGCGGCCGAGCGCCTGATCGCCCAGCACGGCATCGCGCAGGTCTCCAGCCGCAGGATCGCCGAGGAGGCCGGCAACACCAACCACTCGGCCGTCGCCTACCACTTCGGCAGCCGGGACGGCCTGCTGCAGAAGATGGTGGAGCGCCAGATCTCAGAGTTGGAACCGCGGCGGGCGGCGATGATCGACGCCCTCGGCGACGACGGCGAGATCATTGACTACGTGCGGGCCACCGTCATGCCGATGACCGAGTCGCTCGGCGCGCTGTCGCAGCCCAGCTGGCGGGCGCGGTTCATCCGTCAGGCATTGGCCGATCCCGCCATCGGGCGGCTCTTCGACGAGGACCCCTGCTCGGCCCGAGCCTGCGCCGGGTCGCCCGTATCCTGCACACGCGACTGAGCCCCATCCACGCGGATGTCGTCAACGCCCGTTTCACACTGATGGCCCACATGATCACCGAGGCGTGCGCCGTCTACGAGGAGCGCATCAGCGACCGTCCGGAGCAGGCGGACTGGTCGGCGGTCGGTCGTTTCCTGACGGATGCCGCGGCCGGGCTGGTCAGCGCGCCGGACACCTCGGGTTTCGCGCCGGGCTAACGGCCGCCGCGGCGGCGCGGTGGCGGTCTGATAGGAATGGAAGGCACTGCGCGGCCCGCGTCAGTTGAACCGACGTAGATTGCCGTGACAATGCCCCTCACCATGCTCCCCACAACGCGCGGTGCTGCCCGCGTCTCGCTCGCCGCACTGCTGGCCGTTGGGGTGCTGGTCGGTGCCAGTGGCTGCACCGCCGAGCAGCCGGCATCCGGCGAGAAGGGCAGCTGGACGGTGCTCACCTACGCGATCGCCGATACCGACCTCGAGCCGTACATGATGGAAGACCTGGACGAGCTCGGCGAGGTCGGCAGCAGCGACGCCCTCAACCTCGTCGCCCTCGTGGACCGCGCGGAGGACTACGGCGACGACCCGGTGCTCGGCATGGAGGGTTGGAGCGGCGCGCGGCTGCTCGAGGTGGGCAAGCGCAGCGCGACCGTGCTCGAGGAGATGGGCGACGTCAACACGGGCGACCCCGCGGTGCTCGCGGAGTTCATCGAGCGCGGCATCGCCGAGTACCCCGCAGACAACTACGCCCTGCTGATCTCTGACCACGGAGCCTCCTGGCCGGGCGTCGGCGGCGACGAGTCCGCCCACGAGGACACGCTCACGCTGGCCGAACTCGACCAGGCGATCGGCGACGGCCTCTCAGCTGCCGGCGTCGACAGCCTCGACCTGCTCGGCTTCGATGCCTGCCTGATGGCCACCTACGAGGTCGCTTCCGCCCTCGCCCCGCACGCCCAGCGCCTGCTGGCCTCACAGGAGCTGGAGCCCGGTCACGGCTGGGACTACACCGCGCTCGGCATCCTCACCGACGGCGGGGTGAGCGTCGACGAACTCGGCGTCGCCATCATCGACGGCTTCGAGGCGCAGGCCCAGGCCGAGGGCACCGAGACCGAGATCACGCTGTCGTTGGTCGACCTCACCCAGATGCCGAAGGTCGACGCCG
This sequence comes from Microterricola viridarii, assembly GCF_001542775.1. Taxonomy (GTDB): domain Bacteria; phylum Actinomycetota; class Actinomycetes; order Actinomycetales; family Microbacteriaceae; genus Microterricola; species Microterricola viridarii_A. The sequence goes on from NZ_CP014145.1 coordinate 3,198,586, forward strand.
CGCTGACCAACTTCACCAGCGTGCTCACCGCGCGCGCCGCCATCGCCGGCCCCGTCGTCGGGCGCACCTTGGCCAAGACGCTCGGCTTCGGCCGCAGCCCCGACCCGACCGAGGACAGCCACATGGCCGACCTCGGCATCCTGGCCGGCGAGATCGGCGTGGATGCGCTCTATGCCTCGGATGCCGCGGACGACCTCGTACGGGCGATCAACGACGCCGTGGTCTACAAGGTCGACGGCCAGGCCACCCGCGGCGCGACCGGGCTCTCCATCTACTTCCCGCCGACGCCGGAGCTCTTCCTCGACGAGTACCGCGAGCTGGGGAACACGGGTGGCTGGGCCGACTTCCTGCTCGCCTTCTATGGCGCGGGAACCGATCTGCCCGTCGACCAGGCCGTGCGTTTCAACGGGGGAGCGGCCGGCACACTGTTCGACGAGGACGGCCTCACCATCCAGGGCACCGTTGACGCGGCGCTGATCGACGCCATCGCCGACAGCTACATCCGCTACGGCATCGTCGAGGACGACGGCTCCGTCAGCTACATCGGCCAGGAGACTGCCACGGCGCTCGGCGGCGACTCCGGGGTCGTGCAGGGCACGTACGACCTGACCCGGTTCATGATCAGCGACGGTGAAGACTCGGTGCCGGCCTACCTGCAGCTGGCAGAGGAGAGCGACGGGGTCATCAGCATCTCGGCACCGATGGGCTACTACGCGCCGCACGACATCGATGGCGAGACGTACACCGACGCGCTGCTCTCGCTCACCGTCGATGCCGACTCCGGCGATGTGTTGAGCGAGACCTACTACTCCTTCAAGCCGGGCCCCGGCGCCTACGGCCAGCTCTCGGTGAAGCCGACCGGTCTCATCGTTCCGGAGGTGCTGAGCGTGCTGGAGGACGGCACGGAGCAGTGGGTCGCCCCGACCGGCCGCGGCGTGTACGCGAAGCTTGCCGACCTCGGCTACGACTTCGTGCCGCTCGCTTCCACAACGAAGCTCGTCATCGAGCTCTGGGTCGTGGACTTCGCGGGCAACTCCGACATGGTCAGCGCGCAGGTCGAGGTTCCCTAGGGCGGATGCCGCGCGGCGACGCCCCTGGGTCGACCCCGCTGCTCGGGCTAGACGATGTCCGAGGCGTCGTCGGTGATGGCGAGGATGCGGTTCGGCACGGGCTGGTCGTGTGTTCCCGGATCGGCGAGGAGCTCGACCTGCCGGCAGACCTCCCCGGCGAGGAACCAGGCGCCGAGAACGGTGACGCCCAAGACGGGCGCATCGACGGCCGTGCCGGTGATCACGAACGTGCCGTGGCCGCTGTTCTCGAATGTGGCCCGCACGACGGCGCCGTGGCTGACGCCGGCACGCTCAGTCGACGGGGCGGCCGGCACCTCCTCGATGGGCGTGATCGAGAGCAACGTGGCGAAGGGCGCCTTGGCGGAGCCCAGGAACTTTCCGGCCACGGTGAGGTCGTTCGTGGAGCTGAGCTGCACAGTGCCCTCGACGATGAACCGCCCGTACCGGGCGCTCTCGAACTTCGCCGCGATGGTCTCGCCGGCCTTCAGGGTGGCCAGTTGCTCCTTGAGGCTCTTGACGTCTCGTCGAGTCGGGCGCCAGAGGTCTGCAATATCGGCCATGGTGCCCAGTTTAGTGCTGGCCCTCTGGGCTCCCCGGCGGCAGCGTCAGGTGCGCGACCGCCCGTTCGACGGTCTCGCCGACAAGCGGATTGCGCAGCGGGAGGAAGTGCCCGGCGATCGGCAGCTCGAGGTTCTGCGCGCCGTCCAAGGCGCTCTTGGCCGGAATATGCGGGTCGAAGGTGGAGTAGATCGAGACGATCCGCGCGTTGACATCGTGCCGGGCGAGCAGATCCATCAGGACGCTGTCGCGGGGCGAGAACGCCCGAAGTGTCGCTGACGGCAAGTATTGCGCGTAGCTGGAGCCACTGAACGGCGCGGCGATCGCCACCATGCCGACGATGTCGACCGCGCCGGGCGGTGCGGCATCCATCACCATGAGCTGCTTGCCGATCAGCCCGCCCTTGCTGTGCGCGAGCAGGATGACGCGGCCGAGACCGTGCTCGGCGGCCAGGCGGTCGAGGCACGCGGCCACCACCTCGGCGGAGCGCGTGATCGGCATCCGGTTGAACGACAGCTCGGGGACGGCGAACACCCGGTACCCCCGCGTGCTGAGTCGCCGCGCGACGGGTTCCAGGAACAGCCACGTCTCGTAGACGCCGGGCAGCAGGATCACGGCGGGCAGCTCGGCACTGCCCTCCGCGAAGTCGCGCGGCCGGCGATGCCTCAGCACCGAGCGCACCTGACGCCAGCCCGCGTAGACGTAGTCGAGCCACCACCAGAGGAGCCGCGACAGGCGATTCATGCGCGGACAAGGTGGTCTGCGATCAGCTCGGCGGCGCAGACCCCGTCCTTCACCATCGTCTCGTGGCCGCGCCCCGGGATCTCGACCAGGACCGCCCCGGGAATCAAGCCGGCGACCTCCTCTGCCCAGCCGTGTGGGCACACCGGGTCTTCCATGCCGCGGATCACGAGGGTGTGCGCCAGCACGTGGGGCAGCGTCTCCTCGATCCTGTGCGCCATCATGCTGCGCAGCTTCTTGGCGAACCAGCGCGGCCCGGCCTTGACGTAGTTCTGAAGGCCGAGTGCGAGCACCTTCGGGCTCTCGCCGACGAGGTCCTGCAGCAGACGCATGGTCTGGCGGCCGACCGTGCGTTCGTGCCGGTTCACGGTCGGGGCGATCAGGACGAGCTCTGGGAACAGGTCTGGGGCCTGGCGGGCGGCCTCGGCGACGACCTGGGTACCCATCGAGTGCCCCACCAGCACGGGGTGGTCAAGCGAGTGCGCCGTGACGAAGTCGATGAGCAGCCGCCCCATGCCGGCCATCGACAGAGACTCGGCCGGCTCGGGGGAGTCGCCGAAGCCGGGCAGGTCGATCGCGACGACCCGCCCGTGTGGAAGCAGCGCGTCGCGCAGTTCGGCGAAGTAGGAGATCCCCATGCCGATGCCGTGCACGAGCAAGAAGGTGTGCTCGGCCGGAATCACGGAGTCGGTGGCGACGACGACGTGGTCACCGAACCGCACCCGTCGAACGCTCATCTCCTCATCTTCGCCATCCGGGGGAGCCGCAGGCAAGTGGCGCGTCACCTGTGGCCCGGCTGGCCGAAGTGAGCCAGCGTCGCGACGGCCTGGTCGACCTGGTGTTGCGGCAGCTGCGGGGCGTACCCGGCGACAATCGCACGCCCCCGCTCGACGAGGCTTCGGCCGGATGCCGTCAGGCGCACCGTCTTGTCGCGTCGGGACTCCGCCGACACTGCCGCTGCGACGAGCCCGGCCTGTGCGGCGGCGTCGACGTGCCGGCTGACGCTGCTCTTGTTCACCCCGAGCAGCGAGGCGAGCACCTGCTGGTTGAGTGCGCAGTCTGGGTCGTCCAGCGTGCAGAGCAGGGCGTAGCGGGTCAGCGGAACGCCGAGCTCCCGCTGCAGCTGTGCGTCGAGGGCCGACTCCATTGCGGCCACGGTCTGCCGGGCCTGCAGCCAGAGCGCGATGACCTGCTCCTCCGCACTGAGAGAGAGCGCGGGGGCGATGGGAGTGTTTGCCATGAGATCATTCTAGCGGTTATGGTTGCGCGTGCAACTGTTTCAGGTGAAACCGTTTGGGTGGCATCCGCCCACCCGCCTGCACACCACCGAGAGGCTCCCATGCACGTGCTCGTCGTTTTCGACCACCCCTACGGCGCCGACGCGCACGAGAACCTGCCGCACCGGCGCAGCCTCGCCGCCGCCGCGCTTGCCGCCGTGCGGGGCGGGCTGCAGGATGCCGGGCACAGCGTCGACGTCGCCGATCTCGCGGTGGAGGGATTCGACCCGGTGATGAGTGCCGCCGAGTTGCGGGCCTGGCGCACCGGCGGCGAGCCGCGGGCGGATGCGAGCGCGCTGCAGCGCCGGCTCGCCGCGGCCGACCACCTCGTCTTCGTCTTCCCGGTCTGGTGGATGGCGATGCCGGCCGGCACCAAGGGATTTCTCGACCGGGTACTCGCGAAGGGGTTTGCGTTCGATGAGCCGCGCCTCGGCGGGGCGCTGCGTGGGCGTCTGCATCGCCTGCGCGGGGTGAGCGTCGTGTCGGTGATGACGACCGATGACGCGCTCTACCGGTGGTGGTTCGGCCGGCCGGCCGCCACGATCCTCGGGCGCGGCACGTTCCGCCTCATCGGAGTTCGGCGCTTTCGGCACATCTCGATCGGGCGGTCGACCCAGCGCGGTGCGGCCAGCCGGGAGCGGGCGCTCGCCGGGGTGCGGAGGCGTTTCGCCGCCCTCTGACGGCCGCGGGCGGTCAGGCGGTGGCGCCCGCGCCCGGTAGCGTCGAGGTATGAGTGTTTCACCGCCCCCGTTCGGCCTGCTGCTCGATGTTGATGGGCCGATCGCCAGCCCGATCACCCGCACGATCGCGATCGAGTCGATCGTCAGCGACCTGGTGACGCTGGCGGATGCCGGCATCCCGATCGTCTTCAACACGGGGCGTTCCGACGCCTTCCTGCGCGCGGAGGTCGTCGCCCCGCTCGTGGCCGCCGGCCTGCCGGCGCACGCCCGGGTGTTCGCCGTCTGCGAGAAGGGGGCCGTCTGGTTTCCGATCACGCCGGCCGGTGCCGGCGAGATCGAGGTCTCGAGCGAGCTGGCCGTTCCGGCCGCCTACGGCGCGGCGATCGAGGAACTCGTGGCGACGAGCTTCTCAGAGCACATGTTCTTCGACCAGACCAAGCGGGCCATGGTCTCGGTCGAGCAGCACAAGCACGTCGAGAGCTCCGACTACCGCGGCAGCCAGGCCGATTTCGACGCGGCGGCCTTCGCCGAGATGGCCCGGCACGGGCTCGGCGTCGAGCACAACGGCGTGACCGCGGCGGGATCCGCCGGCGAGATCGGCTACCGGGTCGACTCGACCATCATCTCCACAGACGTTGAATCAATTCAGCTCGGCAAGGACCTCGGCGCGATGCGCGCGATCGAGATGCTGCGCCCGAACGGGCCGCTGCCGCTGCAGTGGCGCACCGTCGGCGACTCGCGCACCGACTACGCAATGGCTGATTGGCTGCACGAGCAGGGATATTCTGTTGCTCACGTCGACGTGCGACCAGCCGACGGCGTGCCGGAGACACCGTACCCGGTGCTCACGGCGGGGGATTTGATTCATGATGAGGCCGGCGCGGCGTTCCTTGCCCGCTGGGTCGAGATGGTGCGCGGCACGGCCGCGCAGGACGGAGACGTGCGATGAGCTTCAGCACCACGAATGGCACGCTGCCGGCCGCCGGTTGGTACGCCGACCCGCAGGATGCCGCGCAGCTGCGCTGGTGGGATGGCTCCCAGTGGACGACGCACACGTCGCCGGTGCCGGAGCCCGTCGCCACCCCGGAACTGCCCGCCATCCCCAAGTACGGAGAGTACGTGGCGCCGGCTGTGCAGCCGTACGGCACGAACTCCTACGCCGAGCAGCGCTACGCGGCGCAGCCGCCTGTCGCTCCGTCATCCATCGCCCCGGCGTCTGCCGCGCAGCAGGCTGCCGCTCAGCCCTACACCGGGCAGACCCATGCGGCGCAGCCGTACACCGTGCACTCGTACTCGGCGCAGCCGTACTCGATGTCGGCTGGCAACTCGCGCGTGGCCGAGGGAACCCCGACAGCCGGCTGGCAGATCTGGGCCATGGCGCTGGTGCCCATCGTCTCGCTGCTTCTCCTGTTCACCTGGGACATCGAGTCGTACGTGCGCACGTCGATCGACAACCCGGCGACGGCCGACGCGGTGCTGCTGGACCCCGGCTACCTGCTGGTCACATTCGGCAGCTGGGTGCTCGCCGCCGCCTTGATCGTGTTCGCCGTGCTGGACTGGCGCTGGCTCGGCCAGCAGGGCTACCCGCAGCGATTCCACTGGGCGTGGGCGATTCTCGGCAGCCTGATCTACATGATCGGACGCGCGGTTGTGGTCAAGCGCCAGGCCGGGAAGGGTCTCGCCCCGATGTGGGTCGCGATCATCGTCAACGTGCTCAGCGTGGTCCTCGCACTCGTGTGGACGATCCAGATGATCGACACGATTCTCGGTGGGGCGATGCTGACGCCGGGCATCGCCTCTTAGGCTTCAGCGTCGGGCTTCCAGCCGGGCTCCTCTCCGAAGAGTGGGTCGGCGGCGCGGGCCTCAGCGACCTAGGGCCGGTTGCCCGCCACGACCGCATTGTGCAGGCGGTCGGGGTCAACGCCGAAACGGCCGGCCTCCATCACATTGGTGAGCAGGGTGAAGCACACGCCCTGCTCCGGGTACACCCAGAACTCGCAGCTACCCCAGCCGCGGTGCCCGTAGCCGTCGGCGGCGAGCAGCGAGGGGGCGTCGCGGCGCAGCCGCACGCCGAGGCCCCACGCCTCGCCGGGGGCGCCCGGCGCCGGCGTCATCACGGGCAGGCCGAGTGTGCGCGGGCGCTGCATGGCCGCCACCGTGGCCGGGTGCAACAGCGCTCCGTCTCCGCGCCCGTCCTCGCCGAGCAGCGAACGGCCGAGAGCCAGCAGATCCTCTGCGCGGGCGTAGCCACCGGCTCCGGGGTGCTGCAGGCGCTGCATGCCCTCGTAGTCGAGGCCCACGTCGTCCGCACCGTAGATCGGGTGCGGGTCACAGCCGGCGTCGAACGTGAATCCGGCTGCGCCGGCATCCGCCACCAGCTCGGCGACGGACTGCTGCCACGGCCGGGCGTCAGCCTGCTCGATCATGGCCGCGATGCCCTCGAAGGCGAGTGAGGAGTAGCGCACGGCCTGGCCGGCGCCGAACTCGGCGCCCGTGCCGATCAGGTCGGCGCGGAGCCCGGCCGGCGAGGCGATGTTGGGGTCGCTGATGCCCGAGCTGTGGCTGAGCAGGTGGCGCAACTCGACGACGTCGCTGCGGTTGGCGCCGAAGCCGGGCACGGCGTTGCTCAGTGGGTCGGTCAGCGAGAGCCGTCCCCGTTCCACGGCGCGCAGGGCCGTCATGGCCACGACCGGCTTGGTCACCGAGAACAACGGGAAGTAGTCGTCGACGGCTGCCGACCGCTGCCCGCTCGCACCGAACGCCACGAGCTCCTGCACGCCGTCGGCCGTTGCGATGCCGAGCACCGCGGTCGGCAGCCTTCCGGCCTCGACGTGTGTGCGGGCCCAGTCGACGGCGTAGCCGTGGTTGCTCATGTGTTCCTCTCGTCGTGCAGCTCCGGCTCGCCGTGCGTGCGCTGTCTCTGGAAGAGTAGCGCGGCGGGCCCGGCCGCTCAGGCGAGCAGGGCGATCAGCAGCAGAACCAGGCCGATCAGCGGCGCAGCCAGCTGCACGAGGGCGGCGCGGAGTAGGCGGCGGTCAGAGGCCAGCAGCACGAGGCCGGCCGCCACCATCGAGCCGGCCCCGGCGAACAGCAGGGCAGCGCCGGGGGCGAGGGCGCCCGAGCTCGCGAAGCCGATGCCGACGGCGACAATGATGGCGAGGAACAGGTTGTAGAAACCCTGGTTGAAGGCGAGCTGCCGGGTGGTGGCGGCATCCGCCTCGCTCGTGCCGAAGGTGCGCCGGGTGGCCGGTGCCGTCCAGCGCAGTGACTCCAGCACGAAGATGTAGACGTGGATCAGGGCGGCGATGGCGAGCAAGATCAGGCTGAGTGCGAGCATATAGTCATTCTTGCCTGCCCTGCCGCCGCTGCGGTAGTCCGGGCCGCCCGCGGCCCGCTACCAGCGGTTGTGCACGTGCTCGGCCCAGCCGTAGACGCCGTCGACCCGCAGCACCGTGCCGTTCTCGTCGACCGCCGTGCCGGTGTAGCTGCCGAAGCACTGGTGCGTCTCGGATCCGATGACGAGCATGTTCGTCTGCGATGACCGGTCGAACTCGGGCGTGAAGAGGAGGTCGAGGTGCTCGCCGCGGATGCGCCACGGCGCCAGGAAGTCGCTGGTCGAGTACTCCCAGACCAGCTCGTCGCCGTACTTGGTTAGCCGGCCGTCGACGCTGAGCGAGTTCTCGGTGGAACCGGTGCCGGCCGTCCACTTGCCGCCGAGCTGCAGGCCGATCCGCTTGCCGTCGACGATGCCGGATGCCGCGCCCCAGTTCCAGGTCATCGAGTAGGGCCAGCGGCCCCGGCCGTGGTCGAGCGTCGCCCAGGATTCCCCGGCCGTCAGCTCGTGCCGCACGCCGTCGACGGTGACGCTGCCGTGGGCAGGGCGGGCGACATCCTTGACCGTGTACTGGAACAGCCGCTCGTTCCACGGCACCACGACGCCCATGCCCTCGTGGCCGGTCGGCCGCTCGGCCACGATGTCGATGCTCACCCGGGCCGAGGCGGCGCGCAGCCGGGTGCCGCCGCGCCCGGCATCCGCGGTGCCGGCCTCACGTTCGTCGATGTCGATCGAGAGCGTCTTGGTGCGGGCCCTCGCGGGGCCGGCGCCGAGGGTGCCCGGCAGCGTCGCGCTGCCGCTCAGCGGGCTGATCGCGACGAGGTCGACCTCCTCGCCGGTTGCGCGGTCCTTCACCCAGAGCTGGTGCAGGCTCGCGTAGTCCAGGCTCGACACCGTGACGCCCACGATGTGCGTGGGCGAGGTGACCGCCCAGTACTCCCAGCGCTTGTTGCGCCCCCAGCCGTAGGCGCCCCGGCCGATCCCGTCGGTCAGGAGCAGCGGATGCCGCGCCCAGCCGACCGCGGCCGGGTTCAGCTTGCCGTTCGGCAGGCAGAGCGGGGTGGGCACCGTGATTTCGCGCTCGGTGGTGGTCTGGGTGCGCGTCATGGTGAACTCCGTTGTTCGTGGTGGCGGGCGAGGAATCTAGCCGAGCAGCTTCTTCGCGAGCTGGTCGGCCGAGTACACGGTGGCGTAGGCGTCGGCGGCCTCGGCGGGGGAGCCGTAGCCCCATTCGACGAGGATCGTCGGCAGGCCGTTGGCCGCCGCTCCGATGGTGTCGTAGCTGCGGTCGCCGACCATCACCGCGCGGGAGACGTCGTGCCCCTGCTCGCGCAGCCGGCGCAGGGCCTCTGCAACGATGTCGGCCTTGGCGCTGCGGCTCTCATCCTCGGTGGCACCGCAGATCACGTCGAAGTTCTCGGCCAGGCCGAAGGCCTCGAGGATGCGCGTCGCGACGGTCTCCGGCTTGCTCGTGGCCAGGGCCAGCGGAACGCCGGCCGTCTTGATGCGCTCGATCAGCCCGGCGACGCCGGGGAAGACGGCGGTGTCGAGAGCGGAGCCGTTGTAGTCGGCGCGGTAGACGCGGATGGCCTCCCACGCCTCGTCCTCGCTCATGCCCGCGCGGGTGCGGAAGGAGTCCAGCAGCGGCGGGCCGACGTAGGCGAGCAGCTCGGCGGCATCCGGAACGGGCCGGCCGAGGGCCTCGAAGGTGCGGGCCAGGGAGGCGGTGATGCCGGGGGCGGAATCGGTGATGGTTCCGTCGAGGTCGAACAGGATGGCGGACCAGACGGTCGTCGCCGTGGGGGGTGTAGTCAAAATGGGGGTGCTCACCGGGCCATCCTACGGTTTGGCCGCTGGGAGTCGCCTCTTTGACGCCCCGAGGATGCGCCGTTGGGAGTCGCCTCTTTGACGCCCCGAGGCTGCGGCGTTGGGCGCCGCTTCGTTGACGCCCCGAGGATGCGCCGTTGGGCGCCGCCCCGAGCGCTGCCTAGAAGAGGCGGTGGTGGCCGTCGTCCATGCCGCGCATGGCGTCGTAGTCGAGCACGAGGCAACGGATGCCGCGGTCCTCGGCCAGCGTGCGCGCCTGCGGCTTGATCTCCTGCGCGGCGAAGACGCCCTGCACCGGTGCGAGGTGGGGGTCGCGGTTCATCAGCTCGAGGTACCGGGTCAGCTGCTCGACACCGTCGATATCGCCGCGGCGCTTGAGCTCGACCGCGACAGCGCCTCCGGCGGCATCCCGAGCCAGGATGTCGACGGGCCCGATCGCCGTCATGTACTCGCGGCGCACCAGCGTGTGGCCGTAGCCGAGCAGCTCGATCTGCTCGGCGAGCAGCTTCTGCAGGTGGGCTTCGACGCCGTCCTTCTGCAGGCCGGGGTCGATGCCGAGCGGGTGGTCGCTGTCGTGCTCGACCTCGTAGATGCTGACCACGAGCTTGTCGGCGGTCTTGGTGTGGGTGACCGTCCAGAGCTCGGTGATGCCGGCCTCGGCCTGTTCGGCGCTCGGCTCGCTCGCGGCGAGGGTGCACGGCGGGCTCATCCAGTTGAGCGGCTTGTAGCTGCCACCGTCGGAGTGCACGAGCAGGCTGCCGTCGGCCTTGACCATCAGCAGGCGCTTCGCGAGCGGCAGGTGGGCGGCGAGACGACCGGCATAGTCGACGGAACAGGTAGCAATGACAAGGCGCACCGTCCGAGTTTAGACGGCGCGATGCGCAGCATCGCGAAAGGCGGCAGCCCGCACTCAGGAATCCTGCGATTCAGTGAACGAAGCTCGAACGCTGCTGCGGCGGCGCTTACGCGGTTGGTGCGGGAGTGCGCTTGCTCGCCTCGCGTGCGGCCGGCGCGCAGAGCCCGGCGAGCAGCAGCAGCACGAGCACCACGATGAGGGCGTTCAGGATGCCGAAGTGCTGGCCCAGGAAGCCGAGCAGCGGCGGGCCGGCCAGGAAGGCGCCGTAGCCGATGATCGCCACCGCGCTGACCCGGGCCGCGGCGTGCTTCGGATCATCGGCGGCGGCCGACATGCCCACCGGGAAGCCGAGAGCGCTGCCGAGGCCCCAGAGGATGGTGCCGACGATGATGACCGGCATCCCGCCGCCACCGAAGATGAACAGCGCGAGGCCGGCGATGCCGAGTGCGGCGCAGGTGCGCAGAACGGGCACGCGGCTGAAACGGTCGAGGATTGGTCCGCCGGCGACGCGTCCAACCGTCATCGCCGTCACGAAGACGCCGAAGATGATCGCGCCGGTGGTGTTGTCGTAGCCGTGGCCGTCGACGACGGCGAGGGCGATCCAGTCGTTTGCCGAGCCCTCCGCGAAGGAGGTGCCGAGCACGATCACCCCGATCAGCAACAGTCGGTTGTCGGCGAAGACGGCCAGGTTCTCGCGCAGTCGGGCGGACCAGGGCAGGCGCGAGGCTTCCGTGTGCGGGTCGTCACCGACAGATTCCCGGATCGGAATATATCGAACGGCAATGAAGATGGCGATGACGATCAGGGTCGCCATGATCGCCAGGTGGGTGGCGACCGGCACGTGCAGCGCGGAGGCGGCGGCGCCGAGCGCGGCGCCGGTCATGGTGCCGAAGCTGAAGAACGCGTGCATCAGCGGCATCAGCGTCTTGCCGATCTCACGCTCGGCGGCCGCACCCTCGACGTTCATCATCACGTCGACGGCACCGTTGCCGAAGCCGAACAGCGCCATGCCGACCACGATCACGGGCAGCAGGGCGAACACGCTGCTGCCGAGTCCGACCGTCACGAGCCCGGTGGCGACGAGGCAGAGGGCGAAGATCATGCCAAGGCGCGCACCGAAGCGGGCCAGGACGGCGGCCGACAGGCTGAGGCCGACGACCGAGCCGATCGACATGCCGAGGATCACCAGGCCGACGGTCTCCAGCGAGATCTGCAGGTCGTCGCGCACCGCCGGGATGCGCGCCACCCAGCTGGCCACGCTCAGGCCGCTCAGGAAGAACACGGCGAACACCGCGTTCCGCCAGGCCAGCAGGCCGGGGCGCTGGGGCGTGACGGTTGCAGCGGTTGCGGGCGGGGAGGTCGGCTCTGACATGGCGTTCCGATGTTCGGCTGGCGGGGACATTCACAGGGGACAGGCTCAGTGTATCGAATCGATTCGATTTGTTCGATCTAGACTACCCACATGACGGATGCCGCAGCAGCCCACGCTCGCCCGACGCTCGCCGACGTGGCGGCCCGCGCCGGCGTCTCTGCCTCGACGGCCTCACTCGCGTTCAGTGGCTCCGGCCCGGTCTCCGAGGCCACCCGCGAGCGCGTGCTGGCGGCGGCCCGCGCCCTCGACTACGCCGGCCCGGACCCGCGCGCGCAATCGCTGCGCCGCGGGCGCTCCGGCATCGTCGGCGTCGTGCTCGAGGAGCGCGTGCGCGCGGCCTTCCTCGACCCGGTCAAGATCCAGATGCTCGACGGTATCTCCGAGGGCATCCTGCCGCTCGGCGCCGGCCTGCTGCTGCTCACCGACACCGGCGACGACGCCGTGAGCGTCGCCAACGCGCCCGTCGACGCGGTCGCGCTGATCGGCTGCAGCCCGCGGCTCGCGCACACCGTCGCGCAGCTGCGGCAGCGCGGCATCCCGATGGTCGCCATCGAGGGGCACGCCGGCGACGACATCATCGAGATCTCCATCGACAACGAGGAGGCCACGCGCCGCGGCGCCGAGCACCTGCACGAGCTGGGGCACCGCCGGGTCGCCCTCGTGACGCTGCCGCTGGATCCCGAGCGCACCCGCGGGCCGCTGACTCCTGAGCGCGAGGCGGCGAGCACCTCGGCGACGACGAGCGAGCGCATCGCCGGCGCGCGCGCCGTGTTCCCCGGCATCTCAGGGGTCACCGCCGGCGCGAGCGACGTCGAGGAGGGCCGGCTGGCCGGCTTGGAGCTGCTGCGCGTGGCGGAGGGCCGGCCGACCGCGGTGATCGCACAGAGCGACCTGCTGGCCGCCGGCGTGATCCGGGCGGCAGAGGAGCTCGGGCTCGCGGTTCCCGGCGACGTCAGCGTGCTCGGCTTCGACGGCGTCAAGGTCGACGGCCTGGCGCCCTACGACCTGACAACCCTGGTGCAGCCGTCGGCGGCGAAGGGGCGCGCGGCCGGGGAGGCTCTCGTGCTGATGCTGGCGGGCGAGCACCCGGAGGGCACCTGCTTCAGCAGCGTGTTCCACCGCGGCAACACCACGTCCGCCCCCGCCTGATTCCGTTGAGAGCGGTCAAATGGCCGCTTTTCGACGCCGAAACCGGCCATTTGACCGCTCTCAACGGAATGTTGGGGTGACGGGAGGCGACGGGGCGACGGGGCAGCGGGCGGCTAGGGGGTGGGGTCGAGGATGCGGCGCGGTCCCGGGCCGTCGGCGCCCAGCGCGTCGCGGGAGTTCACGACGGCGCAGCGCGTCTGCGACAGGCAGCCGCAGCCGATGCAGCCGGTGAGCTCCTCCTGCATGCGGGCCAGGATGGCCTGCTGGCGCGCGAGGTGCTCCGACCAGGTCGCGGAGATGCGCTTCCAGTCCGCCCGGGTCGGCGGGTGGTCCTCCGGCAGGCTCGCCAGGATCTCGGCGACCTCGCTGAGGGTGACTCCGTAGCGCACCGAAACCTGGATGAAGGCGATCCGCCGCAGCACGTGCCGCGGGAACAGGCGGGTGTTGCCGGCCGAGCGCACGGCGGGGAGCAGCCCGAGGGACTCGTAGTAGCGCACCGTTGACACCGGCACCCCCGCACGTCGCGCGATCTGCCCGATGGGCAGGACGTCGACTGCCTTGGGGTCCTGCGTCACGAATTCTTTCGTCATATGGCGACCTCGCTTGATCTCAAGTCAACTTGAGATGTTAGCGTTACAAATGCGTGGGGCACAATCGTGCCGTGCCGCGCACGAACAGGAGAACAATGTCGCAGGATGCCGCCGCAGCAACGATCGATCAGTTCAAGGCGGCCTTCCGACGGCACCCGGCCGGAGTCGCCGTGATCACCGCGGAGAGCGCGGAGGGGCCAGTTGGCCTGACCGCCTCGAGCGTGGCATCCGTTTCGGCCGAACCGCCGGTCCTCGTGTTCTCTGTCACCACCTCGGCCGGATCGGCCGGCAGTATCCTGGCCGCTTCCACCTGCGTCGTGCACCTGCTGCACTCGGAGAACGTCGACATCGCCCGTTCCTTCGCCAAGAGCGGCGCCCCGCGTTTCGTGCCGGAGCAGGGCTGGATCACCCGGGGCACCGGCGAGCCGTTGCTGCCCGACGCCGCCGTGATGCTGCACTGCAAGATCGTCGACAAGGTCGCGGTCGGCGCATCGACGCTGGTCATCGCAGAGGTCCTCGAGATCGACGAGGGCGTCGAGGGCAGCCCGCTGGTCTACCACGACCGCAACTTCCACGGCCTGCAGCACCACAGCATCCTGCACTGAGCCAACTCCCCGAGTTCACGACACCGGGCGGCACACGCGCGCCCGATTGAAAGGAAACGATGTCTCTCTACACACTCCCCGAACTGGGCTACGACTACGCGGCGCTCGAGCCGGCGATCAGCGGCCGAATCATGGAGCTGCACCACAGCAAGCACCACCAGGCCTATGTGACCGGAGCGAACACGGCGCTCGCGCAGCTGGCCGAGGCCCGCGAGACCGGCAGCCTGGCGAACGTGAACAAGCTGCAGAAGGACCTCGCGTTCAACCTCGGTGGTCACGTGAACCACTCGATCTTCTGGACCAACATGTCGGCGGATGGCGGCGACAAGCCTGTCGGCGAGCTGGCAGCGGCCATCGACGACACGTTCGGCTCCTTCGAGAAGTTCCAGGCGCACTTCACGGCCACCGCGCTGGGCGTGCAGGGCTCCGGCTGGGCGATCCTCGCCTGGGACACCCTCGGCCAGCAGCCCATCATCGTGCAGCTCTACGACCAGCAGGGCAACCTGCCCGCCGGCATCGTTCCGCTGCTGATGCTCGATGTCTGGGAGCACGCCTACTACCTCGATTACCAGAACGTGCGGGCGAGCTACGTGAGCGCCTTCTGGAACATCGTCGACTGGCAGAACGTCGCGGCCCGCTTTGAGCGCGCGCGCAGCACGACCAGCGGGCTCATCAGCCTATAGCCGACATTCGGGTGGTCGTCGGCAGCCGGGCATCCGCCCGGGCGCTCAGCGCGTCGTGCCGACGACCATCCAGCGCGGTCCTGCCGCGCGCAGGCCGAGCGTCACGGCGCGGGCGCCGAGGTAACCGAACACGAAGGCCGCCATCAGCCAGGCCAGGCCGGCGGCATCCGGGATCGCCAGCCCCTGCACGAGCAGGGCGAGCGGCACGAAGACCGCGAAGTTCAGGATGCCGGTGAGCGCCAGGTAGCGCGCGTCGCCCGCGCCGATCAGCACGCCGTCCAGCACGAACACGAGCCCGCCGAGCGGTACGGAGAGCCCGAGCACGATCAGGGCTGGCTGCAGCAGCGCCGCGACATCCGGATCGCTCGTGAACGCCAGGCCGAGCACGCCGCTCGTTGCCACCACGATCAGGCCGAGCACGGCGCCGCCGCCGATGCCCCACTGCAGGCAGCGCGCGAGAACGGCGCGCACGCCGTCTGTGTCGCCGGAGCCGAGCCCCTTGCCGACGAGGGCCTGGGCGGCGATGGCGAGGGCGTCCAGGGCGAAGGCGAGCGTGGCGAACAGTGTCATCGCGATCTGGAAGGCGGCGAGTTCGTTGGAGCCCAGTCCGGTCGCCACGAACACGGCCAGCAGCATCGCCGCGCGCAGGCTCACCGTGCGCAGGAACAGCCAGCCGCCGGACGCCGCGCCGCCGAGCACCCCGGCGTGGTGCGGCAGCAGGCCGGCGCCCACCCGGCGGGCGTGGCCGGTGACCACCACGAGGTAGACCAGCGCCATGCCCCACTGCGCCACGACGGTGCCGATCGCCGAGCCGGCGATGCCGAGGCCGAGGCCGTAGATGAAGAGGAAGTTGAGCGCGATATTGGCCGCGAACCCGACGCCGGCCACATAGAGCGGGGTGCGGGTGTCTTGCAGTCCGCGGAGCAGGCCCGTCGCCGCGAAGATCAGCAGCATGGCCGGCAGGCCGAACATCGAGATGCCGAGGTAGATGACGGCCTGCTCCGTCACGGCCGGCTCCGCCCCGAACAGCCCGGCCAGCCAGGGGGCGGCGAACCAGCCGCCGACGGTGAGCAGCACGCCCAGGCCCGTTGCGAGCCAGATCCCGTCGATCCCGGATGCCACGGCGCCGCGCTCGTCGCCCGCGCCGAGCCGGCGGGCCACCGCCGGGGTGGTGCTGTAGGCGAGGAACACCATCAGCCCGATGATCGTCTGCAGCACGGCGCTGGCGATGCCGAGGCCGGCCAGGGGCACGGCGCCCAGGTGGCCGATCATCGCCGAGTCGGCGAGCAGGAACAGCGGCTCGGCGATGAGCGCGCCGAGCGCGGGCACGGCAAGGCTCAGGATCTCGCGATCAACGGGGCGGCGGCGGAAGACTGTGATGCTTCGAGCCTAGGGCGCACGGCTGCCCGTAAGGAATTTGTCAGAATTCTCCCCACGAGGCGTGGAGCGGCGTAGCGTCGCCACTATGAGCACGGTGACGGAAACCTCGATCGGTGAGGCGCCGGTGATTGAGACCCGGGGCCTGCAGAAAAGCTTCGGCCGGGTGGTGGCGCTCGACGGGCTCGACCTCAGCGTCGCCCGTGGCGAGGTGCACGGCTTCCTCGGGCCGAACGGCGCGGGCAAGTCCACGACGATCCGCGTGCTGCTCGGCCTGATGCGTGCGACCGGCGGCACGGCATCCGTGTTCGGGCAGGATCCCTGGGCGGATGCCGCGGCGCTGCATGCACGGATCGCCTATGTGCCCGGCGACGTCAGCCTGTGGCCGAATCTCTCCGGCGGCGAGGCCATCGACCTGCTCACCCGGCTGCGCGGCGGCGACGCCGACAAGCGCGCCTACGCCGGCCGGCGGGAGGAGCTCGCGGCGGCGTTCCAGTTCGACCCGTCGAAGAAAGCCCGCACCTACTCCAAGGGCAACCGGCAGAAGGTGGCGTTGATCGCGGCGCTCGCCACCCCGGCCGAGCTGTACATCTTCGACGAGCCCACCTCGGGGCTCGACCCGCTGATGGAGGCCGTGTTCCGCGAGCAGATCGCGCTGCGCCTGGGCGACGGCGCCAGCGTGCTGCTCAGCAGTCACATCTTGAGCGAGGTCGAGCACCTCTGTGACCGGGTGAGCATCATCCGCGCAGGCCGCACCGTCGAGAGCGGCACTCTGGCCGAGCTGCGCCACCTGACTCGCACGGAGGTCGCCTTCGCCGCCGCGGGGGAGGCCGGCGACGTCACGCCGGAGCAGCTGGCGCGAATCCCCGCGGCCCACGACCTGGTGCGGGACGGCGGCCGGGTGCGGTTCACCGCCGACAGTGACGACATGCCGCGGGTGCTCGCGGCGCTCGCCGAGCTGCGGGTGGCCGGCGTCACCGTGAACCCGCCGTCGCTGGAGGAACTCTTCATGCGGCACTACGGGGCGGACGGGGTTTCGACAGGCTCAACCAGCGGGGCAGGCTCAGCGAGCGGGGCAGGCTCAACCGGCGGGGCAGGCTCAACGAGCGGGGCTGGCTCAACGAGTGGGGCTGGCTCGACCGGCGGGGCAGGCTCAGCGAGTGGGGCTGACTCGGAGCAGGCGCGGACATGACCGCCGTGCGCCCGATGGCCGGGCGGGCCGGCGCGGCCGCCACGGCATCCGCGGACCAGAGGCCGCCGCGCACGCTGATGCCGCTCGTGGCGCAACGGTTCCGCCGCGACCGGGTGCAGCTGATGGCCTGGGTCGCCGGATTCGCGCTGCTCGCCTACGTCGGCAACGCGGCCGTCACCGGCACCTACGGCACGGAGCCGCAGCGCGTCGAGGTGCTGAAGCTGATCCAGTCGACGCCCGCCGTGCTGATGCTGCGCGGCACCCCGCAGGGCCCGGCCGCCGACGCTTTCCAGTTCTTCCTGCTGTTCGCCTTCCTCGGCGTGCTGATCGGGCTGATGCAGACATTCCTCGCCGTGCGCCACAGCCGGGCAGAGGAGGAGTCCGGTCGGGCGGAGCTGATCGGGGCGACGCCGGCCGGGCGCAGCACTCCGATCCTCGCGACGCTGATCGAGGGGGTCGTGGCCGCCGTCTCGATCGGCGTGGTGTCTGCCCTCGGCTATCTTGCGGGCGGCGCGAATGTGTACGGCAGCTGGCTGGCCGGGGCGGCGCTCGCCGTCACCGGCATCGCCTTCCTGGGCGTCGGCCTGTTCTCCGCCCAGCTGATGCGCACCTCCCGCGGGGCGAACGGCCTGGCCGCGGCCGTCGTCACGATCTCCTACGTGCTGCGCGGCCTCGGCGACTCGATGGGCACGGTGCACGCCGACGGCGTGAGCATGACGGCGGCCTGGCCGAGCTGGCTCAGCCCGATCGGCTGGGGGCAGGCCGTCGCCCCGTTCTCTGTCGCCCCGCAAGACGGCCAGCACGCCTGGCCGCTGGCGCTGGGCCTGCTGCTCGGAGCGGTGCTCGTCATCGCCTCGCTCTGGATGCAGGCACACCGCGACGTCGACTCGAGCGTGATCCCCGAGCGGGCGGGCCGGCTGCATGCGCCGGCCAGCCTGAGCGGCCCGATCGGCCTGGCCTGGCGGCTGCAGCGCAACGCGGTGATCGGCTGGGCGGTGGCCGGGGCGCTCTTCGGGCTTCTCGTGGGTGCGCTGGGCCAGACGCTGGTCGACCTGGTGCGGGCGGGCAACGGCGCCGCAACGGACGTGAGCAACAGCATCGGCAATACGCTGTCGTCGTTCGCCGGGCCGGGCGCCGCCGGCTCCTTCATCGACCTATTCACCGCGTCGATGTTCAGCCTCGTCGGCATCATCGCCGCGGTCGGGGCGGTGCAGGCGATGGTGCGCGCCCGCCAGGACGAGGCGTTCGGCACGGCTGAGCTCGTGCTCGCGACGCCGGTGACCCGGGTGCGCTGGTTCGCCAGCTACCTGGTGCTCGGGGCGGTGACCGCCGTGCTGGTGCTGGGTGTCGCCGTGCTCGGCGCGGTGATCGGCCTCGCGGGATCCGCCGGGATCGGCGATCGGGCCGCAATCGCCGCGCAGGCCGGGCTCGCCCAGCTGCCCGCCGTGCTGGTGCTGCTGGCCGTCGTGGCGCTCATCTTCGCCCTGCTGCCGCGCGCCACCATCTGGCTCGGCTGGGTGGTGCTGATCCTCGCCATCGGCATCGGCCAGTTCGGCGGGCTGCTCGGGCTGCCGGATGTCGTGCGCGACGCCTCCCCGTTCTCACACACGCCGGTCGTCGGCACGGGCGCCGTCGACTGGAGCGGGGCCTGGGTGATGCTGGTGCTCGCGCTGGCGCTGTCGGCGCTCGCCGCCGTGCTGGTGCGCCGTCGCGACGTCGCGCTGGGCGGGTAGCTGAGCCGGCTTCGGTCGCGGGCGCGCCCCCGAGCGGGCGGGGGATGCTGTTCCCGTTGGTTGAGTAGACAACGGGGAGATGCCTGTTCCCGTTGGTCGAGTAGCGAGGAACGAGCGTATCGAGACCTCGCACCCGGCTCGGTTTCGTGTCGGAAGCCGGGTCTCGATACGGCCCTGGCGGGCCTACTCGACCAGCGGGGGAGGAGCGCCGGCCCGCTGGTTGAGCTCCCTCTCGCTGGTTGAACCCCGACCCGCTGGTTGAGCTTGTCGAAACCCCGCCCAGGAGCGCCCTCCACCAGCTGGTCGAGTAGCGAGGAACGAGCGTATCGAGACCTCGCAGTGCCGGAAGCCGGGTCTCGATACGGCCCTGGCGGGCCTACTCGACCAGCGGGGGAGGAGTGCCGGCCCGCTGGTTGAGCTTCCTCCCGCTGGTTGAGCTTGTCGAAACCCCGCCCGGGAGCGCCCCTCCACCCGTTGGTCGAGTAGCGAGGAACGAGCGTATCGAGACTTCGCACCCGGCTCGGTTTCGTGCTGGAAGCCGGGTCTCGATACGGCCCTGGCGGGCCTACTCGACCAGAGGGGGAGGAGCTCCCTCCTGCTGGTTGAGCTTGTCGAAACCCCGCCCGGGAGCGCCCCTCCACCTGTTGGTCGAGTAGCGAGGAACGAGCGTATCGAGACTTCGCACCCGGCTCGGTTTCGTGCCGGAAGTCGGGTCTCGATACGGCCCTGGCGGGCCTACTCGACCAGCGGGAGGGCGGGTGCCTTGGCTTCGGTCGCACGCTCCCTCGAGCCAACGGGCGGGGGAGTGGGCTACTGGATGGGGTGCGCGGAGCGGATGCGATCGGCCGGGTCGTACTGCGCCTTGGCCGCGCGCAGCCGGGCGAGTGTTGCCGCCGGGTAGAGCTGCTCCGGCGCGGCGCTCGACTCCCGGAAGTTGATGTAGTCGATGCCGCTCTGCCAGGGCCGAGTCGCGTCGAGCACCGCGGATGCCGCCGACTCCACCATGGCCGCCGCCTCCGGCGTCGGCGCGATGCCGACCGCGTAGATCAGGAAGCGGCCGTGCAGGCTGTCCACGGCGCCACCTCCCGGTGCCGGCACAGAGACGGCCCCGCCGAGCTGGCGGATTTCAACGGCCAGCAGCGGCGACTCCACGTCCGGTCCGGCCAGCTGCACGAGCAGCTCGATGGCCTCGCGCGGCAGCTCGGCGAGGTTCGCACCGTCCCCGGCGCCGGGCACCGGCCCCGGTGGGTCCATGTGCACCTCGCCGAGGCGGCCCACCGGCATCAGCCCGAAGGTGTCGATGATCGGCCCGAGGTCGCGCAGCGGGGAGAGCGTGGCCTCGGCTGCGGCCGAGCGCTCCGCGTCGGATTCGCTGCCAGCCGGCTGGTCCACGGCGATCGCCCCGTCGATGGCGACGAAGCGTTGGCCGCGCAGGAACTCCGGCAGCTCGGGCATCGGCGGCACGCGCAGCAAGCGCAGGCTGGTGGTGGCGCTCTCGTCGGCGTCCCTGCTCCACTGCTCCCATGCGGTGAGCACCTCGGCGGCGCGCTCCAACGGGAACAGCAGCATGCCGGCGTAGGCGTCGCGCACGGCGAAGACGCGCATGGTGATCGCGGTGACCACGGCGTAGTTGCCGCCGCCGCCTCGCAGCGCGTAGAACAGCTCTCCCTCGGTCTCGGCGGTGGCGCGCAGGATGCGGCCGTCGCCAGTGACGGCCTCGATCTCGGTCACGTGCGAGGCGGCGAGGCCGAGGCTACGGGCGAACCAGCTGAGGCCGCCGCCGAGCAGGTAGCCGGCGACGCCGACATCCGGGGCGGAACCGGCCAGGCCCATCAGACCGTGCTCGGCCAGAGCTGCGGTGACGTCTGCCCAGATCACACCCGAGCCCACGCGCACGGTGAGCGCCTCGGTGTCGACATCGATGCCGGCGAGGGCCGTGGTGCGGATCAGGAGGCTGCCGGCCAGGTCGCCGAGCGGAGCGGCCATGTGGCCGGTGCCCTGAGCGACGACACGCAGCTCGTGCTCCGCCGCGAAGAGGATGGCCTGGCGCACGTCGTCGGCGTTGCGTGGGGCGACGACGGCGTCCGGGTGCTGGTCCGCGCTCAGGTTCCAGGCCTGCCGGGCCGCGTCCCAGCCGGCATCCGCCGGCGTCGTGACGACCCCGGCGATGCGCCCGGCCAACTGGGCGTAGACCTCGGCGGGCAACGAAGTGGATTCTGCGATGGTCATAGTGGCCTTCTTCTCGGGATTGTGGCGCGACCGGAGAGGATGCCGACCCCTGCCACAGCAGCGGGGTCGAGGCGGAGAAACCCGTGGACCGCGTCGATGCGAGACGATTTTCGGCCGCACCGAGAACCCACGGTAGGCGGGGTGCACACCGATGGCCTCAGGGGTTTCCCTGAACCGATCGGCGACCTCGGACGACCGCCCAGGGGTCTCGGGCCGGGGGCCACCCGCCCTAGATGTCGACGATTTCCTTGCCGAGCGGGGCCAGCGAGACAGGCACCATCTTGAAGTTGGCGATGCCGAACGGGATGCCGATGATCGTGATGCACAGTGCGATGCCAGAGAGGATGTGGCCGATCGCGAGCCACAGCCCGGCGACGATGACCCAGATCACGTTGCCGAGGAACGACCAGACACCGGAGGTGGGCTTGTTCACGACGGTCTTGCCGAACGGCCAGAGAGCGTAGGCCCCGATGCGGAACGAGGCGATGCCCCAGGGGATCGTGACGATCAGGATGCAGCAGACCACCCCGGCGACCAGGTAACCGAGGAACAGCCAGAAGCCGCTGAGAACCAGCCAGATGATGTTGAGCAGCGTCTTCATAGTCCTCACAGTGAAGCAGTTCTGGCAGGGCTTCGCACGCTCGCCGCGCATCGACCGCTTCGCCACTGGCGGAATCCCTCCGGTTCTGAGTGGGCTTCCCCATAGGCTGAGGGGCATGACCGCTGCGACGACTGCTTCTGGAATTGTGCTCGACGAACTCGACCCGGCCGTGCGCCCGCAAGATGACTTGTTCCGCCACGTCAACGGCAAGTGGATCGCACGCACCGAGATCCCGTCCGACAAAGCCCGCTACGGCTCGTTCTACGTGCTGCACGAAGAAGCCGAGGAGGCCGTGCGCGAGATCATCAACGAGTCGCAGGGCGCGCCGGCCGACACAGAGGCGCGCAAGATCGGCGACCTGTTCACGAGCTTCATGGACGAGGAGCGCATCGAGAACCTCGGCGTGACGCCGATCGCCGGCCAGCTCGCTGCCGCGGCATCCGTCTCCTCCGTGCCCGAGTTCCTCGCCACGCTCGGCGAGCTCGAGCGGGCCGGCGTCAGCGGCTTCTACCAGCTCTTCGTCGACAACGACCCGGGCGACCCGGAGCGCTACCTCGTCTTCGCCGAGCAGGGCGGCATCGGCCTGCCGGATGAGAGCTACTTCCGTGAGGAGAAGTTCGCCGACATCCGCACCGCCTACAAGGCCCACCTGGAGCGCATGTTCCGCCTGGCCGGCCTGAGCGAGCCCGCCGAGCGCGCCGAGCGCGTCTTCGCTCTCGAGACCGCGATCGCCGGGCTGCACTGGGACAACGTGGCCAGCCGCGACAGCGAGAAGACCTACAACCTGATGAGCTGGGCGGATGCCGCCAGCCTCGTCCAGGCCGACCTCGCCATCTGGCGCGACGCCATGGGAGCCCCGACTGGCGTGTTCAACGAGCTCGTGCTGCGCCAGCCCAGCTTCACCAGCGGGCTCAGCGAGCTGCTCGTCGAGGAGCGCCTCGGGCAGTGGCGCGACTGGATGTCCTGGCAGGTCATCCGCGGCGCGGCCGCCTACCTGACCGCCGAGATCGTCGAGGCGAACTTCGACTTCTACGGCCGCACGCTCACCGGCACCCCCGAGATGCGCGAGCGCTGGAAGCGCGGCGTCTCGCTCGTCGAGGGCGCGCTCGGCGAGGCCGTCGGCCACATCTACGTCGACAAGCACTTCCCGGAGTCGGCGAAGACCGCCATGGACGTGCTCGTCGCCAACCTGGTCGAGGCCTACCGGCAGTCGATCACCACGCTGGACTGGATGAGCGCCGAGACCCGCGAGCGCGCCCTCGACAAGCTCGACAAGTTCACGCCGAAGATCGGCTACCCGGTGAAGTGGCGCGACTACTCGCTGCTCAGCATCGACCCGACCGACCTGATCGGCAACGTGCGGGCGGTCAGCGAGTTCGAGTTCAACCGCGAGCTCGGCAAGATCGGCAAGCCGATCGACCGCGACGAGTGGTTCATGACGCCGCAGACCATCAATGCCTACTACAACCCCGGCTTCAACGAGATCGTGTTCCCCGCCGCCATCCTGCAGCCGCCGTTCTTCGACGAGGCTCGGGATGCCGCAGCCAACTACGGCGCGATTGGCGCCGTCATCGGCCACGAAATCGGCCACGGCTTCGACGACCAGGGCTCCAAGTACGACGGCGACGGCCGCCTCACCGACTGGTGGACAGAGGCCGACCGGGCCGCGTTCGAGCAGCGCACGGCATCCCTCATCGCCCAGTTCGACGCCCTCGCTCCGGCTCAGGTGCCCGACCACCATGTGAACGGCGCGCTCACGATCGGCGAGAACATCGGCGACCTCGGCGGACTCGCCATCGCCTGGAAGGCTTACCTGATCTCGCTAGATGGCACAGAGCCGCCCGTGCTCGACGGTCTGACCGGGGCGCAGCGCTTCTTCCTCAGCTGGGCGCAGGCCTGGCAGATGAAGGGGCGCGACGAGGAGGTCATCCGCCTGCTCGCCATCGACCCGCACTCGCCGAACGAGTTCCGCTGCAACCAGATCGTGCGCAACATCGACGAGTTCTACAGTGCATTCGACGTGACCGAGGCGGATGCCGCCTGGCTGCCGCCCGAGGAGCGCGTCACGATCTGGTGAGCGTCGCGGGTTTGTGCACGTCGGCTGGAGGGTGCCGCGCCGGGACGAAGGAGCAGCGCAGCGCCCGAAGCCCGGGAGCCGACGTGATCGGGTGTGGGCTTCGGTCGCTGGCGCTCCCTCGAGCCAACGCGGGGGTCGTGGCGTATTCAGCCTCGGGAGCTACACTCTGTGGAGACCCGTGACAGTGCCTGTTTCGGGTGACATTTCCGCCGGGCCAGGGGAGCCGGGCGATCCACTGATTCAACCCGAAGGATGACGCTTGACCAGCCCTGCCCCGCACTCTGAACGACGAGTGCGTCAGGCTGCGCTCGATCGGGGCAGACACCAGGGCGGCGAGCCGAACGAGAACTTCGGGCGCGGCTTCTCGGCGCTCGCCGACCTCGCCGTCAACGGCGTGCAGCTGACGGCCCACGCCAGCGATCTGGCCACCGGGCGCGTGCTGTTCTCGGTCGACGACCACGTCTCGATGCCGACCGCCGGCATCGGCAAGGTGCTGCTGCTCATCGAGGTCGCCGCCCAGCTGAGCGACCCGGAGTTTGAGCCGGCGATGGCCGGCGGGCTGGCGATCCTCGACCGTTTCGCCGGCGATGCCGTCGGCGCGGAGGGCCTCTGGCAGCACCTGCAGGCGCCGGCGCTGCCGGTGGCCGACCTGGCCGCCCTCGTCGGGGCATCCGGCGACAACCTGGCCAGCAACGTTCTGCTGCGGGTCATCGGCCTGGAGGCCGTGCGCACCCGCGGCGAATCTCTCGGGCTCAGTCGCACCGCGCTGCTGGACATCGTGCGCGACAACCGTGGGCCGGATGACGCCCCGCAGCTGTCGGTCGGCTCTGCCGGCGAACTGGCCTGGCTGTTCACGGCCCTCGCCCGCGGCGAGGTCGTCTCGCCCGAGGTCTCACAGCGCGTCGTCGGCTGGCTCTCGCTGCACGCCGACCTCTCGATGGTCGCCAACGCCTTCGGCCTGGTGCCGCTGGCCCACCGCGAGTCCGACCACGGGCTGTTGCTGGTGAACATGACGGGAACGGCCCCCGGAGTGCGCAGCGAGGTCGGCGTGCTGCGCGGCCCGCGCGCCGGCGTCAGCTACATGGTGTCGATGCAGTTCGCCGACACCGCGCTCTCGGCCCGGCTCGAGGTGCTCGACGGCATGCGCCAGGTCGGCGTGGACCTGCTGGAGTACGTGCACTGAGCACGGGTTTCGACAAGCTCAACCAGCGGGTGGGGCTCAACCGGCGGGTGGGGATCAACCAGCGGGTGGGGCTCAGTCGATGAGGCCGAGGGCGGCCAGGCGCTGCAGCACCTCGGCGCCGGCGGGCGGGCAACGGTCGACGTCTGCCGCGGTCACCCAGTGCAGGGCGCTCACCTCGGCCGACGGCTCCGGGGTGACGCCCGCCGCCACGGCGGCCTCCACCCCGAACACGTGCATGCGCACCAGGCGCCCCTCCGGTTCGCCGTGCGCCTGCGTCGTGACCTCGAACAGTTCGCTGAGCGAGTCGGTCGGGAGTTCGATCGCCACCTCCTCGCGAGCCTCGCGCGCGGCGGCATCCTGCACCGTCTCGCCGGCATCGATCTTGCCGCCAGGCATGTAGTGCACCGCGCGCCCGCGCGCCGTGACCATCAGCACGCGGCGGTCGCGGATCAGGGCGACGGCCGCCACGTGGATGTCGGGCAGTGCCGCGCCGGGCAGATCAGAAGAGCTCACACTTCTATTCAAGCGCAGCGCTCAGGGGTGCTGCTCACTCGTGAACACGTCATTGAGCGTGACGGTCTGCAGGCCGCGCTCGCTGAGGAGTGCCTGCAGCTGAGGGAACACCCGCGTGACCGGGTCGAAGTTCAGGTGGCCGATCACGATGTGTTGGGGCAGGAACCACTGCGTTGCGAAATCCATCACCTGCTGTTCGGTGATCAGGCCGGAGTCGGACAGCGAGCCGTACCAAAGCGTGGGAACGGTGTACCCGATGCTCGCGGCGAGGGCGTCGACCCTCTCGTCATGGGCGCCGTATGGCGGTCGAAAGTACGGCCGGGCGTCGACGCCCCACGTCTGCTCGATGAAGTCGTGGGCGCGCTGCAGCTCCGAGAGCACCTCCTCGTCGGAGATCGTGGTGAGGTCGGCGTGTGACCAGGTGTGGTTGCCGAGTTGGATCTGCCCGGAGGCCACGAGGGGTCGCAGGGCCTCGATGTTCGCATCCCAGGCGTCGTACCCTCCGGTGACAAAGAGGGTCAGGCGCGTGCCCGTCTCGGCGGCGAACGCGGCGTAGGCGGCGATCACGGCGGCGCTGGAGCCGTCATCCGCCGTCCAGGCGAGCAGCGAGCCATCGCCAGGCAGGCTGCTCAGCGTCCCCGTGCCGACGGGCACGCGGGCCAGCTGTGGCGCTGGCTGAGGCTGCGGGACGAGCTCAGGGCCCGGCGGGTGGGCAGGAACCGGACGGGGCTCTGCCGGCGGCGGGGCCAGAGGCCGCACACCGGCCGACGTGGGCCGCGACACCGTCGCGCAGGAGGCCAGCGCCAGCACCGCCCCGACCGTCCCGATCGAGAGAAAACCCCGCCTGTCCATGCATGCCCCCCAGCAGCCGCGCCGTCGCGCTGGCCCGATACTACGCCCGGTTCGCCCGAGTGGCGCGACATGGCCACTCCGGCGTGGTGCAGCCCGCCGCGCCTCCGCCGTAAACTGGTGAGACTGTTCGCTCGGGCCTTTGAGCCCTGATCACGCCCCATTGGAGCCACCATGGCCGCACCCAGCCGTCTCGACGCCGTCATCGCCCTCGCCCGCCACCGCGGGTTCGTGTTCCAGGCCGGTGAGATCTACGGAGGTTCGCGCTCGGCCTGGGACTACGGACCGCTCGGCACCGAGCTCAAGGAGAACATCAAGCGCCAGTGGTGGCGCTTCATGGTGCAGAGCCGCGACGACGTCGTCGGCCTGGACTCCAGCGTGATCCTGCCCAAGCAGGTGTGGGAGGCATCCGGCCACGTCGAGGTCTTCAGCGACCCGCTGGTCGAATGCCAGAGCTGCCACAAGCGCTTCCGTGCCGACCACCTGGAAGAGGAGTACGAGGAGAAGAAGGGCCGCGCGCCCGAGAACGGCCTCGATGACATTGCCTGCCCGAACTGCGGCAACCGCCACACCTGGACAGAGCCGCGCGCCTTCTCCGGCCTGCTGAAGACGTTCCTCGGCCCGGTCGACGACGAGTCCGGCATGCACTACCTGCGCCCGGAGACGGCCCAGGGCATCTTCGTGAACTTCGCCAACGTGCTGCAGGCTTCGCGCCTCAAGCCGCCGTTCGGAATCGGCCAGATCGGCAAGAGCTTCCGCAATGAGATCACACCCGGAAACTTCATCTTCCGCACCCGTGAGTTCGAGCAGATGGAGATGGAATTCTTTGTCGAGCCCGGCACGGATGAGGAGTGGCAGGAGTACTGGATGGAGCAGCGGATGAGCTGGTACACCGGTCTCGGCATCAACCCCGAGAACCTGCGCTTCTTCGAGCACCCGCAGGAGAAGCTCAGCCACTACTCGAAGCGCACCGTCGACATCGAGTACCGCTTCGGCTTCACCGGCAGCGAATTCGGCGAGCTTGAGGGCATCGCCAACCGCACCGACTTCGACCTGAAGACGCACTCCGAGGCTTCAGGCAAGGACCTCTCGTTCTTCGACCAGACCAAGAACGAGCGCTGGACGCCGTACGTGATCGAGCCCGCGGCCGGCCTCACCCGCTCGCTGATGGCGTTCCTGGTCGACGCGTACCACGAGGAGGAAGTACCGAACGCGAAGGGTGGCGTCGACACCCGCACCGTGCTCAAGCTCGACCCGCGCCTGGCGCCGATCAAGGCCGCCATCCTGCCGCTGTCGCGCAACGAGCGCCTCTCGCCGATGGCGCGCGAGCTCGCCGCCGAGCTGCGCCAGAGCTGGAACATCGACTTCGACGACGCGGGCGCCATCGGTCGCCGCTACCGCCGCCAGGACGAGATCGGCACCCCGTTCTGCATCACGGTCGACTTCGACTCGCTCGACGACAAGGCGGTCACCGTGCGCGACCGCGACACCATGCAGCAGGAGCGCGTGCCGCTCGACGGCCTGTACGTGTACCTCGCCGAGCGGCTGAAGGGCGCCTAACGGCGAATTGATCCAGTGGATCAATTCGCCGTCAGGCGAAAGGCGGCAGCCCAAACCAAGGAAGCCTCAAGGACGCGACGCGACCGCGTAACCACCTCGAACGGTTTCGCGTAGCCTGGCTTCGGTCGCTGGCGCTCCCTCGAGCCAACGTGAGAGGGCTGGCGCTCCCTCGCCCAACGGGCGGGGGAGCGCGCGGCGTCGGCCAACGGGGAGAGAGATTCCCGTTGGCTCGAGGGAGCCTGCGACCGAAGCCAACCGCCTGAAACGCGGGATCGCGACGACACGAAGGGGTGCGGATGACGGAGGCAGCTGAGGCCGACACGGCCGGCGACACCGCGCCCGGCGGGCGCCCGGCCGCCGAGCCCAAGACCCGCTTCGCGGCGTTCCGGCATCCGCACGCCCGCCGTTTCATCGTCAGCGGCACGGTCGCGATGATGGGCGACAACATCGAGCACGTCATCAGCTACTGGGTGATGTGGCAGCTGTTCCACTCGCCGCTGCTGGCCGGCTTCGCCGTTGTCAGCCACTGGCTGCCGCACCTGTTCCTCTCGGTCTGGTTCGGTGGCCTGGCCGACAAGTACGACTGCCGCCGCATCATCCAGATCGCGCAGGCGGCGTTCATCACAGCCTCACTCGGCTGGGGTGTGCTCTTCGTTGCCGGAATCCTCGAGCCCTGGCACTGCTGCGTGCTGCTCGTGATCCACGGCCTGGCCAGCGCCATCTGGCATCCGGCCGACCAGATGATGCTCTACGACATCGTCGGCCCGCGCGAGCTGCCGAGCGCGGTGCGGCTGAACTCCACCGGGCGCAACCTCGGCATGCTGCTCGGCCCGCTGGTCGGCGCGACCCTGCTGCTCACGGTGGGGCCGAACATCGGCATGTTCTTGAACGTGCTGTGCTTCCTGCCGATGCTGATCGTGCTGATCCGGATGCCGTTCACCGGCCACACCCGGGTGGCGGCGGCGCCGAAGGTGCGGCTGCGCCTCGGTGAGGCGTTCGCCGAGATCGCCAGGGTGCGGCACAACGTGCCGATCATGACCATGATCGTGCTCTCCGGCTCGACCTCCCTGCTGATCGGCGTCGCGCTGGCCCCGCTCATGCCCGAGTTCGCCGAGCACCTCGGCGGCAGCAACGCCGGAGCCGCCTACAGCCTGCTGATGGCGGCCACCGCGGCCGGGGCCGTGCTCGGCGGGGTGCTGCTGGAATCCTCGCGCGGGTTCCGACCGACGGTGCGGGTGGCCATTGTCGCCACACTCGGCTACGGGCTCTCGATCATCGTGTTCGCGCTCTCACACAACTACGTGCTCTCGCTGGCGGCGCTGCTCGTCGGGGGAGTGCTGAACCTGGTGTCGTCGTCGACGGCGCAGACGATCGTGCAGCTGGAGGCGCCCGAGGCCGAGCGCGGCCGGGTGATCGGGCTCTACGGCATGGCCAGTATGGGCCTGCGCGCCGGCAGCGGTGTCACGATCGGTGTGCTCGGCGCCTGGATCGGCATCCAGTGGGCCGTCGGGGCCGCAGGCATCGCGCTCGGCCTCGTGGCGCTGGCCATGCTCACCGTGCTCTGGCTGAAGCGGCAGCCCGCGGCTCCCGCCCTCGCGAGCTGAGCTCCCCGCCGCACCCCGCACCCCGTAGCCAGTCGGCGGATGCGGGCGCCGAAATGCCCCGAAAACTGCTGCTTTCGGGGCATTCCCGGGCCCGCATCCGCGAACTGGCTACGGCCGGGCCGGGCGCATCCGCGAACTGGCTACGGCCGCGCCGGGTCAGCCGACGCGCGTCACCCGGAACAGCACGCCCTGCTCCGGCCGCATCAGCGGCGCGGCGAGGCCGACGCGGCCGAGCGCTGCACCGCTCAACTCAAGTGGGGCGTCCTCCCACCACGGGGCGGGGAACAGGTGGTGCAGCGTGGTGCCGATCGGCAGCGGCTCCACGCTGTAGAGCGCCTCGGGGTCGAGGCCGGTGAAGCGGATCCGGCCCGGGTTCGACACTGCAGAGGCCGCCACCGAGGCCAGCGAGTACACGGCGGCCGAGCGGTCGTGCGCGACGACGCCGTGCACGGCGATGGCCGCGTCCGGGTGATCCAGGCGCACCACGTCGCCGTGGTGGAGCAGCCCGCGCAGCTCCTTGTGCAGTCCGATCCACTCGGCCAGCTCGGCCTTCTCCTCGGCGCCGGCCTGACGCAGGTCCCACTCGACGCCGAGGTGGCCGAACAGCGCGGTGAGCGCCCGGAACGGCAGCGAGTGGATGCGCCCCGTCGTGTGCGACGGGCCAGAGGCGGCGATGTGGGCGCCCATCATCTCCGGCGGCACCAGTTGCCCGGTCCAGCGGTTGATCTGCTGGCGCTCCAGCGGGTCGTTGTTGTCAGAGACCCAGACGCGGTCGGTGTTCGCCAGCGCGCCCAGGTCGATGCGGCCGCCGCCGGATGAGCAGGACTCGATCTCGAGCCCGGGGTAGCGCGCCTTCAGCTCGGCGACGAGCCGGTAGAAGGCCAGTGTCTGCGCGTGCACGCCGGGCCGGCCGTCGGCGCGCGTGGCGGCATCCACCAGGTCGCGGTTGTGATCCCACTTGATGTAGGCGATGTCGTACTCGTCGAGGACGGCGCACATCGCATCGCGGACGTGGGCGTAGCACTCGGGAATGCCGAGGTTCAGGGCCTGCTGGTGTCGCGCCTCGATCGGCAGGGCGTCGCCGGTGGCCATGATCCACTCGGGGTGGGCGCGGGCCAACTCCGAGTCCACGTTGACCATCTCCGGCTCGAACCAGAGCCCGAACTGCATGCCGAGGCCGCGCACATGGTCGATCAACGGGTGCAGCCCGTTCGGCCAGGCCTCGGGTGAGACGAACCAGTCGCCGAGACCGGCCTCGTCGTTGCGCCGGCCGCCGAACCAGCCGTCGTCGAGCACGAAGCGCTCGATGCCCACCTCGGCCGCCACGTCGGCGAGCTCGAGCAGGGTGTCGAGGTCATGGTCGAAGTACACGGCTTCCCAGGTGTTCAGGGTGACGGGGCGCTCGGATGCCGGGTGCTGCGGCCGGGCGCGGAGCTCCCGATGCATGCGGCGGGCCGCCTCGTCCAGGCCGTCGCCGTAGATGCCGTAGACCCAGGGGCTCTGGTAGTTCTCGCCCCAGGCCAGGCGCACCTCGCCGGGCAGCAGCAGTTCGCCGCCGCCGAGCAGCTGCACACCACTCAACACGCGCTCCACCTGGTGCACATGGTTGCCGGACCATGCCGCGTGGATGCCCCAGACCTCGCCGCCGGCGAACCCGAAACCGGGGGTGCCCGCATGCAGGATCATCGCGGAGTCCAGTCCGGTGCGGCCGTGGCGGCCCTCGCGGCGGTGACTGCCGACGGTCATCTCGTGCCGCTGCGGCGCGCGCTCCTTACCCCAGCGGCCGGCGAAGTCGAGCACCTCGGTGGCGCTGGCCGGCGTGGGCAGGCAGAGCAGCAGTTCGTCGAGCTGGTAGACCTCAGCGCCGCGGTTCTCGATCACCGCTCTGGCGCGCACCACGCCAGCGGCGGTGAGCTCGATGGTGAGTTCCAGCGCGAGTTCGGCGGCGGGGTCTTCGGCCGTGACGACGAGCACGCCCGCGCCATGGGTGACGACGCGGTCGGCGGGCGCGGTGTCGGGCGCGCTGTCTGGCACGCTGTCTGGCACGACAGTGAGCGCCACCCCGTCCAGGGCCAGCCCGGCGGTGCGCCAGCGCGGCGACCAGGCCCTGCCGGCGCGGGATCCGCTCACGCCCGGCCGGCCGAACCAGCCGGCGCCGTGCTCCGGCAGCAGCGACACCCGCACCGGGGCGTCGGGCTCGCTGGGCGCGACCGGAAGGATGCCGGCATCCCGCAGCGCGACAAAGCCGCCAGCGGTGAGGGCGCCGCAATCGGCGCCCCAATGCACGAC
The DNA here is from genome assembly GCF_001542775.1 of Microterricola viridarii. Lineage (GTDB taxonomy): Bacteria > Actinomycetota > Actinomycetes > Actinomycetales > Microbacteriaceae > Microterricola > Microterricola viridarii_A. The sequence continues at coordinate 3,230,535 of NZ_CP014145.1, forward strand.
GGCGGGGAGCTGCCCGTCGCTGAGGTCGAGCACGATCGCGGTGCCCGCGGCACGGAGGGCGACACCGAGTGAGGGTGGGGTGGCCATGTGGAGGTCCTCTCAGGTATTGTTTGCGTTATCATGACGCTTGAAACAGAGACTTCGATGGAGCTTCCCGCCCCCGTGCGAGAGCGTGCTTCGATCAATGATGTCGCTCGCCGGGCCGGTGTCTCGGCGCAGACGGTGTCGCGCGTGGCGAATCGCATGACCAACGTGCGGCCGGCCACCCGGGAGCGAGTGCTCGAGGCGATGCAAGCGCTCAACTACCGCCCGAACAGCGCCGCACGCAACCTCAAGGCCGGCCGCTTCCGCAGCATCGGCTTCGTGACCTTCAACCTCGCCACCTTCGGCAACGAGCGCACGCTCAGCGCCGTCGCCGAGGCCTCCGAGGCCGCCGGGTACACCACGACGCTGTTGCCGGTCGCCGACCCGACCCAACTCGACGTCGTCGGCGCATTCGGCCGGCTCGAGGAGCAGGCCGTCGACGGCATCATCCTGGTCATGTCGGCAGAGGTGGGCGCACTGGACGAGCTCACCATGACCGCCGGGCTGCCGCTCGTCATCATCGACTCCAACGCGCACCTGCCGTACACGATCGTGGACACCGATCAGGAGCAGGGCGCACGCACCGCACTGCAGCACCTGTTCGACCTGGGCCACCGCGACATTGTTCACGTCGCCGGGCCGGCCTCGTCGTACTCCGCACAGCGCCGCGCCGAGGCCTACCGGGCCACCATGGCCGAGGCAGGGCTGCCAGAGCTGCCGATCCTGACCGGCGACTGGTCGGCCGAATCGGGGCTGACCCTGGGCAGGAAGCTGCTCGAATCCGACGCCGTGCCGACGGCGATCTTCGCCTCGAACGACCACATGGCGCTCGGCATCATGCACGCGATCCACGATGCGGGCCTGCGGGTTCCGCAAGACATCAGCGTGATCGGTTTCGACGATGTTGAGGGCGCCGCCTCGTTCTGGCCGGCGCTCAGCACCGTGCACCAGAACCTCGACGAGGTTGGCCGCCGCGCCACCAGCCTGCTGCTGGCGCTCATCGACGGCGAGCCCGACGAGCAGCAGAAGATCCTCGTGCAGACCCGCCTCGTCGTTCGTGACAGCACGGGCCCGGTTCCCGCGCGGTGAACGCCGCGGCGCTGAGCCTCGGTGCCGCACGACGCTAGACCTCGTCAGACCCGAGATCGGGGCGGGCGACGAAGCGCGCGGTGGCACTCAGTGCTCCGGCCGTCTCGAAGATGACGATCTCATTCCTGCCCGCGCGCAGCACGGGCGCGGGCACGTAGAGGGTGCGCTGCGGGCCGCGGCTCCAGTAGCGACCCAGGTTGAATCCATTCACCCAGGCGACGCCCTTGCCCCAGCCGGCGGTGTCCAGGTGCAGGTCGCCGAGCGAGGCGGATTCCGGCCCGGTTGACCCGAGCTCGAAGCTGCCGCGTGCGAACGCCGGGCCACTGAGCGGCCCGGGGGCGCAGTCGTCCGCCGCCTCCAGGGCGGCCTCGACCACGGGGCTCAGCCGGCCGTCCTCCTCCAGCGCCACCGGTCCGGCCACCCAGTCTGTGAGCGGCTCGCCGTCGAGCGTGGCCGGTCCGATCAGGCCCTTCGGCTCGCCGATGCGCTGCCCGTAGTTCACTCCGCCCATGTACTCCACCAGGAGGGTGAGCTCGCCCGTCGCCTCGGGGGGCAGCGCGAAGACACGATCGTGGTGGTCGCGGTTCAGGACGCCGATGGGGGCGCGGTTCAGAAACAGCTGCGCGCGGTCGCGTACCTCGGTGAAGGCGAGCAGGCCGCCGTGCTCGAGCTGCGTCGAGTAGAGAGAGAAGCCGCGAGCCGAGCCGAGGGCCGTGGCATCCGGCAGCGCGTCGAACGCCGACGGCGCCACGAGGTTCGCGTGACGCAGCGGCACGCAGCGGTCGAGTTGCACCTCGAAGGCCGCGCTATCGGTGCGCTCGGCCGGGGCTTCCTCCGGCACCTCCCCGTACTTGGCGAGCACCTCGCGGAACCGCCAGAACTTCTCGGTGGGCGTGCCGTCCTCGGCCAGGGGGGCGTCGTAGTCGTAGGAAGTGATCGTGGGCCGGTACGTGCCCTTGTCGTCGGCGCCAGAGGTGAAACCGAAGTTGGTGCCCCCGTGGAACATGTAAATGTTGACGGATGCCCCGGCGGCGAGCAGCGCGTCGAGCTCGCGGGCCGCATCGGCGGCGGACGTCGTGCGGTGCGGAGCGCCCCAGGCGTCGAACCAGCCGCACCAGAATTCCGAGCACATCAGCGGCCCCGTTGGCTGGTGCCTGCGCAGGGTGGCGAGGCGTTCGCCCGCCCGCGAACCGAACGAGCCGGTCTTGTGCAGTTCGTCGAGGCCGCCGTCGGCGAGCATCTGGTCGCTCGGCTGGTCGACGGTCGTCAGCGGCACGTCGATGCCGCAGGCGCGGGTCAGCGCGGTCAGGCCGCGCAGGTAGTCCTTGTCTGCGGCGTAGGCGCCGTACTCATTCTCGATCTGCACCAGGATGACGGGGCCGCCGTGCTGAATCTGGCGCGGGCCCACGATCGCGTACACCGCGCGCAGGTACTCGGTGACGGCCGCCATGTAGGCCGGGTCGTTGGTGCGGATCACCATCGACGGGTCGGCCGTGAGCCAGCCGGGCAGGCCGCCGTCGGTCCACTCGGCGCAGATGTATGGCCCGGGGCGCACGATCGCGTGCATGCCCTCGGCGTGCACGAGGTCGAGGAAGCGGGCGAGGTCGAGCTGCGGCGTGGTGCGGAACTCGCCGCGGGTGGGGGAGTGCTCGTTCCACGGAACGTAGGTCTCGATCGTGTTCAGGCCCATCAGCTTGGCCTTGTGGATGCGGTCGGCCCAGTGCTCGGGGTGCACACGGAAGTAGTGCAGCGCGCCGGAGAGAACTCGGAACGGCGCGCCATCGAGAAGGAAATCGGTGGCGCCGATGGCGAAGGAGGGCATGGCGATCCTGATCTGCGGAGAGGAGGAAGGTGGGTGAATGAGCACGGGGGCCTGCTGAGCAGCAGACCCCCGCGCGTGGTGCAGTGGTGCGTGTGGTGCGAACTACTTGTTGACGGTGAAGCCCTGCGAGTTGCCATACTCTACGAGGTCGGACTGCCACGCCACGAGGCCGGCGTTGATGTCGCCCTTCTCGCCAAGAACCTTGCCGACCGTGTCGCCGAAGATGTTGTTGGCGTAACCCTGGAACGGCAGGTACTGCCAGCCCTCAACGACGTTCTCCGAAGCGGTCTTGCCCTCGACGTTGGCCTTCTGGCCGTCGTAGGTGGCGAACTCGACGTCGAGCCAGGCCGGGTCCTCCATGATGGCCGTGGTGCCCGGGAAGCCCTTGGTGTTCTGGATGTCGCGGCCGGTGCCGGTCGCCATGAACTCCAAGACAGCCGCTGCTGCCTCCTTGTGCTTGCTCTGCTCGGTCACGGCCAGGCCGCTTCCGCCGTTCTGAGCCGATGCGGGCTTGCCGTCCCACGAGGGGATCTGGGCGACGCGCCAGTTGCCGTGGCTGTAGTCGTCCATGCCGGAGATCATCCACGAGCCCATCAGCAGCGAGCCGAGCTTGCCCTGCTCCAGAGCCTTGCTCCACTCGTCCGACCAGGTCGAGACCGGGGAGAGCTGGTTGGCGGTGAGCAGCGTGCCCCAGTAGTCGGCGAACTTCTTGGTGCCGGCATCCTGCAGGTCGATCGTGACGTTCTCGCCGTCAACGCTGAACGGCGTTCCGCCCGATGCCCAGAACATGCTGGTCATGAAGCCGGCGTCGCCGCTGTTGGCGATGTAGGCCTCCGGGTCGTATGCATTGATGGCCGCGGATGCGGCCGCGTACTCGTCCCACGTCGTCGGGGCTGCAGTGATGCCGGCGGCGGTGAAGAGCTCCTGGTTGTAGATCATGACCATGGGGCCGGAGTCCATCGGGATGCCGGTCTGCTTGCCCTGGAAGTTCATCGCGTTCCAGGTGGACTCGGTGAAGTCGCCTGCGAAGTCGTTGATGCCGTACTCGCTCATGTCGGCGAGTGCGCCGCCCATGGTGAGCTGCGGGATGGTCTGGTACTCGGCCGGAACGAGGTCGGGGGCGCCGGTGCCCGCCTTGACCGCGTTCTGCAGCTTGGTGACGACGGCGTCGGGGTTGTCCATCTTGACGACGTCGATCTTGATCTTCGGGTTCTCCTTGGTGAAGGCGTCGGCCATCTCCTGGGTGTCGTCGCCCCAGGTCCACCAGGTGAGGGTCGTCTCTTCGTCGGCGGGGGCAGCGCCGCTGTCTGCGGCGCAGCCAGCCATCGTGCCGAGGAGAAGGGCGCTCGCACCGAGTACGGCGCCCATTCTCATCCATTTGCTGTGGGAGTTCTTCATTGTGTTTCCTTTCGTGGTGTGGAGGGTGGTGCGTGTTGGGGTGAAAAACTGGGTGGCCGCCGGGCTACTTCACCGAGCCGGCCGACAGGCCGGACTGCCAGTAACGCTGCAGGTAGAGGAAGGCGCCGGCGATCGGGATGACGGTGAGCAGTGAGGCGGTGATGACGAGCTCGGGGATCGCCTCGGCGCCGATGGAGCTGGATGCCGATGCCCACTGGCTGAGGCCGACCGTGAGCGGGTACCACTGCTGGTCGCTCAACATGATCAACGGCAGGAAGTAGTTGTTCCAGGTTGCGACAACCGTGAACATCAGCACCGTGATCAGCGCCGGCGCGAGCTGACGCAGCGAGATGGAGAAGAAGATGCGCAGCTCGCTCGCGCCGTCGAGGCGGGCGGCCTCAAGCAGCTCGTCGGGGATCGCCTCGGCCGCATAAACCCAGACCAGGTAGAGGCCGAAGGCGCTCACCATCGATGGAATGATCACGGACCAGGGGGTGTTGGTCAGCTGCAGCTTGCTGAACAGCAGGAACTGCGGCACAGCGAGCGCGGTCATGGGAACGGCGATGGCACCCAGGATGACGGCGAGAACCAGCCTGCGCCCGGGGAAGCGGTACTTTGCGAGCCCGTACCCGGCCAGAGTGGCCAGCAAGGTCGCCCCTCCGGCCCCGACCACGACGTACATGATCGTGTTGCCGAACCAGCGCACGAAGATGCCGTCGTTGTAGGTCAGGACCTTGCCGATGTTGTCGAACAGCGCGAAGTCGCCTGCGAACCAGAGTGAGAAGGAGTTGTAGAGCTTGTCCCGCGTCTTGCTCGCGTTGGCGATCAGCCAGAACAGCGGCACGACGCAGTACAACAGCATCGCCGTCATCAGCACGGTCAGCGTGACGGATGCCCGCTGGTGCCGGGATCCGCCGGGTTTGCGCTTCGGGGTGCGCGCGGCCGGGGCAACCTGGCCGCTCGCCAGTCGGCTGGGCGCCGTGCCCGAGCGGGTCACCGATTCTGCGGCGCTCATGCCTGCTCCTCCACTGTGCTCATGGACTTCTTCTTCTTGAACGCAAAGCCCTCCGGATTCTGGGCGATGAAGGCGAAGACCATCGTGATGATGCCGGAGAGGATGGCGATCGCCGCGGCGTAGTTGAACATGGAGCCGGAGAACGAGAGGTTGAAGGCGTAGATGTTCGGGGTGAAGTAGCTGGTGATGAGGTTCGGGGCGATCGCGCGGAGCATCTGGGGCTCGTTGAACAGCTGGAAGCTGCCGATGATCGAGAACAGCGTCGCGATGATGAGCGGCCCGCGGATACCGGGGAGCTTGATGCTGAAGATGGTGCGGAACGGGCCGGCGCCATCGATCTCGGCCGCCTCATAGAGCTCCTGCGGGATCGCCTTGAGCCCGGAGTAGAAGATCAGCATGTTGTAGCCGACGAACTCCCAGGTGACGATGTTGCCGATGGCCACCATCAGGAAGCTGTTCGACAGCGGCTCCGGCAGCTTGAATCCGAGCAGGTCGTTGAGGTCGGCGATCAGGCCGAACTGCGAGCCGTACATGTAGCCCCAGATCATGACCGCCACGACGCCGGGAACGGCGTACGGCAGGAAGATCGAGAGGCGGAACAGGGAGACCCAGCGCAGCCGCATGCTGTCGAGGGCGAGCGCCACGAAGAGCGAGAGCCCCAGCATGATCGGCACCTGGACGAACAGGAAGATGGTGACCCGCAGCAAGCCGTCCCAGAACTTCGGGTCGGTCAGCGCCTGGGCGTAGTTCTCCAGGCCGACGAAGGAGTTGCCGCCGACCAGCGTCTCGCGGAACAGGCTGAGGTAGATCGCGTAGACGAGCGGGGCGATCAGCACCAGCACGAACACGGCCATGAAGGGGCCGACGAAGATCCAGCCGGACCAGTCGCGCCGGCGGTGCGTCGTGCGTGGCTTCAGCGTCGAGCCGCGCTTCGGCTGGCCGGTTACGACCAACTCGGTGTTGAGCGCGCTCGTCGTCATGCGGGGGTCACGCTTCCGCTCGATGCGTGTGACGGCTTCGTCATTCGCCTCACTCCTTCGTGAATGTTTGCGTTGACATGACTGTACGGGGTACCTTCATGTTTACGCAAACAGAATTTTCAGATCCGCTTGAGCAAAGGAGCCGCGGGTGGTCAACACCGTTCACGTTATCTTCAAAACCCATCTTGACTTGGGTTTCACCGACACGGCGCAGAACGTCACCGACCGATACGTGCACGAGTTCCTGCCGCGCGCCATCGATTTGGCCACGGAGCTGGATCGCCGCGGGGGAGCCGCCCGCTTCATCTGGACGACGGGCTCCTGGCTGATCCACGAGGCCCTGCGGCTCGGCAGTGCAGAGGAGCGCGCCGCGCTGGAGGCCGCCATCCTGGCCGGTCAGGTGCGCTGGCACGGCCTGCCCATGACGACGCACACCGAGTCGATGGATGCCGGCCTGCTCGAGCACGGCATCTCCATCGGGCGCGCGCTCGACGCCCGCTTCGGCGTGCACACGATCGCCGCCAAGATGACGGACGTTCCCGGGCACACCATCGGCGTGGTGCCGTTCCTGCAGCGCGCCGGCCTGGACTACCTGCACCTCGGCGTCAACGGGGCATCCGCCGTGCCCGAGGTGCCGGAGTTCTTCGTCTGGCGGGCGCCGGACGGCAGCGAGGTCGTCGTCAACTACGCGCAGAGCTACGGCTCCGACACCGAGTTCGGCGTGGCCCTGGTGCCCGGCGGCGAAGATGCCCTGCACCTCGCGCACACTGGTGACAACTTCGGGCCGCCATCCGCCGAGGACGTCGAGGAGCTCTTCGCCGGGCTCGCCGCCGCGTATCCAGGCGCGCAGATCATCGCCTCGACGCTGGACGCCTTCGCGGCGGCCGTCCTCGCGGTGCGAGCGAGCCTGCCGGTGCTCGAGCAGGAGATCGGCGACTCCTGGATCCACGGCGTCGGCAGCGACCCGGTGCTCACCGCACGGGTGCGCGAGCTGATGCGCCTGCGCAGCCAGTGGGTCGCGTCCGGCGAGCTCCTTCCGGGCACGCCGGAGTGCGACGCCTTCAGCGATGGCCTGCTGCTCGTGCCCGAGCACACCTGGGGGCAGGACCTGAAGACCTATCTGCCCGACTACGTCAACTACGAGAAGGCCGACTTCACGCGGGCCCGCGCCGCCGACCGGATCGACACGGGCCTGAACCCGGCCGAGTTCGACCTCTACGCCTGGGCGTACACCGAGCACCCGCGCCCCGAGGGACTCAGCTACTCGGCCTTCGAGCGCTCGTGGGCCGAGCAGCGGGCCCACATCGACCGCGCGCTCGCTGCCCTCACACCCCAGCGCCGCGCCCAGGCGGCGGCGGCGTTGGAGCGTTGCCGCCCCGACGGCGATGACTGGCCGGGCGCCGCGTGGAGCGAGGTCGAGATCGACCCGGCCGCCGCGCACCGCCTCTGCGGCTACACGGTGCGCTTCGGAGGCGACGGGGCGTTGATCTCACTCGTCGACGCGCAGGGAACCGAGTGGGCGGGGCCGGAGCACCCGCTCGCCGCCTACCGCTACCAGACCTTCGACGAGCGCGACGAGCGGCTCTGGATGGACGAGTACTGCCGCAACATCGCCGAGAACGGCTTCTGGTCGATCCCCGACCAGTCCAAGCCCGGCCTCGCCATCGCCGAGACGCTGCCGGCCACCGTGTTCACGCCCCGCTGCGTAGGGGCGGCGCGGCTGGACGAGGAGGCGGCCAGCACGGTGACGCTGCGCCTTCAGCTGCCGACCGCGGCAAGCGAGCTCTGGGGTGGCGCGCGCGACATCCGCCTGTCCTACCGCTTCCCGCACCGGCCCGGCCCGATCCAGATCACCCTCGACCTCGCGGGCAAGGACGCTTCCCGGTTGCCGGAGGCCAGCTGGCTGAGCTTCCGGCCGCGCACCGACCCCGGCCACTGGCGCTTGGACAAGCTGGGCACCGCGGTGGACCCGCAGAACGTCGTGCGGAACGGCAACCGCAGCCTGCACGCGGTCACCGCCGTGAACCACCGCGCCATGCGCAACGATGGCACGAGCCCGGCTCCGGGAGGCTTCAGCCTGCGCCCGCTCGATGCGGCCCTGGTGGCCGTCGGCGAGCCGAGGCTGCTGCGCTACGACAACGCCGTGCCCAACCCGGAGGACGGATTCCACGTCAACCTGCACAACAATGTCTGGGGGACGAACTTCACGATGTGGTTCGACGACGACACTCGCTTCCGCTTTGTGCTGGAACTCGATGCCATTCTTGATGAGGAGACGCGATGAAGAAGCCACTCGTGACCAGCCCGGCCGTGATCATGGCGCCCCGCGCCGACGGCTTCGAGGTGGTCTGGGGTGTCAGCCGGCTGAGCCGCGGCCGACTGGAGTGGTCGGTCGGCGACGAGGCCGGGGTGGCGTACTCCGATGCCTTCGGCATGGTGCCGCAGAGCGACCGGGTGCTGCGGGTGCGACTGAACGGGATGCCGGCCGGCGCCGAGGTGCGCGTGCGTGCCGTGACCGAGGCCGTGACCGGCAGGGGCGTGAAGGGAGGGCCCGCGCGCCACGAGAGCGAGTGGAAGACCGTGCGCACGCTCGACCCCGCCGCGAGTTCCGCGCACTTCGCCGTGTGGAACGACACGCATCGCCACAAGAAGACCCTGCGGGCGCTGCACGCCGCGACGCCGGATGTCGACATGCTGGTCTGGAACGGTGACCTCTGCAACGACTGGAAGCACCCGTCGACGTTCGTCGACACCGTGTTGGACCCGGCCGGCTGCGATGTCAGCCGCGGCCGCCCGCTCACCATCTCGCTCGGCAACCACGACGCGCGCGGCACCTGGGCGTACCAGCTGCAGGAATACGTGGCGACGCCGGAGGGCCGCCCGTACACGGCGTTCCGCTCGGGACCGGTCGCCGGCATCGTGCTGCACACCGGTGAGGACAAGCCCGACGGGCATCCGACGTTCAAGGGCCGGGTGGCGTTCGAGGCGTTGCGCGCCGAGCAGGCGGAGTGGCTGCGCGAGGCCACCCTGTGGCCGGAGATCCGCGACGCCCCGTACCGGGTGGTGTTCTGCCACATTCCGCTGCGCTGGGTGGAGGAATACGAGGTCGACTACGACAACGGCGGCTACGACAGCTTCAGCAAGATGAGCCGCGACGCCTGGCACGACGCCCTCACCGCGTGGGGCGCCCAGCTGGTGGTCTCCGGCCACATGCACGAGACGGCATCGATCCCGCCGAGCGAGGAGTTCGGCTACGGCCAGCTGGTCAGCGGGGGGCCGGACGCCAGCGCCCGCTCGAAGGAGGCCGCGACCTGGATCGAGGGCGTGGCAAACGAGGCCGAGCTGGTGCTGACCATGCGCGACTTGGCGGGCGCCGTCATCCACGAGGTGCGGCTGGAACCGCTCGCGGTCGACGCGAGCCCCACCTCGCTCGCGGCGCTGGAGCTCGCCGTCGACTAGCGCACACCCGTTGGTCGAGTAGCGAGGAACGAGCGTATCGAGACCTCGTGCGGGGCTCGGTTTCTCGCTTGAAGCCGGGTCTCGATACGGCGCTGGCGGGCCTACTCGACCAGCGGGTTTCGGCGCTGGCTGAGCCTGTCGACCGAAACTCCGGCGGAGCGCACACCCGTTGGTCGAGTAGCGAGGAACGAGCGTATCGAGACCCCGTGCGGGGCTCAGTTTCTCACTGGAAGCCGGGTCTCGATACGGCCCTGGCGGGCCTACTCGACCAGCGGGTTTCGCCGCTGGCTGAGCCTGTCGACCGAAACTCCGGCAGAGCGCACACCCGCCCCGCCGGCTCGAGGGAGCGTGCGACCGAAGCCGGCCCGATTCCGTTGGTCGAGTAGCGAGGAACGAGCGTATCGAGACCTCGCGCGGGGCTCGGTTTCTCGCGGGAAGCCGGGTCTCGATACGGCCCTGGCGGGCCTACTCGACCAGCGGGGAGGAGCGTGCGACCGCGGCCGCGCAGGCTAGGGGGTGTGCGGGGCCGGGGTGTCTTCCAGGGCGCGCCAGTCGTGCGCCGTCATGCCGTAGAGGCCGCTGTCGCTCCACTCACCGTTTCCGTCGGCGTCCTTCTCGTAGTACGCCTCGCGCAGCGTTCCCTCGTGGGCCAGGCCGAGCCGGGCGCAGAGGCGGGCCGATGCCGTGTTGCGCGGGTCGAGCTGGGCGATGAGCCGGTGCGCGCCGATGCCGTCGAAGGCCAGGCGCTGCATGGCGGCGGCCGCCTCTGTGGCGTAGCCGCGGCCCTGAACGTCGGGGTGGAACACCCAGCCGATCTCGAGCTCGGCCGTCTCGACGCTGCTGACCCGCAGCATGACGTCGCCGATCACCCGGCCGTCCAGCTCGCAGGCCAGAAAAATCGCACTGTTGTCAGTGTCGAGGGTGTGCAGCCCCGCGCGCTTGCGAGTGTGTGCCGCGGCCTCATCGAAGTCGCGCTTCGGCCACGGGATGTAGAGCAGCACCTCGTCGAGCTGCTGGTACTGCCAGACGTCGTCGATGTCGCTTTCGGCCAGCGGGCGCAGCGTCAAGCGCTCGGTCTGAATCGGTGCGACGGCCAGCGCTGCACTGTCGAAGGGGAACCCGGCGAAGTAGCCGGGAGGTGGGGTGACCTTCTCGTCCGCCGTCATGCCCTGCGCTCCTCCGGGGTAGCAAGGTCGGTGCCGGGGACGCCGCCCCGGCCGGTGACCGGGCAGCCGCCGATGCGGGCGACGCCTGCGGCATCCTGGCTCTGCACCTTGAGGCCGAACACGGCCTCAAGCCCGTCGAGCCAAGCCTGCTGCTCGCCGGCGCGGGCCAGCTCGCGGGAGCGCGTCATCGGCGTGTGCAGCAGCACCCCGGCGAGGTGGCGCAGCGACTGCTCGATGCGGCCGTCCTCGTCGCCCTTGGCGCGGGCGCGCTCGATCTCGGCGTCGAGCAGCCCGAAGATGTGGCCGCGCAGCGCGACGACGGCCGGTGCCAGCGACTGCTCTTCGGTGGCAGCGCTGAACGAGCGGGCGGCCTGGCCGACCATGGCGCGCGCCTCGTGGGTGGCATTGAGCTCTTCCAACGGCGCGTGCAGGCTGATCGTCTCGAGGTCGAGCAGCTCGACACCCTCGACCTCGACGACGTCGGGGTCGATGTTGCGCGGAAGGCCGAGGTCGATCAGCAGCTGGCGGTGCGCGGCATCCGCCCCGACCTGGTCGCGGCCGGCTGCGAGCAACGCGGCGTCGATCACGTGGGTCTCTGCGGTGGTGCAGGTGACGATGATGTCGACGGATGCCGCAACGGCGGCGTACTCGGCCGCGTGCACGGGATCGATGCTGTGGTTGGCGGCGAACCGGGCGGCCCGGCCAGAGGGGGAGTAGACGCGCACGTTCTCGGCGCCGCGGTCGCGGAGGGCCGCGAGGGACGCCCCGGCGTAGCGCCCGGTGCCCACCAGCAGCACGCTGGTTGTCGCCCAGTCGCTCACGCGGCTCTCGGCCAGTTCGAGGGCGAGGCGCACCAGAGATCGGCCGGCCGAGCCGATGCCCGTACGGTTCTTGACGCCTCGGGAGGTCTGCGATGCGCGCTGGAACAGCCGCTCCAGCTCGGGGCTGGTGGTGCCGGCGGTGCGGGCCTGCTCGAGCGAGCGGCGCACCTGGCCGGCGATCTCGCCCTCGCCGACGACGACGGACTCGAGGCCGGACGACACGGCGAAGAGGTGCTCGGCGACGCCGTTGCCGTGCACGAGGTCGAGGCTCTCGCGCAGCGTCTGGGCGTCGACACCCGAGTTGGCGCTGACGGCGTCGATCGCCGCGAAGATGGTGGGCAGCGGCGAGACGCCGAAGGGGGCGTTCAGGTCGAGGTAGGCCTCGAAACGGTTGCAGGTGGCGACGACGACGGCGCCGGCCAGCGCAGGGGCGCCGGTCAGTTCGCGGTGTTCCTCGACGATGCGCTCGCCGAGGGCGGCGGAGTCAACAGAGAGCTGTTCGAGCAGGTCGAAGTGGGAGTTCTTGTGACTCGCAGAGAGGCAGATGAGCACGGAGGGAATTCTACGCCTCGTCAAGCTGGGGATTCGTGCAATGCGCCGGGGCCCTGCATGGGAACCCGCGGGGCGGACGTGGAGCCGGGTGGGAGACAATAGGCCCGTGAACCATGACGCTCGCCAGACTCTGCCGCCCCAGCACCCCCTCGCATCCGGCCTGACCGGCCAGTCCCGCCTTGTTCGCGCCTACCGGGGGGATCGCCCCGAGGTGACGCCGGTGTGGTTCATGCGCCAGGCCGGGCGTTCGTTGCCCGAGTACCGCGAGCTGCGCGTTGGCACCAAGATGCTCGATGCCTGCCTCGACCCGGCGCTGGCCAGCGAGATCACGCTGCAGCCCGTGCGCCGGCACGGCGTCGACGCAGGAATCTTCTTCAGCGACATCGTCGTACCGCTCAAGCTGGTGGGTGTCGAGGTCGAGATCGTGGCCGGCCGCGGCCCCGTGATGGGCAAGGCCGTGCGCACCGCCGCCGACGTCGCCGAGCTCACCGCGCTCGACCCGGCCGTGCTGGATGCCGCCCTCGCCCCGATCTCGGATGCCGTCGCCCGCACCGTGGCGGCGCTCGCCGAGATCGCGCCCCGCCACCGGGTCGCCGGCGAGCCGGCATCCGTCACCCCGCTGATCGGCTTCGCCGGGGCACCGTTCACCCTCGCCGCCTATCTGGTCGAGGGCGGCCCGTCGAAGGACCACCTGGCCGCCAGGGCACTGATGCACTCCGCGCCGGAGGCGTGGGCGGATCTGATGCGCTGGAGCGCCGAGGTGACCGGCCGCTTCCTGCGCGCCCAGGTGCTGGCCGGCGCCAGCGCCGCCCAGCTGTTCGACTCCTGGGCCGGAGCGCTCTCGCTCGAGGACTACGAGACGCACGTCGCCCCCGCCTCGGCGCACGCGCTGAGCTTCGTGCGCGACCTCGGCTACTACGAGCCGGTCGGCGACGCGGCCGCCGACCCCGAGCGGGTGTGGCGCAGCGTACCGATCGTGCACTTCGGCGTGGGCACGAGCGAGCTGCTCGGCGCCATGCACGCGATCGGGGCCGACGTCGTCGGCGTCGACTACCGACTCGCGCTCGACGAGGGCATCCGCCGCCTCGGCGGCACCGTTCCCGTGCAGGGCAACGTCGACCCGGCGCTGCTCGGCGCACCGTGGCCGGTGCTGGAGGCGCATGTGCTCGACGTGCTGCGCCGCGGCGACGCCGCCCCCTCGCATGTGTTGAACCTCGGCCACGGGGTGCCGCCGGACACCGACCCCGAGGTGCTCAGCCGCATCGTCGAACTGGTGCACGGCCGATGAGCGCCCAGGGAATGAGCGGCGCCGCCCGACACGATGTCGTCGTGATCGGGGCTGGCATTGCCGGCCTCGTCGCCGCACGGGCCTGCGCCCGCCTCGGCCTCTCTGTGCTGATCCTCGAGGCCGCGGATGCCGCAGGCGGCTGCGTCGGCCGCACCGAGATCGCCGGGCTCAGCCTCGACACCGGCGCGGAGGGCTTCGCGACCCGCAACGATTCCGTGGCGACGCTCATCGAGGAGCTCGGCCTGGGCGCCGACATCGTCGACCCGAACCCGGCCGGGGCCTGGCTGCGCCTGCCCCCGCTGCGCGGCCACGGCGCGCTCAGCGTGCCGATGCCGAAACTCTCGATCCTGGGTATCCCCGGATCCCCGCTGGCCAGCGACGTCGTCGCCGCGATCGGCTGGAAGTCGGCCATCCGTGCCTACTCCGACCGGCTGCGCCCGGTGCTGACCATCGGCACGGAGAAGAACCTCGGCGAACTGGTGGAGAAGCGCATGGGCAGCGCCGTGCTGGAGCGGCTCGTCGCCCCGATCTCGACCGGCGTGTACTCCGCCGACCCGCACGCGCTCGAGGTCGACGCCGTCGCGCCTGGGCTGAACGCGGCGCTCACCCGCGCCGGCTCGCTCTCCGGCGCGGTGAGCCTGCTGAAGGCCGACGCGAAGCCGGGCGGCGGTGTCCGCGGCATCCGGGGCGGCATGCACCGGCTCGTCGACGCGCTCCTGGCCGAGCTGGCCCACTTCGGCGCCGAGGTGCGCCTGGGCGCCCGCGCCGTCGGGCTGGACGAGGCGGCCGACGGCTCCTGGGCGGTCAGCACAGAGCAGCGGCCCGCCGAAGGGTCGGCCACCGCTGAGCCCGGCGCCACCGAGCACGCCGTGCACGCGGCACGCGCCGTGATCGTTGCCACGTCGGCCTCCGCCGCGCTCGGCCTGCTCGCCGCCGCCCGCCCCGACTGGGACGAGCACCAGGGCGACTGGGCCGGCGGATCTCCCGTCGAGATCGTCACGCTCGTGCTGGACGCCCCCGCGCTGGATGTCGCGCCGCGCGGCACCGGGGTGCTCGTTGCCACCGGAACGCCGGGCACGGTCGCGAAGGCGCTCACCCACTCGACGGCGAAGTGGGCGTGGCTGGCAGAGGCCGCCGGCCGGGGCCGCCACGTCGTGCGACTTTCGTACGGCCGTATCGGCGAGGCCAGCCCGAGCGCAACGCTCGGCGATGACGAGCTCACCGCGCTCGCGCTGCGCGATGCGAGCGCCATCCTCGGAGTCGACCTCGACGCCGCCCAGCTGGTGGGCGCCGCGCGCACGCCGTGGCGCGACGCGCTTTCGCACGCCGCACTCGGCCAGCGCGATCGAGTGGCCGCGCTGCGCGCCCGCCTCGACGAGGAATCGACCCTGGCCGTCACCGGGTCGTGGCTCGGTGGCACTGGCCTGGCGTCGGTGATCCCGGATGCCACGGCCGCAGCCGCCGGCATCCGCCGCCATTTCGTGCACCTGTAACAGCGGCCGGGCGGCCGCAACGGGTCGAGGCAACGACACATAACAAAAATGGAATGTTTAGACAAGCCCTCGTCCGTAGAACCGAATCGGGGCTACTCTAAACAGAGCCTTCCCTGCGGTGGAATGTCACGAACCGCAGTGGATCGACAACACAGATCGGGGTCTCATGAAGGGCAAGCTTCTCTTCCTCAGCGGAGCGGCGGTCGGCTACGTGCTCGGCACGCGCGCCGGACGCAAGCGGTACGAGCAGATCAAGGAGGCCGCAGCGGGCGTCTGGAACACGCCGACCGTGCAGCGCGGCATCGACCAGGCCAAGGACTTCGCCCTCACTCGGGTCAGCATCGTCTCGGACGCGGTTTTCGACGGAGCCAAGAAGCTCGTCAACTCCGCGGCCCGGCAGAGCGCCGAATCCGCGCGCACGTCGGAGCAGAGCACTGCATCCGCGCGCACGTCCGGGCAGCGCGCGGAATCCCCGCGCCCGGCCGGGCTCGCGACCGAGTCGACCTACACGGTGGCCTCGCCCACAACGCCCAGCAGCCCCAACCGAAACGACTGATCTCGCGAGATCGCTAGAAAGGTGGGTGCGAGATGTCGGAACACGACACGGATCCCTTCACCGCAGCGCGCCGCCGTTCCCTCTTTGCCCTGATCGGCGACCTGCCCAGCCTGATCGTCGGCCTCGTGCGGGCCGAGCTTGAGCAGTTCAAGGCTGAGCTCAGCGCCAAGGGCCAGCGGATCGGCGTGGGAGTCGCGCTCATCGTTCTGGCGGTGTCGTTCGCGTTCTTCGGCCTCGCGGTGCTCGTAGCGGTCGCCGTGCTGGCCCTCGCACTCGTGCTGCCCGCCTGGCTGGCGGCGCTCATCGTGGCCGCCGCGCTGTTCGTGCTCGCGCTGCTGCTGGTCCTGATCGGCCGCGGTCGCATCCAGGCCGGCTTGGCCAAGAACGACCTCGACGTGAACCTGCGCCGCGACCTCGACGCTTTGAAGGGGGAAGGTTCCTATGACCGACGCGACTGAGGCCGCCAAGGCCGCCGCGCACGCCGCAAGCGTGAACGCCAAGAAAGCCGCGAAGGCAGTGAACGACCACACCGCCCCGGCCGCCGACAGCGTGAATGCGGCCGCGCCGCCCAAACGGAGCCGGGCAGAGCTGCAGCAGGACACCGCCCGCGCCCGCGCCGAGTTGGCCGCCGCACTCGACGCGATCGAGGACAAGCTCAACGTTCCGAAGCGGATCAGCGGCGCGGCCGAGCGCGGTACAGCCGCGGTGCGCACCCTCGCGGCGGAGAACCCCGTTGCTCTGGGCGCGATCGCCGTGGCTGCGGGCGCCGCTTTGGGGCTGGGTGTCTGGGCAATCGTGCGCGCGGTCTCCCGCTGAGCTCGCTGCACCGACGCTGATTCGCCCCTCTGCTCCGCCCGCTTTTGCCCGATAGCGCAAAGCGGAGGAGACTAGGGGATGACTGACCCGACAGCTCGCGAGGCGGTATCCGATCTCTCAGCGGAGGAGGCGTCGCCGCAGGGCTTCACCTTGTTCGCCGTACTGCGCCGAGACCCGGCCAATCCAGATGACTTCGACGGTCACGACGTTCCGCACTTCGTGAACGAGCTGGACGACATCATCGCCCTCGTCGAAGAGCAGAACGTGACCCTGCGCGGCATCTATGACGTCTCCGGCTTCCGCGCCGACGCCGACGTGATGCTCTGGCTGCACGGGCCGGATGCCGAGGGCCTGCAGTGGGCGCTGCGCGAGCTGCGCCGTGCCCGCATGCTGAAGAGCCTGCTGCCGACGTGGAACGCAATGGGCGTGCACCGCGACGCCGAGTTCAACAAGAGCCACGTGCCCGGCTTCCTGCGCGGTGTTGACCCCAAGGCCTGGATGACCGTCTACCCCTTCGTGCGCAGCTACGAGTGGTACCTGCTGCCCGAGGCGGAGCGCTCCCAGATGCTCGCCGACCACGGCCGCAAGGGCGCCGCGTTCCGTGGCGCCATTGCCAACACCGTCTCGGCGTTCGCGCTGGGCGACTACGAGTGGCTGCTGCCCATCGAGAGCGACGAGCTGACCGAGCTCGTCGACCTGATGCGCGAACTGCGCGCCACCGATGCACGCATGCACGTGCGCGAGGAGGTCCCGTTCTACACGGGCCGCCGCATTGAGACATCCGAACTTGTGGAGGTGCTGCAGTAGTGGCCCAGTACGACGCCATCCTGCTCTCGAGCTTCGGGGGCCCAGAAGGCCAGGACGAGGTCATCCCGTTCCTGCGCAACGTCACGGCCGGTCGGGGCATCCCCGACGAGCGGCTGGAAGAGGTTGCGACGCACTACCGCCACTTCGGCGGGGTCAGCCCGATCAACGCGCAGAACCGCGCGCTCAAGGCCGCCCTCGAGGCCGAACTCGCCGCCCGCGGCATCGCGCTGCCCGTGTACTGGGGCAACCGCAACACCGCGCCCTTCTTCGCCGACACCGTGCGCGAGGCGCACGCCGCCGGCGACGACCGTCTGCTCGGCCTGGTCACCAGCGCCTACACGTCGTACTCCGGCGTGCAGCAGTACCGTGAGGACTTCGAGCAGGCGCTGCAGACCACGGGCCTCGGCGCGCAGGTCGCGATCGACCGCATCCGCGAGTTCTTCGACCACCCCGGCTTCGTCACCCCGTTCGTCGAGGGCGTCGGCGCGGCGATGCGGCAGCTGAGCCAGGACGGCCTCGTGGATGACGCCGTGCACGTGTTGTATGTGACGCACTCCATTCCGAGCACGGCCGCAGAGGAATCTGGCCCAGAGTTCGGGCCGGGCGGTGCCTACGTGGCCCAGCATCTCGCGGTTGCCCGCCACATCCAGGAGCACGCCGCCCCCGGCACGGCCTGGTCGCTCGTCTACCAGTCGCGTTCCGGCGACCCCCGCACGCCCTGGCTCGAGCCCGACATCAACGACGCGATCGACGACCTCGCCGTCGCCGGCGCGGTCAAGGCCGTCGTGATCGTGCCCTTCGGCTTCATCAGCGACCACATGGAGGTGCTCTGGGACCTCGACAACGAGGCCGTTGCCACCGCAGAGGGCCACGGCATGGTCGCGCTGCGCGTGCCGACGCCCAGTGTGCACCCCGCCTTCGTTGCCGGCCTGATCGACCTCGTGCTCGAGCGGCTGAACGACGTTCCGGATGCCGAGCGTTCGCACCTGACCGAGCTCGGCCCGTGGCCGGACCACGCCAGGGTCGGCGCCGCCGACGCGGCCCCCGATTCGGTCGGGGGCGCGGAATGAGCCCCGTGATCCGCGTCGGAACCCGCGGCAGCGCGCTGGCGCTCGCCCAGACCCAGGCCATCGCCGCCCGCATCGGCAGCGCGGCGAAGGCCGAGATCGAGATCGTGGAGGTCACCACCCACGGTGACACCTCGCGCGAGTCGCTCTCCAGCATCGGCGGCACCGGCGTCTTCGCGTCCGCGTTGCGCGAATCGCTGTTGGCCGGAGAGTGCGACCTCATCGTGCACTCGCTGAAGGACCTCCCGACAGCCGGCTTCCCCGGGCTGCGCCTGGCCGCCACGCCCAAGCGGGCCGACGCCCGCGACACGCTCTGCTCCCGCGACGGGCACACCCTCGACACGCTGCCGGAAGGCGCCCGTGTCGGCACGGGATCGCCGCGCCGCATCGCGCAGTTGCGCGCACGCCGTCCCGACCTCGACATTGTCGACATCCGGGGCAACATCGACTCCCGCCTGGCCCGGGTCAGCGACGACCTCGCCGCTGACGACCCGCAGCGTCTGGACGCCGTCCTGCTGGCCGCGGCCGGCCTCGGCCGGTTGGGCAAGCTCGACCACGTGAGCGAGTACCTGGACATCTCCTCCTGGCCGACGGCTCCGGGGCAGGGGTCGCTGGCGATCGAGGTCCGTGAGGACGGCGTCGGCGAACCGCTGGACCGGGCCCTGCGTGCGGCGCTGGAATCCGTGAACCACGGCACAACGGCGGCGACCACCCTGGCAGAGCGCCTCGTGCTGGCCGGCCTCGAGGCCGGGTGCTCCGCGCCCGTCGCCGCGACGGCCGCCGTCGACAGCGAGCTGCTCTTCCTGACCGCGACGGTCTACAGCCTCGACGGCGAGCGGTCGCTGACCAGCTCGCACGCTGCAACGCCGGAGGCCGGCGGGGCCGCCTACCTGGCCGACGCCGCCCGCGATGTGGCGGCGCGTGTCGTCGCAGAGCTCCTGGGCAACGGGGCCGCGGATCTTGCTGTGTTGAAGGGAACGTCATGAGGTCGACCTCCACCACCGACAAGACCGACAAGCCCCTGACGGGGTGGCGCGTGCTCGTTCCCCGCGGTGGCCCCTGGGGTGACCGGGTGGCCGCGAGCCTGCGCGCCCGCGGTGCGTCGCCCAAGGTGGCGCCGATGATCAACTTCGCGCCGACGGATGACGCGGCCGCCCTCGAGGGCGCGCTCGCGCGCCTCGCCGCCGGCGAGTTCGACTGGCTCACTGTGACCAGTGCAACCACCGTCGACGTGCTGTTCTCGCATCAGGCCGTTGTGCCGCCGACGACCAAGGTCGCCGCCGTCGGCGAGACCACCGCTGCAGCGCTCGTCGCGGCCGGCTACCAGGTCGCGCTCGTGCCCTCAGAGGACAACTCCGCGCGCGGCCTGCTCGAGGAGTGGACCGCCGCCACCGAGGGAGCGATCCCGCTGCGCATCCTCGCGCTGCGCTCCGCCATCGCCAAGCCGCTGCTCAGCGTCGGCCTGGCCAGGATCGGCCACCACGTCGAGGCCGTCGTCGCCTACCGCACCATCGGCGTGCCGGTCGAGGAATCCATCGTCACCGACGTCGCAGAGGGCCGCGTGCAGGCCGTGCTGGTGACATCCGGCAGCGTGGCCGAGCAGGTGCAGAGCCAGCTGGGACCGATCCCGGAGAGCACCCTTGTCGTGTGCATCGGCCCGCAGACAGCCAAGGACGCCAGCGCGATCGGCCTGCGGGTCGATGCCGTCGCCGACGAGCGCACCGCCGAGTCGCTCATCGACGTGCTGGTGCAGGCGGCAGAGGCCAGGCGAACGGCCTAGTCCGCGCTGGCGGGCGCCCGCGCGGGATCAGTGCTGCTGCGCACCCGATCCGCCGGGCTGATCGGGCTCGCCGTCCTGACCTGTCTCGCTGTCCTGGTCTGGCTCATCTTCGAGCGCGGCCAGGCTGGTCAGGAACTTGATGACGACCTCGCGCTCGCTCGGTGAGAGCGCCGCGGCGACATCGAATCGACGCGCATGCTTGCGCCCAATCGTGGCGCGTGCATCCGTGTGCGTGGCAGCGGTCACGTCGACGACGACCGCACGACGGTCGTCCGGGTGCGCCGAACGGGTGATGTGCCCCGCCTTCTCGAGCCGGTCCAGCATCTTGGTGATGGATGCCGTCGAGATCTGCAGGTGCCCAGCCAGCATCCCGGCCGTCACAAGCACTCCGGAGTTCTTCGCGGCGATGACGAAGCGCAGCGCCTTCATGTCGGTCTCGTTCAGCCGCATATAGCTGCGCGACTGGAGGCTGATCCGCTCCTCCGACTCCCGCCACTCCTTGATGGCGGTGAGTACCGCGACCACCTGGTCGAGTTCCTCAGGCGGCAGCTCCGAGTAGCGCACATAGCTGCCAGTGGGGTCGACGATGCGCGGATCAAGCATGGACGCTGCTGAATCCCACGTCTTAGACTGCGACTTGACCATGGCCCCAGTGTACTTGCGAGAGTTGTGTCATGCTTAGCAAGTAACTAACCAAGTTAGGTAATTTGTGGGGAGGCTCAGTGCCTGTTCTGAGTGAGGCTTCTGTTGTGGATACATCCAGAGAGCTGGTGGTTCTGCTCGATGAGCGCGGTAACGCCTCTGGCAGCGCAGACAAGGAGCGTCTGCACACCACCGAAACCCCCCTCCATCTGGCGTTCTCCTGCCACGTCTCGAACGCGGCCGGCGAGCTGCTCCTGACCCGTCGGGCCCTCGGCAAGCGCAGCTGGCCCGGCGTCTGGACCAACTCCTTCTGCGGGCACCCCGCACCGGGGGAGAGCATGGTGGATGCCGTCGTGCGCCACGCCCAGGCAGAGCTGGGGCTGCGGCTGGACCCCGCCCTGCACCAGCTGACACTCGAGCTGCCCGACTTCCGCTACAGGGCCGTCGACCCGTCCGGCATCGTCGAGAACGAGCTTTGCCCCGTCTACACCGCCGTGATCGACGATCGGCCGGTGCCGAACCCGGCCGAGGTGATGGAGCTGGCCTGGGTCACGCCGACCGCACTGGCCGCGGCCCTCGCCGCAACGCCCTGGGCGTTCAGCCCGTGGCTGGTGTTGCAGGCCCGCGAGCTCGGCACCGGGGTGCAGTCATGACTATCGTCTTGAGCCGTTTCGTCACCGAGCAGGATGCCAGCCGTATCGAGGAGGTGCTGGACGGCCACTGGCGTAAGCGCCTGGGCGCGGCCGAGGCCTTCGGCGAGGACTACACCCGGCTGTGGTCGGCGATGACGCGCTCCGCGCGCGGGGGCAAGCTGCTCCGCCCGGCACTCGTTCTCTGTTCCTACGAGCAGCTCAGCGCTGCCGGCGGCGCGCACCGTGCGGCAGCGGTCGAGCTGGCCGCCGCGTTCGAACTGCTGCACACGGCATTCCTGCTGCACGACGACGTGATCGACAACGACCTGGTGCGCCGCGGTGAGCGCAACGTGGTCGGCGAGCGGCTCGACGAGGGCGTCGCCGCCGGCATGGCCGCGGCTGACGCGGAACGCTGGGCCCAGGCATCCGCCATTCTGGCCGGCGACCTGCTGATCCACGACGCCCAGTCGCTGGTGGCGCGGCTCACCGTGCCGGAGCCGGTGCGGCTGGAGCTGCTCGACCTGCTCGACGCCGCGGTCTTCGCCTCGGCGGCGGGGGAGCTGGCCGACGTCGCACTGAGTTCCGGTGCGGCCGCGCCGGAGCTCGGCACCGTTCTGGCCATGACGCAGTGGAAGACGGCGCCGTACTCCTTTGCAGCGCCGCTGCGGGCCGGAGCGGTGCTGGCCGGCGCGCCCGCAGAATTGGGCGCGCTGCTGGAACGCTTCGGCGGCCTCGTCGGAACCGCTTTTCAGCTGCGTGACGACGTGCTCGGGGTATTCGGCGACGAGGGGCTGACCGGCAAGAGCACGGTCGGCGATGCCAGGGAGGGCAAGATGACCGCGATGATGGCCTTCGCGCGCACGACAGCCAGCTGGCCGATGCTGCGGACGCTGCTCGACGAGCACGGCGCGGTCGACATGGACCGCATTCGCGGGCTCCTGGTCGACTGCGGTGCCCTCGACTACGTGGAGCGGCTGATCTCCGACACGGTGGAGCAGAGCCTCGCCCTGCTCGAGCAGCCGCTCGTGCCTGCCGGGCTCCGGCTGGAGCTGGCCCAGCTGGGCCGCCGGGCAGCGGAGCGTGCCTCATGACCCGGCCACTGGAGCGGGGGAGCACCCCGGCGCTGGCCGGCTCGCGTGAGCTGGCGCTCTATGAGCGGGCCGCGCACCGCGGTGCGGCCATCGTGATCCGGGAGTACTCGACCTCCTTCGGGCTGGCCAGCCGCCTGCTCTCTGCCCGCATCCGACCCGAGGTCGAGAACGTCTATGCCCTCGTGCGGGTCGCCGACGAGATCGTCGACGGAGCGGCAGCCGCCGCCGGGCTCAGCGTCGACCAGCAGCGGGAATGCCTCGACGCGATGGAGGCGGAGACCGCGCGGGCCCTGAAGCGCGGCTACAGCAGCGACCTCGTCGTGCACGCCTTCGCGCAGACCGCGAGGCGGTCCGGCATCACGGTCGACCTGTTGACCCCGTTCTTCGCGTCGATGCGGCGCGACCTGGACCCGGCGCCGTTCAACGCGGTGGAGCTGGACGACTACATCTACGGCTCGGCCGAGGTGGTCGGGCTGATGTGCCTGCGGGTGTTCCTGACCGGGGAGTACGCCAACGACAACGAGCGCCGGCGCCTCGAACACGGCGCCCGCCGGCTCGGCGCCGCCTTCCAGAAGATCAACTTCCTGCGCGACATCTCGGCCGACTTCACCGCGCTCGGCCGGCGCTACTTCCCCGGGGTCGACCCGCTGGCCATCACCGAGGAGCAGAAGGCGGCGATCGTCGCCGACATCCGGGCAGACCTGGCCGCGGCCGACGCCGTGATCCCGCGGCTGCCCGTCGGCTGCCGACGCGCGATCCGCGCGGCATCCGCCTTCTTCGCCGAGCTCACCGACCGCGTCGACGCCACCCCAGCGGCCGCGCTCGCCGGGCAACGGGTACGGGTGCCCGCGCCGCACAAGCTGCGCATCCTCGCCGGCGTCATGCTGAGGCCCCGATGAGCGCCGGGCGCACCGCCAGCGTGATCGGCGGGGGGATCGCCGGACTGGCGACGGCAGCCCTGCTGGCCGCCGAGGGGTACACGGTCACGCTGCTCGAGGCCCGGCGCGAGCTGGGCGGCCGGGCCGGCCTGTGGGAGGCCGACGGCTACCGCTTCGACACCGGGCCGTCCTGGTACCTGATGCCGGAGGTCTTCGAGCACTTCTTTGCCCTCCTCGGCACCTCGGCCTCAGAACAGCTCGAGCTGGAGCGGCTGGACCCCGGCTACCGCGTCTTCACCGAGAACGGTGCGGCACCGCTCGATATCGTGGCCGACTTCGAGGCCAACGTCGCGCTGTTCGAATCGATCGAGCCCGGCGCGGGCGCCCGGCTGCGCCGCTACGTCGCCTCGGCCTCCGACGCCTACGAGCTCGCGCTCGGCCGGTTCCTTTACAACACCTTCGACGACCCGCGCAGCCTGATCGGCCCCGACGTGCTGCGCCGCGCACCGGCGATCGCCGGGCTCGGCGCGCGCTCGCTGAACGGCCTGATCCAGAAGCACGTGCGCGATCCGCAGCTGCAGCAGGTGCTCGGCTACCCGGCCGTGTTCCTCGGCTCCTCGCCATTCGACGTGCCCAGCCTGTACCACCTGATGAGCCACCTCGACTTCGGCGACGGCGTCTACTACCCGCAGGGCGGGTTCAGCACGATCATCGACAGCATCGCGGCGCTGGCCGAGGCGGGCGGGGTGCGTATCCTCACCGACGCGCGGGTCACGGCGATCACCACGGACTCCGGCACGGATGACGGCGCGGATGCCGGCGCGGCCGGGGCCACTGGCGCGCGGCCCAAGCGCAGCCGGCGCCGACGTGCCCGCGCGACAGCCACCGGCGTGCGCTACCTCGACGCGCAAGGGGCGGAACACGCGCTGCAGAGCGACATCGTGGTTTCGGCCGCCGACCTGCACTTCACCGAGACCTCCCTGCTGCCGGCGGAGCTGCAGAGCTACCCCGAGGAGTGGTGGACGGAGCGCAATCCCGGCCCTGGCGCCGTGCTCGTGATGCTCGGCGTGCGCGGCTCGCTGCCGGAGCTCAGCCACCACAACCTGTTCTTCATCGACAACTGGGAAGACAACTTCTCGGCAATCTACGGCTCGCCCAGCTTCATCCCCGACCCGGCGTCCATCTACGTCTGCCGGCCGAGCGCCAGCGACCCGAGCGCGGCGCCGCCGGACCACGAGAACCTGTTCGTGCTGGTGCCCGTGCCGGCCGATCCCGAGATCGGCTCCGGCGGCCTCGGCCGCCGCGGCTCCGCGCGCGTGGAAGGGGCCGCGGATGCCGCAATCCAGCAGATCGCGCAGTGGGCGGGCATCCCCGACCTGGCGTTGCGCGTCGTGCTGCGCCGCACCGTCGGGCCGGCCGACTTCGCCGACGACCTGAACTCGTGGCGTGGCGGCGCGCTCGGCCCGGCACACACCCTGCGCCAGAGTGCCTTCTTCCGCGGCAAGAACGCGTCCAGCCTCGTCGACGGCCTGTACTACGCCGGCGGCAGCACGATCCCGGGCATCGGCCTGCCGATGTGCCTGATCAGCGCGGAACTCGTGATCAAGAAGCTGCGCGGCGACCGCAGCGGTGCACCGCTGCACGCGCCGCTGGCCGCCCGCACCGCTGCCACATCGTCGGCGCCGCGATGAGCGCGCTCTACCTGCTGTTTCTGCTCGCATCGCTCGGCTGCATGGTGCTGCTGGACTGGCGTTTCAGGCTGCTCTTCTGGAACGATCCGCGCCGCGCGGCCCTGGTGCTGGGACTCGGCACCGTGTTCTTCGTGCTCTGGGACATCGCCGGCATCTCGCTCGGCATCTTCCTGCGCGGGCAGAACCGGATCTCAACCGGGCTCCTGCTCGGGCCGGAGTTCCCGGTCGAGGAGCTCGTCTTCCTGGTGTTCCTCTGCTACCTGACCATGGTGCTGTTCCAGGGCGCGCAACGCGTCTTCAGTGCACGGAGGCCGACATGACGTACACGGTGCTGAACCTGGTGATGCTCGCCGTGGTGCTGGTGGTCGCTGCATCCGCGCTGTTGCTGCGCCGGCCCGCCCGGCTCGGTGTCGCGCTCGCGGCCGCGGCGGCAACGGCCGCCGTGCTATTCCTGCTCACGGCCCTGTTCGACAGCC
The DNA here is from genome assembly GCF_001542775.1 of Microterricola viridarii. GTDB lineage: Bacteria > Actinomycetota > Actinomycetes > Actinomycetales > Microbacteriaceae > Microterricola > Microterricola viridarii_A. The sequence goes on from NZ_CP014145.1 coordinate 3,256,138, forward strand.
TGATGATCGCCGGCGGCCTGATGGAGTACAGCGGCGAGCACCTGATCGGCTGGTTCATCGGCCTCGCCCCGATCGAGGACTTCGCCTACCCGCTGGCGGCCGTCATCCTGCTGCCATCGCTCTGGTGGCTGCTCGGGCCGCGCGCGGTCGCACAGAAGGGGGCGACGGATGTCGGCTGAGAGCAGCACCCGGCAGGGCGCACCACATGAGCCGCCGCCTCGGCAGAGCCTGCCCCGCCAGCTGCTGCTCGCCTCGCGGCCGCTCAGCTGGATCAACACGGCGTTCCCGTTCGCCGCCGCCTATCTGCTCAGCACCGGCCGGGTCGACGCTGCCCTCATCATCGGAACGGTGTTCTTCCTGGTGCCGTACAACCTGGCGATGTACGGGGTGAACGACGTCTTCGATTACGCCTCCGACGTCGCCAACCCGCGCAAGGGGGGCGTCCACGGCGCCCTTCTCGCCCCGCGCCTGCACCGGGCGACGCTCGTGACCGCGGTGGCGCTCTGCCTCCCATTCGTCGTCGCGCTGGTGGTGCTCGGCCCGCCGGCCTCCTGGCTGGTTCTGGCGGTCAGCCTGTTCGCGGTCGCCGCCTACTCGGTGCCCGGGCTGCGCTTCAAAGAGATCCCGGTGCTCGACTCGCTCACCTCCAGCACCCACTTCGTCTCGCCCGCCGTCTACGGCATCGTGCTGGCCGGGGCCCCATTCGGCCCGGTGGCGATCATCGTGCTGCTCGCCTTCTTCCTCTGGGGTGTGGCCAGCCACGCGTTCGGGGCCGTGCAGGACGTACGGCCAGACAGGGAGGCCGGAATCGGCTCGATCGCGACGGCGCTCGGCGCGGCCGCCACCGTGCGACTGGCCCTGGCCTGCTGGGCGCTGGCCGGCCTGGTGCTGCTCCTGCTGGTGCCGCTCGGCTACGGCTGGCCCGGCGCATTGGCCGCCCTGCTCGTCGTTCCCTACCTGGTGCTGGCCTGGCCGTACCGCTCCGTCAGCGACGAAGACTCGGCCTCCGCCACCGGCGGCTGGCGGCACTTCCTCTGGGTCAACTACGCGGTCGGCTTCCTGGCGACCATGCTTCTCATCTTCAGCGCAGTTGATGCACGTAGTCTGTTCGGGTGACCGCAACCCCTCGTATTCGCCCCCGCCGTCTCCGCACCACTTCCGGGATCCGCCGCCTCGCCGCAGAGACGCGCATCCACCCGGCCCAGTTGGTGCTCCCGCTCTTCGTTCGTGAGGAGGGCGGCCCGATGCCCATCGCCTCGATGCCGGGCGTCGTGCAGCACTCGCTCGACAGCGTGAAGGGCGCAGTGCAGGATGCCGCGGCGGCCGGCATCGGCGGGGTCATGCTGTTCGGCGTGCCCAGCCGGCGCGACGCGACCGGCAGCGGCGCCACCGACCCGGAGGGCATCCTCAACCGCGCCACCCGGGTGGTCGCGGCCGAGGTCGGCGACGCCCTCGTCGTGCAGACCGACCTGTGCCTCGACGAGTTCACCGACCATGGCCACTGTGGCGTGCTGGACGCGCTCGGCCGGGTCGACAACGACGCGACGCTCGAGCGCTACCGCGAGATGGCCCTGGTGCAGGCTGCATCAGGCTCGGCACTGCTCGGGCTCTCCGGCATGATGGACGGCCAAGTGGCCGCCGTGCGCGAGACGCTCGACAGCGCCGGATTCATCGACACCGCCGTCCTCGCCTACTCGGCCAAGTACGCCTCGGCGTTCTACGGGCCCTTCCGTGACGCCGTCGAGTCGACGCTGGACGGCGACCGCCGCAGCTACCAGCTCGACCCGGGCAACCGCCGCGAGGGCCTGCGCGAGGCCATGATCGACATCGAGGAGGGCGCGGACGTCGTCATGGTGAAGCCGGCGGGCAGCTACCTCGACGTGCTCGCCGACGTCGCCGCCGCCAGTGATATTCCTGTTTGGGCATATCAGGTGTCCGGCGAGTATTCCATGATCGAGGCCGCCGCAATGCACGGCTGGATCGACCGCAAGCGCGCCGTGCACGAATCGGTGCTCGGCATTCACCGAGCCGGCGCCGATGTCGTGCTCAGCTACTGGGCCACCGAGCTTGCCGGCTGGCTGAACGATGGAGATTTCGCATGACCAGCAACGAAAACCTGTTCGAGCGCGCCCAGGCCGCCATCCCCGGCGGCGTGAACTCGCCGGTGCGGGCGTTCCGCTCGGTTGGTGGCACCCCGCTGTTCCTGGTCAAGGCCTCCGGCGCCTACGTCACCGACTCGGCCGGCCGCGAGTATGTCGACCTCGTCGCAAGCTGGGGCCCGGCCATCCTCGGCCACGCCCACCCCCGCGTGGTCAAGGTGGTGCAGGACGCCGCCGCCCGCGGCCTCTCCTTCGGCGCCAGTACCCCGGCAGAGACCGAGCTGGCCGAGCTGATCGCCGAGCGCGTCGCGCCCGTCGAGAAGGTGCGCCTGGTCTCGACCGGCACGGAGGCCACCATGACGGCCATCCGCCTCGCCCGCGGTTTCACCGGGCGGGAGCTGCTGGTGAAGTTCGCCGGCCACTACCATGGCCATTCCGACGGCCTGCTGGCCGCCGCCGGCTCCGGCCTCGCCACGCTCGCGCTGCCCGGCTCCGCCGGCGTGACGGCAGCGACAGCCGGGCAGACGCTCGTGCTGCCCTACAACGACCTCGACGCGGTGCGCGCAGCCTTCGCCGAGCACGGCGACAACATCGCGGCCGTGATCACCGAAGCAGCCGCCGCGAACATGGGCGTCGTCGCGCCGGATCCCGGCTTCAACGCTGCCCTCGCAGACATCGTGCACGCCCACGGCGCGCTGTTGATCATGGACGAGGTGCTCACCGGGTTCCGCGTCAGCAGCGCCGGCTACTGGGGCCTGGAGAACGCCTACTCCCAGAGCTACGCGCCAGACCTGTTCACCTTCGGCAAGGTCATCGGCGGCGGGCTCCCCGTCGCCGCGCTCGGCGGCCGCGCCGAGGTGATGGACCACCTCGCCCCGCTCGGCCCCGTCTACCAGGCCGGAACGCTCTCGGGCAATCCGGTCGCTGTGGCCGCCGGCCTGGAGACGCTGCGCCTGGCCGACGAGTCGGTGTACGCCACGCTCGACGCGAGCGCATTGCTTATCTCGGAGGCCGTCTCCGCCGCCCTCTCGGCCGAGGGCGTCGCCCACCACGTGCAGCGTGCTGGCAACCTGTTCAGCTTCGTGTTCGGCGAGCACCTGGCGGGCGGCGCCCGCAACTACGACCAGGTGCTCTCGCAGGAGGCGTACCGCTACCCGGCGTTCTTCCAGTCGATGCTCGCCGCCGGCGTCTCGCTGCCGCCCTCGGTGTTCGAGGCCTGGTTCGTCACGGCGGCGCACGACGATCGGGCCATCACGCGCATCCTCGATGCGCTGCCAGAGGCCGCCAAGGCCGCCGCCGCGGCGCAACCGGAGTAGGCCCTCCGCGGCGCACACAGCGCATCGTCACCGCATTGTGAGGTTTCAGACAAGGCGAATGTCGGCGGGTCTTGGCAGACTAGGGTCATGGCTTCATTGCGCGTGCACCCTGACCGGCTTGAGATTCAACTCACCCCCGCCGAGAAGGCTCTCGCGCTGCGCCGCGCAGAGCTGTCTGTGCCGCGCTCTGCCATCCGCTCCGTGACGATCACCGACGACCCGTGGATCTGGATCCGCGGGATCCGGGCGCCGGGCACGCTGGTTCCGCTGGTGCTCGCCGTCGGCACCTGGAAGTTCCACGGTGGCAAGGATTTCCTCGTCATCAAGAACAAGCGCCAGGCTGTGATCATTGATATTACCGATGGGGAATATGCACGCCTCATTGTGAGCACCAACCACGCTGCCGAGCTGGTCAACGCCCTGAACGTCAGTTCCGACGACGCCGCGGCGCAGGTCGACGCTGAGGCGCAGGCCGACGCCGACGCCGCCGCCGGAGCCCTGGAACCCGCCGTTGAGGCCACGGCGATGGCCGCCAAGCCCCGGGCTGCCCGCGCATCGCGCGCGGCCAAGCCGGCGAAGGCCCCTGCAGCGGCCAAGCCTGTCAAGCCCGCCAAGGAGCCCGCCGCGGACAAGGCGCCCGCAGCGGCCAAGGCTGCCAAGGTGCCCGTAGCGGCCAAGGCCGTCAAGGCGCCGGCAGCCGCCAAGGCACCCAAGGAACCTAAGGCAGCCAAGGCTCCTCGGGTTCCCCGGTCTGCGCAGGCTGCCGCGACAACCGCGAGCGACCAGAGCCCGTAACCCCTCAGAGCGGTTACGCGGGGTTTCTGCCTGAGCAGCGTGCCGCCGGCGGCGGGCGCGCGGCGCCTCGACGGGGCATGGTCGAAAACATTCCTGTCGCCGCATGTATGCGGCCGCGGGTTGCCCTGCCGCTTAGGCGTGGACGTTCACGATGGTGCGTCCGCGCACGGTGCCGGCCAGGATCGCGTCGGCCGCGTCGGGCACGGCGGCCAGGCCGATCTCGGTGCTGAGCGCGTCGAGCAGCTCGAAGCGGGTCTCGGCGGCCAACCGCATCCACGCTGCCTCGCGCAGGCTGAGCGGGGCGTCCACCGAGTTGACGCCGAGCAGGTTCACGCCACGCAGGATGAACGGCAGCACCGTGGTCGGCAGCTGGGCGCCAGCGGCCAGGCCGCACGCGGTGACGGATCCGCCGTAGCTGATCTGGGCGAGCACAGTGGCGAGCAGCGGGCCGCCCACGGAGTCGACGGCGCCCGCCCAGCGGGTGCTCTGCAGCGGACGCCCCGGCTCGGCCAGTTCTGCACGGTCGATGACTGTGTTCGCGCCGAGCTCGCGGAGGTAGTCGCCTTCGCTCTCTGCCCGACCGGAGGCCGCCGTCACGCTGTAGCCGGCGCGGGCAAGCAGCATGATCGCCACCGAGCCGACGCCGCCCGCCGCCCCGGTGACCAGGATCTCGCCCGAGCGGGGCCCGATGCCCTGCTTCTCGAGCGCCATGACCGAGAGCATGGCCGTGAATCCGGCCGTGCCGAGCGCTGCGGCCCGGCGGCTGCTGATCGCATCCGGCAGCCGCACGAGCGATCCGGGTGCGACGACCGCGAACTCGGCCAGGCCCCCGTGCGCGCTCTCGCCGATGCCCGCGCCGTTCAGCAACACGGTGTCGCCCGCCGACCAACGTGCGTCGGCCGAGGCGCGCACGGTTCCGACGACGTCGATTCCCGCGATCAAGGGCAGGCGGCGCACGACGCCGGGGCGGCCGGTGACGGCGAGGCCGTCCTTGTAGTTGATGCCGGAGTACTCGACCTCGATCGTGACGCCGGTGGCGGGAGTGGCCGTCGCGGGTGCCTCGGGCGCCGGGGCGAAGAAGGACGCGTCGATGGTGCGCAGGCTGCCGCGCTGCGCGGGCGTGGCCGGCGGGGCGCTGGCGCCGGCGGCATCCGCCAGCTGGTCAACGACGATGGCCCGGAACCCGCCCGCGAGACTGCTCATGCCCCCAGCCTAATCAGGCTGAGCCTGGTCGGCTGGGGGCATGAGGGGGCAGGCGAACGCCGCGTCAGCGCCGTTTACGTGACGTCGCGGCGCCAGCTGGTGAAGTACCCGGCGACGGTCGTGACGACTCCGATGGCTAGCAGCACCATGCCGCCCTGCCACCAGATCAGCGCCTCGGCGTTGCCGCCCGGCGTCGCGATGGCGTAGAAGCTCGCGCCGACGAGCGCGTCGCTGGCCGCGCCGGGCAGGAAGCGCGCCACGTTGGCCGTGACGTCGTTGAAGGAGGCGGCCAGGCGCAGCACCGGCTCGACGAACTGGGTGAACGCGATCACGATGATCAGCGCGGCGACCTGGCTCGGCACGAGCGCGCCGAGGCCGACGCCGACCGCGGCCCAGAGCGCCATGGCGAGCACGCCGCGTCCGATCAGTGCCCAGGTGTCGGCGCTCTCGAGCGACGTGTCGAGTCCGAAGCTGCCGAGCGCGGCGGCGCCGAGGCCCACCGTTGCGGCCCAGGCGATGACGCCGAACAGGGCGCCGACGACGAGCATTGCGACGACCTTCGCCGCCAAGACGATGCCGCGGCGCGGTGTGGCCAGGAACGTCGGGGTGAGCGTCTGGTGCCGGAATTCGCCCGTGACGGCGAAGGCGCCCAGCAGCACCGGGAACACGTAGCCGATCGAGGAGGCCATGCTGTAGATGACGGCGTGCAGGTTCGTGCCGGGCGGCAGCGGGCTGACCCCGGCGGCTGAGCCGTCGCCGCCGCTCGCCACCCAGCCGAACAGCGCGCCGAGGCCGCCGGCCATCGCCCCGACGTAGAGGAAGAGGGTGAGCGCCAGGATCCACCAGAGGCGGGTGCTGAACAGCTTGAGGAACTCGGCCGAGAGTGCGCGGGTGAAGGTCATCGCTCTCCACCTCCGGCGACGAGGCTGAGGAAGGAGTCTTCCAATCCGGTCTCCTGTCGGTGCAGAACGCTGATCTCGACGCCGGCCGCAAAGGCGATGTGGCCGATCTGGGCGGGGTCGCCCGCCGCCACCAGCAGCCCGGCGCGGGCCGGGGCGTGGCTGAGGCCGGCGGCCGTGAGCGCGGCGGCCAGTGCCTCGGGGGTGGGCGAGTTGACGATGACGTGCGGGACCTGCTCGGTGTCGAGGCTGGAGAGCGGCCCCCGGTGCACGAGCTGGCCCTTCGCGATGATCACCACGTCGTCGACGCTCTGCTGCACTTCGCTGAGCAGGTGCGAGCTGACCAAGACGGTGCGGCCCTCTGCCGCGAGCTCCCGCAGGAACAAGCGGATCCACTTGATGCCCTCCGGGTCGAGGCCGTTGATCGGCTCGTCCAGCACGAGCACGCCCGGGTCGCCGAGCAGCGTGCCGGCTAGCCCGAGACGCTGGCGCATGCCGAGCGAGTAGCCGCCGACGCGGCGGTCGGCGTACTCGCTGAGCCCGACCTTGCCGAGCACGATGTCGACGCGGGCCTTGTCGAGCCCGGCCGCGGCGGCGTAGACGCCGAGGTGGTGGCGTGCGGTGCGGCCCGGGTGGAAGCTGGCGGCCTCCAGGGCGGCGCCGACCGTGGTGAGCGGGTTCGACAGCTGGCGGTAGGGCACGCCGCCGAAGGTCGCGGTTCCGCTGCTGGGTCGCACCAGCCCGAGCAGCATGCGCAGGCTGGTTGTCTTGCCTGCGCCGTTGGGGCCGAGGAAGCCGGTGACCCGACCCGGCTCCACGGTGAAGGAGAGGTCGTTGACGGCGGCAACCGCGCCGAAGCGCTTGCTCACCCCAGCGAACTCGATGGGCACTCCGATGGGCATGGAATCCTCTTCTGCTCGTCGGCGGAAGGCCCGCCACGACTCACCCTATTGAGGCCGCTGCGCCCGAGGCATCCGTCGCGCGGGGGATTCTGTACCCCATCGTTGGTGGGACCTGTCGAAACCCTCAGGCGTGCGGCGGGCGCTGCAGCCCGGCAACGACCGACTCAGCGGCATCCGAGCCCAGGTGGATGATCTCGTTGTCGGCGCCAACGTGCACGACGCGCGGCTTGAACGCCAGCGCCTCGTCGCCGGCCAGCAGGCCGTACGCGATGATGATCACGATGTCGCCCGGGTGCACCAGGTGGGCCGCCGCACCGTTGATGCCCACCACGCCGCTGCCGCGCTCGCCCGCGATCGTGTACGTCTCGAGGCGGGCCCCGTTCGTGACGTCGACGACGGCGACCTGCTCGCCGGGCAGGATGCCGGCCGCTTCCAGCAGGTCGCGGTCGATCGTGATCGAGCCGACATAGTCGAGGTCGGCGTGGGTGACGGTGGCGCGGTGGATCTTGCCGCTGAGCATGGTTCTGAGCACGAGAATCCAGCCTACCCGCGTCAGTTCAGGGGGCGGGTGCCCTCCGGGATGGCGCCGCCGGCGTAGAGGGAGCCCGCGACGTCTTGCAGCGCGGTCAGCGCCACGCGCTGCACGTAGGGCCCGTATGAGAGGCGGGCGACGCCCAGCTCGGCCAGGCGCGCGGGCGAGGGCAGCAGCGGCAGGCCGATCAGGCTGAGCCGGCGCGCACCGAACGCCTGCACGAGCTGCCTGACGACATCCTCGCCAAAGTTGCCCGGCACGAACACGCAGGCGGCCCCGGCGTCGAGGTAGGCGCGGCCGCGCTCGATGGCGTCGGCGACGATCACGTCGAGCGGGCGGTCTCCGCCGCGCAGGAACGCGTCGGTGCGGGCGTTCAGCACGAACGGCACGCCCTCGGCCTCGCCGGCCGCGACCACGGCGGCCATGGCGGCGGCGGCCTCGCCGAGCGGCTTCAGCTCGTCCTCGATGTTCGCGCCGACGACGCCGAGCGCGATCGCGCGCCGGGCGGTCTCCCCGGCGTTGCCGTACCCGGCCTCCAGGTCGGCCGTCACGGGCAGATCCGTGCTCGCGACAATGCGTCCGACCATGTCGAGCATCAGGTCGCGCGGGATCGCCTCACCGTCGGGGTAGCCGAAGGTCGCGGCGATCGAGTGGCTCGCCGTCGCCAGGGCCCGGGTCTCCGGCAGGGCGGCGACGGCGCGGGCGCTCACCACGTCCCACACGTTGACGAGCTGCAGCAGCTCGGTGGCCTCGTGCAGGCGGAGAAGCTCGGCTGCGCGGGCGGCGGTTGTGGGGGCATCCGTGTTCATCATGGCTCTCACAGTAGCCACGGCCGCCTGCCGCGTGTTCGCAGGAATCGGACCTGACCGTTGGAAACCTGCGCCGCGACCCGACGTTCTGGTCGAGACCGCAGCGGCTAGCATGGCGTCATGCCAGCCACGGCGACCCCGCCCCCGGCGCACCCCCGCCCGAAGAAGCGAACGAAGCGCTTCTCGGTGAACGCGGCGCTCGATAACTTCTTCTTCGTCTTCGCCGGCCTCGCCGCCATCTGGCTGGCCGTGCTGCTCGCCTCCGACAGCCTGGAATGGGGGTGGGGAGCGCTCTGGTTTGCGCTGGCGTTCTGGCTGCTGCTCGCCTACCTGGTGCTGCCGCGGCTGCACCGCATCCTCACCCAGCTGTACGTGCCGAACTACTTCATCGGCCGCGCCCGCACCAGCGACGGCCTGCTCGGCGACCCGGTGAACCTGGCTCTGCTGGGCACCGCAGAGCAGGTCGGTCAGACGATGGATGCCGCCGGCTGGACGCGGGCCGACCCGGTGACGGCCGCCTCGAGCTGGCGCATCATCACCTCCACACTCACCCGGCGCAGCTACGACGAGGCGCCGGTCAGTCCGCTCTTCCTCTTCGGCCGGCAGCAGGACTTCGCCTACCAGCAGGAGGTCGAGGGCAACCCGTCCAAGCGCCACCACGTGCGCTTCTGGAAGTGCCCGGAAGGCTGGATGCTGCCGGGTGGCCACCGCGTTGACTGGCTGGCCGCCGGCACGTTCGACCGGGCCGTCGGCTTCTCGCTGTTCACCCTGCAGATCACGCACAAGATCGACGAGAACACCGATGTCGAGCGCGATCACATCGTCGCGTCCGTGCGCGCCGCCGAGTCGGCCGCGCGCTTCGTCGTCATCCGGGACTTCTCGACCGGCTATCACGCAAGGAACGGCGGCGGTGATTCGATTCACACCGACGGCGACCTGCCCGTGATCGACCTGCGCCAGGTCGCGCCGGGCCACACGGCCGCGGGGGAGCAGGAGCAGGAGCCGCCCGTTGACCGCGGCACCGTCGAAGTGCGGGGGATCTCGTGAAGCGCCCGGCGCCGATCACCATGGGCGCCGTGCTCATGTGCCTCCGCGTGCTCTCCGGCGGGCTGTTCATCGCCATCGTCTTCGCCGACCGGGCCGGCTTCCTGCACGACTACCTGTTCGACGGCAAGACGGTCACCGCCGACGATCTCACGGCGGCCGGTTTCGTCATCGACATCTTGATGTCGGTCTACGGCGTGTGGCTGCTGTTCTACCTCGTGGTGGCCTGGCTGGTGTGGCGGGGAGTGAACTGGGCGCGCATCGCCGCCATGCTGTTCGCCACGGTCAGCATCCTGGTGCCGTTCGCCGAGTGGTGGCAGTCGGGCCTGGAGATCACGCTGCGCACCACGCTGCTCAGCCTGGCGCTCGACATCCTGATCCTGCTCGCGCTCTCGAGCCAGTCGGCCAGGGCGTACGCCAGACGGAGCGAGCTGCCCGCCGCCGCTTAGGCCAGTGCTGCCGTGTGCTCTCCGCAGAACGTGTCGGACTCCGCGGCGCACTCCGCGCAGACCACCATCTGCTCGCGGCACGAGAGGTCGGTGCAGTTCTGCATCCGCTTGCTGGCCGCGCCGCAGCGCACGCAGCTGCCGATGACGGCCGTGTTCTGGCCGAAATCGACGGAGCCGCGCTGGTCGAAGACGTACAGCGAGCCGTCCCAGAGGCCGGAGTCGCCGAACGCCTCGCCGTAGCGCACGATGCCGCCGTCGAGCTGGTACACGTTCTCGAAGCCGCGGCTCTTCATCAGGCCGGAAAGCACCTCACAGCGGATTCCGCCGGTGCAGTAGGTGACGATCGGCGACTCCTTGAGGTGGTCGTATTTGCCGCTGTCGAGCTCGCTGACGAAGTCGCGGGTGGTGGCGACATCCGGCACGATCGCGTTCTTGAAGCGCCCGATCTCGGCTTCGAAGGCGTTGCGGCCGTCGAAGAAGACAACCTCGGTTCCGGATGCCGCGTGCTCGGCGACCAGGGCGTTCAGCTCGCGCGGGGCCAGCTTGGTGCCGCCGCCGACCACGCCGTCGTCGTCGACCGCGAGCTCGCCGGGGGCGCCGAAGGAAACGATCTCGTCGCGCACCTTCACACTGAGCCGGGGGAAGTCCAGGCTCGCGCCCGTCTCGTCGAGGCCGGTGCCCTCGCTCCACTTGAAGTCGATGCCCTTGAACGGCGCGTACTCCTTGGTCTTGCGCACGTAGCGCTTGAGCGCCGCCATGTCGCCGCCGAGGGTGCCATTGATGCCGTGCTCGCTGAGCAGGATGCGGCCGCGCAGGCCGAGGGACTCGGCGAGGTCGCGCTGCCAGAGACGCACGGCCTCGGGGTCGGCGAGGGAGCGAACATGTAATAGAGAAGAATTTTGGCTGTGGCCATGGGTCAAGTTTACGGACTGCGTCCTGAACGCTCGTGGAGTCCGCGTCGCGCTCGGCGCGGGGTCGTAGGCTGGCGGCATCCGGATGACGCACTGCTCGAATGGAGAACAACGATGTTCAGTTACGACCCCTATGCCGAACTGGCGACGCTCAAGAACTTCGCGCCGCTCACCGTCACGAGTGAGAACGTGCGCGACGGCGAACCGCTGGCCATGGCCCAGTGGGGCGCGCGCGGCGGGGGCAGCGACTCGTCGCCGCAGCTGAGCTGGAGCGCCGGCCCGGTCGGAACGCTGAGCTACGCCGTCACCTGCTTCGACCCGGATGCCCCGACCGGCTCCGGCTTCTGGCACTGGGCCGTCTGCAACATCCCGGCCACCGTCACATCGCTGGCCGAGAATGCCGGGGCCCCGGGCAGTCAGCTGCTCCCGGCCGAGGCGTTGACCCTGCCGAACGAGCGCCGACTCACCTCCTTCATCGGCGCCGGCCCGCCGCCGACGACCGGCGCGCACCGCTACATCTTCGCCGTGCACGCCGTCGACGTCGCCACGCTCGACGTCGACCCGCAGTCGACGCCCGCGGTGCTCGGCTTCAACCTGCACTTCCACACGCTGGCTCGCGGCACCCTCACCGGCACCGCCAGCGCGGACTAGCCGCCCCGGCATCCCCTCACCAAATTCCGTTGAGAGCGGTCAAATGGTCACTTTTCGTGCCCACAAGTGGCCATTTGACCGCTCTCAACGGACTTGCGGACGGGCTGCGGATGCTTCAGCTCTTGTTGCCGGTGAGGGCGAGCACCCCGCCGAGGCCGATCATCATGGCCCCGCCGGCCCCGGCCAGGCGCTCGAGGCGCTTCGGGCTCCGCGCGAACCAGTCGCGGGCGGCGCCGGCGGTGAGCGCCCAGAGGCTGTCGCCGATGAGCGCGAGCGCGATGAAGACGAGGCCGAGCTCGGCCAGCTGCAACGGGATCATGCCCGCCCCGTAGTCGACGAACTGGGGCAGCACCGCCACGAAGAACACGATCGTCTTCGGGTTGGTGAGGCCGACGAGGAACGCCTCGCCGAGGATGCGGGTCGTCGGATGCCGGAACGCGCGACCGAACCGCGCGCCGCGGGTCTGCGAGGCCTCGGACGGCGTGTTGCCGGAGGGCGCGACGCGCAGCGTCGCGAAAGGCGGCAGCCCTTCCCCAGGAAATCCCGAGGACGCATCAGACGGATTCGTGCCTGACGCCGTTGTGGCGGCATCCTTGCGGTGCCTGATCGCCTGCACCCCGAGGTAGACGAGGTATGCGGCGCCGGCGAACTTGATCACCGTGAACAGCGCCGCCGACTGCGCCACGATGGTGCCGACGCCGAGCGAGACGAGCACGAGGGCGGGCAGCGCGCCGAGCGAGTTGCCGAGCACGCTGACCAGCCCGCCGGTGCGGCCGAGCGTGAGCGTGCGGCCGATCACGAACAGCACGCTCGGCCCCGGAAGGGCGATGAGCGCGATCGAGGCGAGTGCGAAGGCGAGCAGGTTGGGCCACGGAACCATGCCGGAATGCTACTCCTGCGGCATCCGCCCCGCGCCCCGTCGAAGGTCCGTTGAGAGCGGTCAAATGGCCGCTTTCAGGGGCGAAAAGTGGCCATTTGACCGCTCTCAACGGAATTTGGCGGGGGTGGCGGCGGTAGCGTGAGGGGATGACTGATGAACCGCAGGTGCTGGTCAACGTCGCCGACGGGGTCGGCCGGCTCACCCTCAACCGCCCACGGGTGCTCAACGCGTTGAACGCCGGGATGGTCGACACCCTGACCGAGGTGCTGCAGGGCTGGGTGGGCGACAGCGAGGTGTCGGTCGTGGTGCTGGACGGCGCCGGGGAGCGCGGCCTCTGCGCCGGTGGCGACATCCGCGAACTGGCCGAGAACACGGCGGCGGGCAAACACGCGGGCGCCCGCGCGTTCTTCCGCGCCGAGTACCGGCTGAATGCCCTGATCGCCGAGTACCCCAAGCCCGTCGTCGCCCTGATGGACGGCATCACGATGGGCGGCGGCATCGGCCTGGCCGGGCACGCCGCGATCCGCATCGTCACCGAGCGCTCCCGCCTGGCGATGCCCGAGACGCGCATTGGCTTCACCCCCGACGTCGGCGGAAGCTGGCTGCTTGCCCGGGCGCCGGGGGAGCTCGGCACCTACCTGGCACTGAACTCGGCGAGCATGGCGGCGGCGGATGCCATCGACACCGGCTTCGCCGACTTCTACCTGCCCAGTGAGCTGCTGCCGCACCTGCTGCAGGCGCTCGCCGAACGCGCAGACCCCGGCTCGCCGGCCGAGATCGCGATGCTCTTCGACGAGACGCCGGAGCCGCTGGTCGCCGATGGCGAAACGGTCCAGTCGCTGCGTTCGCGCCGTGAGTGGATCGACGCCTGCTACTCGGCTGACACCGTTCCAGCGATCCTCGAGCGCCTGCGCGCCCGACCCGAGCAGGCGGCGCACAGGGCGGCCGATGAGCTGGAGCAGCTCTCGCCGACGGCACTCAGCGTGACGCTGGCGACGCTGCGGGCGGCGCGGGAGCTGCCGAGCCTGCGCGATGCCCTCGAGCAGGAGTACGGAGTGGGGTCCTGGCTGCTCGAGCAGCAGGACTTCGCCGAAGGCGTGCGCGCCCTGCTGATCGACAGGGACCGCAGCCCCCGGTGGCAACCGGCGACGCTCGCCGAGCTACCCGCGGATGCCGCGGCGTCCGCCCTCGCGCACCGCCCGGCCGAGCCGCTCTGGTAGCGGCCCGGCCCGGCGCGACTAGGCGGTTTGCTCCACGACCCGGCGGCTCCGCCGCGCGGCGAGGTCCTGGCGCATGGCGCTGATGAACACCACGACGACGAGTGCCCACAGCGTGCCCTGGATCGCGATGTTCGCCGGAACCGTGGACACGTCTATCGCGTTCTGATCTGCCAGGTTGGTGCTGGAGAGGTAGAGCGTGAAGTCGCTGAGCGCGTGCAGCGCGATGGCGACCCAGAGCCGTCCGGTGGCGCGGAACGCCGCGTAGAACAGCACGCCGTCGAGCATGGTGACGCCCACCTGGAAGGCGATAGTGCCCACCGGTTCGCCGTGTATGGCGCTGCCGAAGGAGTGGGCCGCGCCGAACAGCAACGAGGTGACGAGGAGGGTGAGCGTCTCGCCGTGGTTGGCGCGGAGGCTGCTGCGGAGGATCCCGCGGAAGTACAGTTCCTCACCCAGCCCGACCATCGCCGTGATCAGCGCGACGAGCGCGATGCCGAGGATGTCCCAGTTGCCCCAGGGGGTGAGCGTGAGAACGATGATCGACTGCGTGAGCATCAGCAGCGGGATCACCAGCATCCACCAGCGACGCGGTCGCGTCTCGAAGGCCGCCGGGGTGCGCCAGATCTCGGCCCACCCGGAACGCCGGGCGAAGACGAGCCCGGCGATGATCAGCGGGAGGAGAACGGGGATGTGGCTGAGTGCGAACTCCGCGAGTTCACCCTCCGGCGCCAGCCAGTCGACCAGGAGGCTGCTGACCCCGGCCGCGAGGGCGACGTAGACGATGACGGCGACGAGCCCGATCCAGAACCGCTGCGGGATTCGGGGCTGCGCCCGGGCCGCCGCCGGGGCGGCGGCCCGGGCGGGTGCGCTCACACGCCGGCGTTCGTGTTCGGCAGAACCGGCTGCGGCGCGAGGGCGGGGTCGCCCTCGCGGGCGGCGATGCGGCCCCGGATGAAGAAGACGAGCACGAGGCCGGTGAAGATCACGGCGATGTTGCCGAGGCCGGCGATCGAGGCGAGCGGCCCGGCTGCCGGGTACTCCGTCTGCAGGAAGATGCTGGGGTCGGTGCTGGCGTGCAGCAGGATCGGCCAGATCAGGTTGCCGGTCACGCGGAGCGCCAGGTACATGCAGATGCCGAAGGCGAAGGTGTAGCCGAGCTGCAGCAGGGTCGGCAGGAGCGCCTGGCCGGTCAGCAGGTTGCCGGCGTGCAGGGCAGCGAACACGGCCGCCGACACGAGGGCGACGGCGATCTCGGAGTGCCCGGCCTTGCGCATCAGGGTGACGACGTAGCCGCGGGTGAGCACCTCCTCGGCGAAGCCGATGCAGAGACCGGCGAGCAGCCACGATGCGACCACGTCGAAGCCGGCCGCGCCGTAGTCGATGGTCGCGAAGCGCAGCAGGTTGAACAGCAGCACGACGGCGACGGCAATCCACATCCACCATCCGCCGCGGATCGGCTGGGGGCCGAAGAGTTCACGGAGCCAGCCGATCGACAGCCCGAAGACCACGAGAATGATGCCACCGAGCAGGATCGGGAACACGTAGGCGATGAAGATGAACGTCGCACTGTCCGGATCGACTCCGCCAGCGAACGGAACGAAGAGAAGGGAGCCGAGCTCGTACAGCGCGTAGTAGACGGCGGCGAGGATGACGGCCTTCCACCAGCCTCCGCGTTCCCAGAATCGCTTCCACGGGGACAGTGACGCGTAGTCGGGCATGGGGCTCCATCTCAATGGGGGCGGATGGCCGGTGCGACCTCAGCGAAAATGCTAGCGGCTCGCCCGCCCCGGATCCAATGTCAGGGCTCAGCGCCGGATGCCGCCCGCACAGTGGTGCCGGCCACGCCCTGCAGCATTTCTGTATACATTCGGAGCCAAAAGATCGCCTCCGACTGGCATTGGCCGCAGATTGACCCCTACTATGTATACATAGCGGTGTTCACGGCCGCCGACACGCGACAACAGAGGGGGCGACATGCGCGCTGGAGACCGGGCATACGACACCCTCCGCACCGAGATCCTCGACGGCGTGCTGCGCCCGGGAACCGTGCTCGCCGAGGTGGAGCAGTCCACCCGGCTCGGCGTCTCCCGCACCCCGGTGCGCGAGGCCCTCACCCGGCTGACCGCCGACCGGCTGGTCACCGCCCTCTCCGGCCGCGGTCTCGTCGTCAGCGAGATCTCCCCAGACAACATCGTGGGGCTCTACGAGCTGCGCCAGGCCCTCGAAGGTCAGGCCGCCATGCTCGCGGCCCGCCGCCGCGACGACGTCGCCTTCCGCCAGCTGCAGCGCCGACTCGGCAGCGCCCCGACCCTCCTCGAGCAGGGCGACGAAGGGCTCCGGGAGTACTTCGCCCTCGTCGACGACATCGACCAGGCCATCGACGAGGCGGTCGACAACGAGTACCTCGTCGCCGCCCTGCAGAGCGTGCGGCTGCACTCCAGCCGCATCCGCCGGCTCGCCAGCCACGACCACGATCGCCTCCGTCAGGCGGCGGGCGAGCATCTGTTGATCGTCGAGGCGATCTTGGCCGGCGACGCATCACTCGCCAGCCACGCCACCCACGTGCACCTGCACAAAAGCTTGACCAACGCGCTCGCCAGCGCCGAGAGTGAAGCAACGAGCACCGCCAGCAGCACCCTCTAGACACGCACCCCGCAGCACGACGAAAGGACCTTCCGTGCAGACTCACCACCTCCGAGTTCACCGCAGTGATGAGAACCTGGCCCGCGAGGGCCAGCTGGCCTACAAGCTCGCCGAGCTCGCCGTCGACCCCGTTGAGGTGAGCGAAGAGGTCACCGAGATGGTGATCAACCGCGTGATCGACAACGCCGCCGTCGCCGCGGCCTCCCTCACCCGGGCCCCCGTCGTCTCCGCCCGCTCGCAGGCCACCTCGCACCCCGTCTCGGTGCACGGTTCCGGCGCGAACGTCTTCGGTCTGGACCCCTCGCGTCGCACCAGCCCCGAGTGGGCCGCCTGGGCCAACGGCGTCGCCGTGCGCGAGCTCGACTACCACGACACCTTCCTCGCCGCCGAGTACTCGCACCCGGCCGACAACATCCCGCCGATCCTGGCCGTGGCCCAGCACCTCGCCGAGAAGCGCGCGCTGACCGGCCGTGAGGTGGTGCGCGGCATCGCCACCGGCTACGAGATCCAGGTCGACCTGGCCAAGGCGATCAGCCTGCACAAGCACAAGATCGACCACGTCGCCCACCTCGGCCCGAGCGCCGCCGCCGGCATCGGCACCCTGCTCGGCCTCGACGTCGACACGATCTTCCAGTCGATCGGCCAGGCGCTGCACACCACGACCGCCACCCGTCAGTCACGGAAGGGCGAGATCTCCAGCTGGAAGGCGCACGCCCCGGCCTTCGCCGGCAAGATGGCAGTCGAGGCCGTCGACCGTGCCATGCGCGGCGAGACCAGCCCGACCCCCATCTACGAGGGCGAAGACGGTGTGATCGCGTGGCTGCTCGACGGCCCGGATGCCGCATACGAGGTGCCGCTGCCCGAGCGCGGCGAGGTCAAGCGCGCCATCCTCGACAGCTACACCAAGGAGCACTCGGCCGAGTACCAGGCGCAGGCCATCATCGACCTCGCCCGCCGCCTGCACAACAACTACCCGCTGATCCTCGACGACGTCGACAACATCGCCTCCGTGGTGCTGCACACCTCGCACCACACGCACTACGTGATCGGCTCCGGCGCGAACGACCCGCAGAAGTACGACCCGACGGCCAGCCGCGAGACGCTGGACCACTCGGTGCCCTACATCTTCACCGTCGCCCTGCAGGACGGTGCCTGGCACCACGTCGACTCCTACGCCCCGGCCCGCGCCCAGCGCCCGGACACGGTGAAGCTGTGGAACAAGGTCAGCACCGTGGAAGACCCGGAGTGGACGCGCCGCTACCACTCGCTCGACGTCAACGAGAAGGCGTTCGGCGGCAAGGTCGTCATCACGCTGAACGACGGCAGCACCATCGTCGACGAGATCGCCGTCGCCGACGCCCACCCGCTGGGCGCCCGGCCGTTCGCCCGCGCCGACTACGTCGCGAAGTTCCGGATGCTGGCGGAGCCCGTGCTCTCCGGCGCCGAGATCGACCGCTTCCTCGCCCTCGCCGAACGCCTGCCCGAGCTCAGCCCGGCCGAGCTCGGCGGGCTCACCATCCAGGCGGAGCCGGGCGTGCTTGCATCCGTCGCCACCCCGGAGGGCATCTTCTAATGCTGTACGCCCAGGCCACCCCGGCCGAGAAGCGCGTCGCGTTCCGCGCCGGCCTCGCCAGCGGGAAGCTGCAGCGCTTCCCCGGTGCGTTCAACCCGCTCTCGGCCAGGCTGATCGAGCAGAAGGGCTTCGACGGCGTCTACATCTCCGGCGCCGTGCTCTCGGCCGACCTGGGCCTTCCCGATATCGGCCTGACCACGCTCACCGAGGTGGCCGGCCGGGCCAAGCAGATCGCCCGGATGACGGAGCTGCCCGCGATCGTCGACGCCGACACCGGCTTCGGCGAGCCGATGAACGTGGCCCGCACCGTGCAGGAGATGGAGGATGCCGGGCTCGCCGGCATGCACATCGAAGACCAGATCAACCCGAAGCGCTGCGGCCACCTCGACGGCAAGCAGGTCGTCGACGACGAGACGGCGATCAAGCGCATCCGCGCCGCCGTCGACGCCCGCCGCGACCCGAATTTCCTGGTCATGGCGCGCACCGACATCGCCGCCGTCGACGGCCTGGCTGCCGCCATCGACCGGGCCAAGCGCCTCGTCGACGCCGGCGCCGACGCGATCTTCCCCGAGGCGATGCGTTCGCTGGAGGAGTTTGCAGCGATGCGCGCGGCCGTGGACGTGCCGCTGCTGGCCAACATGACCGAGTTCGGCAAAAGCGAGCTCTTCACCGTGGAGCAGCTGCAGGACATCGGCATGAACATGGTCATCTGGCCGGTGTCGATGCTGCGCCTGGCGATGGGCGCGACCGCACGCGGGCTCGACTCGCTGACGGAGGCCGGCACGCTCGAGCCGCTGCTCGGCGAGATGCAGCACCGGGCCGACTTGTACGAACTGATCGACTACGAGGGCTACAACCACTTCGACTCCGGGGTGTTCAACTTCACAGTCAGGAAATAGGGTCGAGCGCGCGGCATCACTCGGCCTTGGTTTCGACAGGCTCAACCAGCGAGAAGTCCGCTGGTCAGCACAACCCCCGCTGGTCAACAAACGCCCCGCTGGTTGAGCTTGTCGAAACCTTCACCACGAGCAGTAAGGATTCAACGACGATGACTGACGAAACTCCGACGATCTACAAGGGCCTGGCCGGGGTGCCGGTCGATTTCACCGCGATCTCCAAGGTGAACCCCGAGACCAACTCGCTGCTCTACCGCGGCTACCCGGTGCAGGAGCTGGCCGCCATGTGCAGCTACGAGGAAGTGGCCTGGCTGCTCTGGAACGGCGAGCTGCCCACCCGCGTCGAGCTGGACGGGTTCATGGCCGAGGAACGGGCCGCGCGCTCGCTCGCCCCGAACGTGCGCCGCGCCATCGACGACCTGCCGCTCGATACGCACCCGATGGATGTCTGCCGCACCGCCGTCAGCATCATCGGAGCCAACGACCCGGATGCCGAGGACAACGCGCCGGAGCAGAACCTGCGCAAGGCGAAGCACCTCTTCGCCCAGCTGCCGGCGATCGTCGCCTACGACCAGCGCCGCCGCCACGGCCTCGAGCCGGTCGAGCCGCGCGCCGACCTGGACTACTCGCAGAACTTCCTCTGGATGACCTTCGGCGAGGAGGCAGACCCGGCCGTCGTCGACGCGTTCCGGGTGTCGCTCGTGCTCTACGCCGAGCACTCCTTCAACGCCTCCACGTTCACGGCGCGCGTGATCGCCTCGACGCTCTCCGACATCTACTCGGCCGTCACCGGTGCGATCGGCGCGCTCAAGGGCCCGCTGCACGGCGGCGCCAACGAGGCCGTCATGCACACCTTCGCCGAGATCGGCACCGCCGACAAGGCCGAGGTGTGGCTGGAGGACGCCCTCGCCCGCAAGGCGAAGATCATGGGCTTCGGGCACCGCGTCTACAAGAACGGCGACTCCCGCGTTCCGACGATGCGCACCGCGCTGGAGGCGATGGCCGCGCACTACGAGCGGCCCGACATGCTCGAGCTCTACGAGGCGCTCGAGACCGCCATGGTCTCCCGCAAGAACATCAAGCCGAACCTGGACTACCCGGCCGGCCCGACCTACCACCTGATGGGTTTCGACACGGAGACGTTCACGCCGATCTTCGTGGCCGCCCGCGTCGTCGGGTGGACGGCGCACGTGATGGAGCAGCTCGCATCCAACGCGCTGATTCGCCCGCTGTCCGTGTACAACGGCGTCGAGCAACGCGAGCTGCCCGCGTAGGGGCCGACAGTCAGGTTTCGACAGGCTCAACCAACGGGGATTCCGCTGATTGAGCCTGTCGCCGCATCCTCCCGATGGCTTCGGTCGCACGCTCCCTCGAGCCAACGGGAGGAGGTCCGCTGCGTGGGCGCCCCCTTCCGCTGATTGAGCCTGTCGAAATCCCTCGCGCGGTTTCGACAGGCTCAACCAACGGGGATTCCACTGGTTGAGCCTGTCGCCGCGTCCTCCCGATGGCTTCGGTCGCAGGCTCCCTCGAGCCAACGGGAGGAGGTCCGCTGATTGAGCCTGTCGAAATCCCTCGCTGGGTTTCGACAGGCTCAACCAACGGGGAGCGGACGGCCGCGGTCATTGACGATTCGCACAACGGATGCCGGGGCATCCGCACCTCGCCGCTAGCGTGGAACGCATGCACATGTTCTTCCGCACGATGATGCACATGCTGGTGTTCTCGCGGCTGAAGCCCCGCCTCGGCCACTACGACGTCGCCCGCACCAACTTCCGGGTGCTGCCGACCGACCTCGACATCCTGAACCACATGAACAACGGCGTCTACCTGTCGATCATGGACGTCGCCCGCTTCGACATGCTCGTGCGCAACGGCGTCTGGGCGATCTTCAAGCAGCGCGGCTGGTACCCGGTCGTCGTCGCCGAGACGATCAGCTTCCGCAAGTCGCTTGAGCCGTGGATGCGCTTCAGTATCGAGTCGCGCATCATCGGCTACGACGACAAGGCCGTCTACGTCGAGCAGCGCTTCGTGCGCCCGGATGCCGACGGCAACCCGGAGATCTACGCGCAGGGCTTCATCCGCGGCCGCTTCCTCAAGCGCAGCGGCGGCGTCGTGTCCATCGAGGATCTTCTGGACGCCGTGGGCGCTGTGCCGGAGGACATGGAGCTGCCGGAGTGGCTGCTGCGCTGGGCCCCGGATGTCGCCCTGCCGGCGACCCGCGCCGAGGCGCCGTCCGTCTGGAGCTAGCCGCCCGATCGCCCAGGCCGCGGCCTTTATGACGAATCGGTAACAAAAACACCGTGTAATTTTGCCGGAGTGTTTACGGAAAAAATAAGCTCACTTAGTGTTCCAAACATGTCCGAGCTCGAAGGTGCG
Organism: Microterricola viridarii; assembly: GCF_001542775.1. Classification (GTDB taxonomy): domain Bacteria; phylum Actinomycetota; class Actinomycetes; order Actinomycetales; family Microbacteriaceae; genus Microterricola; species Microterricola viridarii_A. Next base: position 3,277,336 of record NZ_CP014145.1, read on the forward strand.
CACGCCCTCGTGAGACGCACTCACGAGGAGCGGATTCTGCGTGCGCTGCGCGAGCTCGGCGCCCTCAGTCGGGCCGAGATCTCCGAGCGGGTCGCGCTCTCGCGCACCACGACCTCCGAGATCACGGCCGATCTGATTCAGCGCCGCGCGGTCATCGTGGTGGCCCCGGATGCCGCAGAGCGCGTCGGCCGCGGCCGACCGGCCGAACGCTTGGCACTGGACCCCGGCGCCGGGCAGGTCATCGGAATCGACTTCAGCCACGGCCGGGTGCACGCCGTCGTCGTCGACGCGAGCCAGCAGATCATCGCGGCCGGCGTCGCCGACTACGACACCGACTCCGCCTGGAGCGACCGCGCCGACATCGCCTTCGCGCTGCTGGAACGGCTCAAGGCCCAGCACGACGTGCACTACGGAGCGCTGCAGGGCATCGGCCTCGGGTTCCCCGGCCCGTTCTCGGCCAGCGGCGCCCGGCTCGCCCTCGGCCGGGACCAGCGCGACACCTCGGCCGTCGACGGCGCCAGGGAGCTGCTGAAGCGGTTCACCGAGCGCTTCGCGGCCCCGGTGCACATCGACAACAACGCCCGCCTTGCCGGCCTGGCCGAGGCGATCTGGGGCGGCCAGACCGCCTCATCGAGCCTGCTCTACCTGCGCCTCTCGCACGGCCTCGGTGGCGGCCTCGTGCTCGGCGGCGCGCTCGAGACGGGTGCATCCGGCTACGCCGGCGAGATCGGCCACATCACGGTCACCGTTGACGGCCTGAGCTGCCGCTGCGGCAAGCGCGGCTGCCTCGAGACCATCGCCTCCATCCCCGCCGCGCTGGCCGAGTGTGCCCGCCGCGGCGCCCCGATCGCCGACCTGGACGCGCTGCGCAGCGCCGCGGACAACGGCGACCCCATCGTGACCGCCGTGCTGCGTGAGATCGGCGCCGCCGTCGGCCGCGTGCTGGGCGGCCTCGCCACAGCGCTCGACCCGGCCGAGATCGTGATCGGCGGCCCGCTCGCGCTCGCCGCCCCGATGATCGTCGACCAGGCCCGCGCCTCCATCGCCTACGAGCTGCTGCCGATCCCGCAGGCCGAGCCGACGGTGCGCGCCGCGACGCTCGGCTCCGACGACGGGGCCCGCGGTGCGGTGGCCGCGGTGCTGCGCCGCTCCTCGCTGCTCGAGCGCTACGACAGCTCACCGGCATCCGCCCGCACAGACTTCACGACGCCAGATTCACTGCAAAGGAGCACCACATGATCGGCCGCAACGCACCCAGCTCGGAACGGAAAGCGAGGTGCGTGCGATGACCGCAACGGCCACGGCGCAGAGCCGCAGCATCATGACCGGCAGCCCCAGCACCAATGAGGCACCCCCCACGGTGGCTGAGAAGAAGAAGCGCCGCTCGGAGCGCTCGGGCAAGATGCTCGCGCTCAACATCATCTCGGTCGTCGCCGGCATCGGCATCTGGTGGGTGCTCTCGCTCTCTGGCTTCCGCCTGCCGACCCCGCCGCAGGTGCTGGAGCGCGCGATCCAGCTGATCGCCGACGGCACCCTGATCGCGGATGCCGGGGCCAGTCTCGGCCGCGTGCTCGCCGGGTTCGCCCTCGGCACCGCGCTCGCCATCCCGGTCGGCTTCCTGATGGGCTGGTACTGGGCCGCACGCGGCCTGATGGAGCCGTGGATCCAGTTCTTCCGGACCATCCCGCCGCTGGCGATCATCCCGCTCGTGCTCGTCTTGATGGGCATCGGCGAGCAGCCCAAGATCTTCGTGATCTTCCTCGCCGCGTTCCTCTCCAGCGTGATCTCGACCTACCAGGGCGTCGTGAACGTCGACCGCACCCTCATCAATGCCGCCCGCGTGCTGGGCGCCAAGGACCCGGCGATCTTCGCCCGCGTAGTGGTGCCGGCATCCACCCCGTTCATCCTGGTCGGAATGCGCGTGGGCCTCGGCGCCGCCTGGGCCACCGTCGTCGCGGCCGAGCTCATCGCCGCGCAGGTCGGCCTCGGCTACCGCATGCAGTCCGCACAGCTCTACTACGACCTGCCCACGATCTTCGTCGGGCTGATCACCATTGGAATCCTCGGCCTCCTCATGGACCGCATTCTGCTGTTCGCCGAAATCAAGCTCACCGGATGGCAGGAACGTCGATGACCACCAACACCCTTCAGCCCGTCGCCAATGCCGCCAAGATCTCGGTGCGCGGCGTCACCAAGATCTTCCCGCTCGGCAACGAGGAGTTCACCGCCCTCGACAACGTCTCGCTCGACGTCGCCGACAACGAGTTCGTCACCATCGTCGGCCCGTCCGGCTGCGGCAAGTCGACCATGATGAACGTGCTCGCCGGCCTCGAGACCGTCAGCACCGGGCAGGCCCTCGTCGACGGCGTCGCCGTGGACGGCCCCGGCCCGGAGCGCGGCGTGATCTTCCAGCAGTACGCGCTGTTCCCCTGGCTGACCGTGCGCAAGAACGTCGAGTTCGGCCTGAAGACGGCCAAGGTGCCGCGTGCAGAGCGCCGCGCCCTCGCCGAGCACTTCATCAATCTGGTCGGCCTCAGCGACTTTGCCGACGCGCTGCCGAAGATGCTCTCCGGCGGCATGAAGCAGCGCTGCGCCATCGCCCGCGCCTACGCCGTGAACCCGTCGATCCTGCTGATGGACGAGCCGTTCGGCGCCCTCGATGCCCTCACCCGGGTCAAGCTGCAGGAGCAGCTGCTCGAGACGTGGAGCCAGGAGAAGCGCACCGTCGTGTTCATCACGCACGACGTCGACGAGGCCGTGTACCTGGCCAACCGGGTCGTCGTGATGGCGGCCCGCCCCGGCCGCATCCACGAGATCATCGACGTCGACCTGCCCTACCCGCGCACCGAGGACATGCGGCTGAGCCCCGAGTTCACCGCCCTGCGCAACCGGGTCTGGCACGCCGTCTACCACCAGCCGGGCGTGAACACCGCCCACTAGAGCCCACCGAACGAACGAACGGACGCCGCCCAGCGCGGCATCCGCTCGTCAACAGCGCCACCACACCCTGCCGTCAACAGCGATGGCCCAAACCCCCAGGAGAAGCAATGAAGCACATTTCCATCAAGCGCGGAATGATCGCAGCGTTCGCGGCGGCCGCCCTCGTCCTCACCGGCTGCGCCGCCGGTGACACCCCCGCTGCAGGCGGCGCCGAGAGCGCGGCCCCGGCCGAGAAGCCGATCGAGATCACCTTCGGCTACATCGCCGACTTCAACGGCGCCAGCGTGCACGCCATCGCCGACGAGCTCGGCCTGTGGGAGAAGTACGGCCTCAAGGCCGAGACCCCGGTGTTCACCAACGGCCCGCTGCAGATCCAGGCGCTCGGAACCGGCGACCTCGACTTCGGCTACATCGGGCCGGGCGCCATGTGGCTGCCCGCCTCCGGCCAGGCCAAGGTCGTGTCGGTCAACGCCACCGGCAACGGCGACCGCGTGATCGCCCAGCCCGGCATCACCTCGATCAAGGATCTCAAGGGCAAGAAGGTCGCCGTTCCCGAGGGAACCTCCGGCGACATGATCCTGAACCTCGCACTCGAGTCGGCCGGCATGACCATGGCCGACGTTGAGAAGGTCGCCATGGACCCGGCCACCGCCGTTGCCGCGTTCGCATCCGGCCAGGTCGACGCCGCCGGCCTCTGGTACCCGCTGATCAGCACGATCGAGACGCAGGTTCCCGACCTGGAGATCCTCGCCTCCAACGACGACTTCAAGGACACGGTCGCCTTCGCCTCCGGCTTCGTCGGAGCCAACGAATTCGTCGCCGAGAACCCAGAGGCCACGACCCGTGTGCTGCAGGTCGTGCGCGAGGCCCTCGACTACCGCGCCGCCAACCTCGACAAGGTCATCGCCCTCACCGCGAAGATGATGAAGCTCGACCCGGAGGTCGTCAAGACCGACGCCGGCAACGTCACCTACTACACGGCGGCCGAGCTCGACGCGCTCATCGCGGACGGCACCGTCGAGAGCTGGCTCACCGGCATGAACAACTACTTCGTCGGAGCAGGCAAGGTCACCGACCCGGCCGAGCCCTCCAGCTACTTCACCGGCGATCTGTTCGTCGCAGCAGGCACGAAGTAGCCCAGTAGCAGCACATTTCTGTGAGACACGGATGCCGCAGCGCCAGCGCCTGCTGGCCCTGCGGCATCCGTGCGCCAGACCGCAGCACCGCTTCAGAACAGAACGAGAACCGATGAAGACACCCAGCAAACGCCCAAACATCGTGCTGATCCTGACCGACGACCATGCCGCGCACGCGATCAGCGCCTATGGCTCCGTCGTCAACCAGACGCCGCGGATCGATGAGATCGCCGCCGTGGGGCGCCGTGTCGACCACTGCTACTGCACCAACGCGCTGTGCACACCGAGCCGGGCGTCGATCCTGACCGGGACGCACAGCCACGTGAACGGGGTGACGACGCTGGACACCCCCATTGACGCCTCACAGACGACGTTCGTCTCGCTGCTCAAAGAGCAGGGCTACCGCACCGGCATCGTCGGCAAGTGGCACATGGGCGAGGGCGAGGGGCACGACCCGCAGGAGTTCGACTACTGGGCCGTGCTGCGCGAGCAGGGCGAGTACTTCAACCCGCAGATCCTCAGTGCCGAGGGCGTTCGCATCGAGCCCGGCTACGCCACCGACATCATCACCGACCTCTCGATCGACTGGGTGGACTCGCTGGAGGGCGACGAGCCGTGGTGCCTGCTGATCCACCACAAGGCGCCGCACCGCTCCTGGGAGCCGGACGAGAAGCACCAGGGCATGTACGCCGGGCAGCAGATCCCGGTGCCGGCCACGTTCGACGACGACTACGCCGGCCGCTCCAGCGCCGCCAAGCACGCCACGATGCGCGTCGCCGAGTACCTCACCATGGCCGACCTCAAGGTCCTGCCGCCGGAGGGGCTCACCCCCGAGGAGCTCGGGCTGTGGAAGTACCAGCGGTATATGGAGGACTACCTGGCCTGCGTGGCCTCCGTCGACGACAACGTCGGCCGGGTCATCGACTGGCTGCGTGCGCGCGGCGACTTCGACGACACACTGCTGATGTACACGTCGGACCAGGGCTTCTTCCTCGGCGACCACGGCTGGTTCGACAAGCGGTTCATGTACGAGGAATCGATCCTGATGCCGCTCGTGCTGAGCTACCCGAACGCGATCGAGCCCGGCGAGCCGCTCAAGCAGATGGTGACGAACGTCGACTTCGCCCAGACGATCCTCGACGCGGCCGGGGTCGAGCCGGCCGAGCGGATGCAGGGCGTGAGCTTCTGGCCGCAGCTGACCCACTCGCCGGACGCCCCCACCCGGGACGGCGTGTACTACCGCTACTACGAGAACGACGACCAGCACCACCACGCGCTGGCGCACTACGGCATCCGCACCGAGCGGTACAAGCTGATCTACTTCTACAACGACGGCATGGGCCTGCCCGGCAGCTCGGAGCACACCTACCCGCCCGAGTGGGAGCTCTACGACATGGCGCTCGACCCCGAGGAGCTGGTGAACGTCTACCACTCGGCGGAGTACGCACACGTGATCGACGAGCTCACGGCCCAGCTGTGGCAGCTGCAGGCATCGCTCGGTGACGAGCCGCACCACAGCCAGCCGGTGCCGGCCCGACTGCGCGCGGCCGAGCCGGCTGCCTAGCGCTCGGCTCAGCCGCGGCGGGGCCAGGCCTGCCAACCGCGGGGGAGTGCGGCGAGCGTGGCCGCCGCCGCATCCAGTCGCTCTTCGGGGATCGTCGTCGGGGCGCCGCCGTTGCCGCTTCGCCACCCCGTCTGCGTGCCGCCCTCGTCGAAGCTGACCAAGCTGTACAGCGTCTCGCCGGCTGAGCCCAGCGGGAACTCCTCGGCGTAGCCGCCGCCGGCGACGCCGAGCACCAACTCCTCGACCTCGGCGGCCTGGTTCTCGGCCGTCTCGTCGCAGGCGTCGCAGCCGCAGATCGGGTACGGGAAGGTGTGCAGCAGTCCGGCCTCGACGAAGACGCCCGGAAAGTTCGTGAACGCGAAGCTGAGCGGTGCGGCATCCGGGTGCTCGGGGATGACCCGCACGAGCGCGGTCACGCCGTCTTGCGGGTGCAGCAGCGGCGGATCGAAGCCGCCGTCGGGGCCGGGCTGCTCGCGCCGCACCGTCACCGCGAATGCCCGCTCGAGGTGGTCGATCAACGCCTCGGCGACGGTGTGCAACCCGGCGAAGCGCTCGGGGTGGCTGACCGTGCTGTAGCTGTCGGGGTCTGGGCTGCCGGCGCCCCAGCGCTCGCCGTAGGGGATCCGCTGGCCGTCGTCGCCGCAGTACTCGGCAGCTGACAGCTCGGGTCGCGTGTACGTGGGGGCCCCGGATGGCGCAGGCGCCGGCGCGGGCCAGGCGCGCAGCCGGGCCTCCCGCTCCCGCTCCGCGGCCGCCTCGCGCGCATCGGCCTGCTCCGCGGCGGCCCACGCGCCCAAGGTCGCCGCGAGCTCCTCGACGGCGGGCGCGGGGGAGCCGGTTCCGTCGCCGTCGGCGGGCACCGGGGCGATCGCGTCCAGAATCCCGTCGATGTCGAAGCTCATCCGCCCGGCGCCGACCTCCGGCGTCCGGCCCGGTGCGGTGGCGCGCCAGTCGGCGTCGGTGCGCAGGGCGGCGATCGTGTTGCCGATGAAGATCGTCGTTGCCGAGCGCAGCCGCTCGTCACCGCGCAGGTCGGCGGCGTGCGCCCGGACGAAACGGAGCAGGGCGAGCGGGTCGCCGGCCAGCTCGACCGGGTCGACCCCGCGTCGCGCGGCGAACACGAGGAGCAGAGCGTAGCCCTCGACGTGGCGAACCGGGGCCGGGGTCACGGCGGGCTCCGCCTCCACGTCGCCGCTGAGGATCGCCCAGCCGAAACTCCCGTCGCCCGGCTCCGGCATCGGCTGCGCCGGCCCGTCGAACACGTCCTCATGCACGCTCATGGGCCGAGCCTAGCCCCGAAGCGGCCGAAGCCGACCCGGTCGGCTCACTCGCCCCGGCGGGAGTCGCCCCTCCCGTTGGCTCGAGGGAGCGCCAGCGACCGAAGCCAACGCGCGCGGGGCACTGTCGCAGCGGCATCCGCGATCGTACTGTTGAGCCAGCAGAAATCTTTGCCGCGATTTTCGGATGCCGTGTCGATCTGGGCCCTGCCCGTTCGACGTCTAGGTATGAGGCGGTTCTGCCTCGCACCGATCGAAAGGGAACGACCATGAAGTTCATGATGCTGTTGCAGTCCGACGAGTCGAACTCCGTCACCAACGGGCCGGACGACGACGCGCTCAACCGGATGGGCAGGTACAACGAGGAGCTCATCAAGGCCGGCGTCATCCTGGCCGGCGAGGGCCTGCACCCGACCTCGGAGGGCGTGCGCCTGACGTACGACGGCGACGACCGCACCGTGGTCGACGGCCCGTTCACCGAGTCGAAGGAGCTGCTCGCCGGCTTCTGGATCATCGATGTCGCTTCCAAGGAGGAGGCGATCGAGTGGGCCAAGCGCATCCCGATCCCCGAGGGCCAGGTCGAGGTGCGCCAGGTGTTCGAGCTCGCCGACTTCGACCAGAGCAACGAGTACGTGCAGAAGGAGAAGGTCTGGCGCGAGGAGATGGGCACGTCGCGCACCGCGTGAGCGAAGGCGCGGGGGCCCCAGCATCGCCCGCGACAGACGTCGCGGGCGATGCTGCGCGGCGCGCGGTCGAGGCGGTGTGGCGGATCGAGTCCGGCCGCCTGATCGCCGCACTGGCGCGCGTGACCGGCGACGTGGGCCTGGCCGAGGAGCTCGCCCAGGACGCCCTGGTCGCGGCGCTGGAGCAGTGGCCGCAGTCCGGGGTTCCGCGCAACCCCGGCGCGTGGCTCACCACGGTGGCCAAGCGCCGCGCCATCGACCAGTGGCGCAGGCAGGCCGCGTTCGAGCAGCGGGCGACGGCGCTCGCCGCCGAGCTGCAGGCGGCGGATGCCGCGGCCGGGGCCGCCGCCCTGGCATCCGGAACCGCGCCGGCCGCCACGGCCTCGACCGTGCTCGCCGGGGCCCCGCTCTCGGTGCAGACCCGGCCAGACCTGGCCGTGCTGCAACCGATCGACGACGAGCTGTTGCGGCTCATCTTCGTCGCCTGCCACCCGGTGCTCGGCCGCGACGCCCGGATCGCGCTCACGCTGCGCCTGCTGGGTGGGTTGAGCGCCGAGCAGATCGCGCGCGCCTTCGTCGTGCCGACCGCGACGATGCAGCAGCGCATCGTGCGAGCCAAGAAGACGCTCTCCGCTGCCGGGGTGCCGTTCGAGGTGCCGGAGCGGAGCGAGTTCGAGGCCCGGCTCGACTCGGTGCTCGCGGTGATCTACCTGATCTACAACGAGGGCTATTCGGCGAGCTCCGGCGACGACTGGATGCGGCCTGAGCTCTGCCGCGAGGCGCTGCGGCTCGGCCGCGTACTGGCCGAGCTGCTGCCGCGCGAGCCGGAGGTGCACGGGCTTGTCGCGCTGATGGAGATCCAGTCGTCGCGGCTCGGAGCGCGCACCACGCGGGAAGGCGAGCCGATCTTGCTGCTCGAACAGGACCGCGGCCGCTGGAACCAGCTGCTGATCCGGCGCGGCCTGGCGGCGCTCGACCGGGCCAGGCGCTGCGCCGCTGCCCGCGGGGCAGACGCCGGCAGCTACCAGCTGCAGGCCGAGATCGCCGCCTGCCATGCCCGCGCGCTGACCCCGGATGCCACCGACTGGGCGCAGATCGCCGGCATCTACGAGCGGCTGGCCCGCCGGGTGCCCTCGCCGGTGGTCGACCTCAACCGCGCGGTGGCGCTGTCGATGGCCCGCGGGCCGGCGGTCGGGCTGGTGTTGGTAGACGCTCTCGTGGCCGAGGGGCGGCTCTCCGGCTACCACCTGCTGCCGAGCGTGCGGGCCGACCTCTTGCAGAAGCTGGGTCGCCGGGAGGAGGCTCGAGAGGAGTACGAGCGCGCGGCGGCGCTGGCCGGCAACGAGCGGGACCGTGCCCTGCTGCTGAACCGGGCGCGCGCACTGCGGCGCGGCTAGAGGCGTTCGGCGCGGTGCGTCAGGCCTCGAGCAGGCGCTCGGTTGCGCCGATCACGTGTTCGCGCATGGCTGCCGCGGCGGCGGGCCCGTCGCCGGACGCGATCGCGTCGAGGATCGAGCTGTGCTCCGGCGCCGCGAACTTCGCACCAGTGCGTCCCAGCTTGGAGAAGAGACGGAAACGCTGGATCTGCCCGCCGAGCGCGGTGTAGGCAATCGCCAGGAACGGGTTGCCGGCCTGCGCGGCGATCAGCATGTGGAAGCGGTCGTCCGAGCGCCAGTACTGGTTGAATCCCTCCGCCGCGACATCGGCGAGGGCTGCGGACTGGTGGAACTCGTCGACCGTATCGCGCAGCGCGCTGATGAATTCGTCGGTCTTGCGCAGCGCGGCCTGCTCGGCCAACGTCGGCTCCAGCACGAGGCGAGCCTCCATCAGCTGCTGTACCTCGAGCCGGGTCATCATCGGGGCGACGCGGTATCCGCGCAGCGCCTCACGCTCGACCAGACCGGTGTGCTCGAGCCGGGCCAGCGCTTCGCGCAGGGGCGTCTGACTCACATCGAGTTCGCGGGAGAGCGCGCCGATGTTCAGGCTCTGGCCTGCGCCGCGATCGCCGGACATGAACTGCTGAAGCAGGACGTCGTACATTTGATCGGCAATCGGCCGCTTGGTCCCTGGCTGCTCGATCATCCTCACAGCTTAGCCTCAACATTGACGCGGTTGCGGGCGCTCGCAGAGCGGAATGTCGAGTTCGTTCCGACAGGGTTCGGCGGCCCAGAACATGCTGGCGGTGCGGCCGATCCGGCACGATTCATGCGCGTTCGGCGCGCGGCCGGCCTGTCAGGCGGTTGTAGATCACGTAGAAGACGAGACCGGTCAGGTTCATCGACACCGTGACAAGCAGGGCGGCGAGGATGTTGCCGGAGATGGCTGCCGTGGTGCTGAGGAACACGGCGAAGAGTGTCGAGAACCCAATGAACATCCCCGGCACGGAACTCAGCGCTGGCGCCCGCCCGACCATGATCATCAATGGGTTCGCGACGGCGAGTACTGCCGCCGCACACACCCACTGCGGCAGGTCTGGGCCCAGCACGGATTCGAGGGCGGAGGTCGCCGCGAGAGTGCCGGCCCCGAACACCGCCCCGATCGCCAGGCAGCGTGCGAGAACCGGCAGCCGCGCTGGTCTGCCCGTTCCGGCCAGGCCCGCCGCGGCCCACCCGAGGAAGATCCCGTAGGTCGGCACGCCGAGCAGCGCCCCCAGCGCAACGGTCGACACGGCAAGCAGGGTCGCGGCGATCTCGGGTGGCAGCGCCAGTCGGAACCGGCCCGCCCGCCCTTCCATGGGGGGAGCCTGCTGCTCGCGGACATTCAGATCGGTACTCACGCTCCGCCTTCGGCAGTGATCGGTCGGTCTTGGACAGCCCACGAAGCGCGCCCGTTTCTGAGCCGCTCCTGTGAGTGGCAACGCCGAGTTAGCCTCGTTCCAGAGGGTGCTGTAGTCTGTGGCAACGGCTATAGTATAGCCGTTGAGAGTTTGGAGGCGATGATGCACAGGAGCGTATCGACGACGGTGAGGTCGTCATGAACGCGTACAGCGCCCACCCACTTGTAGAGGGATTCCCCGGCAAATCGTCTTCGCACGGTGCATTCGGATGGAGCAGCATGTGGCTCCTCGACGATGGCGAGCGGCGGGTTCTCGTCGACGCGGGTCAGCCCGCGTACATCCCTCTGATTCACGACGGCCTGGCCGCGCTGGGGCTGACCCCGGATGACGTCACCGACGTTCTGCTCACCCACATGCACTGGGACCACGTGGCCAACTTCACCATGTTCGCCAATGCGACGACCTGGGTGGGGGAGAAGGAGCTTGCCTGGGCCGCCGAGCAGCCGGCCGGAACGAAGTTCATCCCCGATCTGCACGTGCAGGAGCTGCTGCGGCGCACCGAGGGCGTCGAGCGGATCTCCGCCGGTCAGGAGTTCCTGCCGGGGATCCACGCGATCGCGAGCCCGGGGCACACGCCCCATCACCTCGCATTCTTCACGGAGCGCACGCCGGAGAGCATGATCTTCGCCGGCGACTCCGTCAAGAACATCCACGAGCTCGCGACGCTGCGCGCCGACTCGAGCATGGACGACGAGCAGAGCGTGTCGACGATCGACCGCCTGCGCTCACTTCTCACAGACACCTCGGGTCTGCTCCTCCCCGGCCACGACGTCGGGCTCACCGTCGTCGACGGCGAGGTGCAGCGTGTGCGACCGCAGCACGCGGTCATCGGCTACTTCGCCGACGCGACCGGTGGCGAGCAAGACCGCAGCATCGGCTGAGCCCGCTGCGACGAAAGGACCAAGATGACAACTGTGCTGTACACCGGTGGCACCGGACGAATGGGCGGCGTGATCCGCGAGGGCCTCGCCGGGCGCTACGACCGCGTCGTTCTCTACGCGCGGAGCGAGAGCGACCAGCCGCTGCACGCCAATGAGGAGATCGTCATCGGCGACCTCGCCGACCTTGAGCGGCTCACCGAGGCGGCAGCGGGCGTCGACGTCATCGTGCACCTCGGCGGTGTCGCCGATGAGGCGCCGTACGAGGCGATCCGCACCTCCAACATCGACGGCACGTACAACGTCTACGAGGCGGCACGTCGGGCCGGGGTGCGCCGGGTCGTCTACGCGAGTTCGAACCACGTCGTCGGGTTCCACCCGGCCAGCGAGGTGCTGGACGAGACCGCGCCGCTGCGCCCGGACACCTACTACGGCGTGTCCAAGGCATTCGGTGAGGCGCTCGCGAGCCTCTATCACGACAAGTGGGGGATTGAATCGGTGCTCCTGCGCATCGGCACATTCCGCCCCGCCCCCGAAGATCGACGACAGCTCGGGCTCTGGCTGAGCTGGCCAGACGGCGTCGAACTGACGCGCTGCGCGATCGAGAGCGGCCCCGTCGGCTGCCAGGTCGTCTACGGCTGCTCGGCGAACACCGATCGCTGGTGGAACGCCGATGCCGGCTGGGCCGCAATCGGCTTCGTCCCGAAGGATGACGCCGCCAACCACACCGAAGGCGTCGACTTCGCCGCCGCTGCGCCGGAATTCCACGGCGGAGCGTTCACCGCTTCTAGCTACGAGGGAGGGATCTGGTGAGCACCGCCGCCGATTTCACCGATGTCCTGATCACCACCGCCTTCCTGCACGCAGGCGACGAGGCCGACCGGATGCTGCGCGCAGCCGGGCTGACCACCCGTCACGTGCCGGACCTCGCCGTGCTGCCGACCGCCGAGCGTGCCCAGCTGCTGGCCGGGTCTCGCGCCATCATCGCGGGCACCATGCCGCTCACCGCCGCAGACCTGAGTGCGGCCGAGCGTCTGGAGATCGTCGTGCGCACCGGTGTCGGCTACGACAGCGTCGACGTTGCCACGGCGACGGCTCGCAACATTCCGGTTTGCATCACCGCCGGAGCCAACCGACAGGCCGTCGCCGAGCACGTCTTCGCGCTGATGCTGGCCACCGCGCGTCGCGTGCCGGAGAACATCCAGAACCTGGCGAACGGCAGCTGGCAGCAGCTGACCGGTCGGGAGCTGCGCGGGGCGACCCTCGGCATCCTCGGTCTCGGTTCCATCGGTAAGGCCGTCGCCGGAATCGCCGCCGGATTCGGCATGGAGATCGTGGCGTACGACCCGTACTTCGACGAGGACTTCGCCGCGGCCAACGGCATCCGTCGGGCGGAGCTCGATGAGGTTCTGGCGCAGGCGGACGTCGTCACGCTGCACCTGTTCCTCGACGACTCGACGCGCAATCTCATCAACGCCGACCGCCTGCGCACCATGAAGTCCGACTCGATCCTGATCAACACCGCGCGCGGTGGGATCGTCGACGAGGACGCGCTGGTTGACGCCGTGCGCAACGGCGTGATCGGCGGCGCGGCGCTCGACGTGTTCGCCACCGAGCCGTTGCCCCAGGACAGCCCGCTGCTGCACACGCCGGGAATCCTCGCGACCACGCACGTCGCCGGAGCGACGCGCGAGGCTCGCGGAACGTCCGGCCTGATGGCCGCAGCCAACGTCATCGACGTGCTCGGCGGCGTCGCCGCACCCCAGTTCGTGGTGAATCCCGGCTACGAGGCGGTGCTCGCGTGATCGTCGAGACGAGCTCCGGCCCCGTCCGGCTCGCAGCGAACCTCAAGTGGATGTACACCGAGGTTCCGTTCGAGCAGCGCTTCGACGCGGCCGCCGCCTCGGGGTTCACCGGCGTGGAATTCGCCTCGCCATACGAACTGCCGGCCGACGCGATCCGGCGGATGCTCGACCAGGCCGGTCTCGAGCAGGTGCTGATCAACACACCGGCGGGGCCGGCAGGCTCGGCGACGGTCATGGGCGCTGCCTTCGTGCCCGGCGCGCGCGACGAGTTCCGCGCCGGAGTGCTCTCCGCGCTGGAGTACGCGACGGTCCTCGGCACACCCGTGATCCACGTGATGGCTGGACTGCGACCAACCGACGCCGATCCTGAACTCGCCTTCGCGGGCTACGTTGCGAACATCGGCTGGGCGGCCGAACAGGCGCGCAGCGCCGGCATCCGCATTGTGCTCGAGGCGATCAACAAGCGGGACCAGCCGCGCTACGGCCTGGAGTCCATGGAGACGGCAGCCGCAGTCGCCGAAGCCGTCGATCCCAGCACGGTCGGCGTGCTCTTCGACGTCTATCACGCGCAGGTCGATCGCGGGAATGTGATCGAGCGCTTCGAGCGCCTCGCCCCGCTCGTCGGGCACGTTCAGATCGCCGACAACCCCGGACGGGGCGAACCCGGCACGGGGGAGATCGCCTATGAGCGGGTACTCGCCCGGATCGCCGGCAGCGGCTACGCGGGCTGGATCGGCTGCGAGTACGGACCCGTCGCCGACACCCACGATGGCCTGACATGGACAGAGAGGATCAGCGCATGAGCGACGCACGCATCGCACTCATCAGCGCAACGCCGTTGGCAATCGGCCCGGCAGCGGCCGCGATGAGCGAGGCGTTCCCGACCGGGACCGTCTGGAACCTGCTCGACGACCGCCTGCTCGCCGATGCCCAGCTCGAGGGTGGCATCAGCGCGCCACTGGCCGCGCGGATGGACCAGCTCATCGAGCTGGCGATTGCCGGAGGAGCCGACGGCGTGCTGCTGACCTGCTCGCAGTACGGCGCACGCGCCGACGTTCGCGACGTCACCGCCGACGGCGTCGCCGTGCTGTCAGCCGACGGGCCCCTCTTCGCCGAGGCCGCTGCGCACCGCCCCGCGCGCGTGCTGCTCGTTGCCTCACTGGACTCCGCGGCCGCGGACAGCTCCACGCGTCTCGCCGCCGCCTTCGAATCGGCCGGCGTCCAGACTGAGATCCGACCGCTCGTCGTCCCGGCCGCATCAAAGCCGCTCCCCGCCGAGCGTCTCGCGGAGGTGCTCGTGGATGCCGTGGCGGCCGTCGCGGCCGACTACGAGCTGATCGTGCTCGCCCAGTTCTCGCTGGCGCCCGCCGCCGCCGCTCTCGCCGAGCGCTTCGGCGTTCCGACGCTCGACGGCCCGCGTGCCGCCGCTGTCCGGTTGGCGGCCGACATCGACGGGCGCGGTCGATGATCGGGGTCATCGCCGATGACGTCACCGGCGCGACCGACGTCGCAGCGGCCCTCAGCCGATCCGGCCTGCGGACGCTGCTCTCCTTGACCGCCGATATCGGCGAGGGGGCTGGCGACGCCGACGCCATCGTGATCGGGCTGAAGACCAGGTCGATCGCGGTGGAGGAGGCCGTCGCGCAGAGCCTCGCCGCGCTCGCGGCACTCCAGCGCTTGGGGGCCGATCGCTTCTACTTGAAGTACTGCTCGACCTTCGATTCGACGGCGGAGGGCAACATCGGCTCCGTGACCGAGGCGCTCGCGGCTGCGCTCGGCACCGACCTCGTCGTGACGACCCCCGCAGCACCGCTGCACGGCCGAACGGTCTACCGCGGGCACCTCTTCGTCGGCGACGCCCTGCTGCACGAGACCCATATGCGCGAGCACCCGGTCACCCCCATGCGTGACTCCTCTGTGCCGAGGCTGCTCGCCCCGCAGGTGAGCGGGACCGTCGACATGCTCCCGCTCGAGACGGTTCGCGACGGCGCTGAGTCGGTCCGTGCCGGCATCGCCGCCGCCGCGGCATCCGGCATCGGGCATCTCGTCGTCGATGCGGTCATCGAAGTCGACCTCGCCGTCATCGCGGAGGCCGTAGACGGCGACGTGCTCGTCGCCGGCTCCGCCGGGCTGATCGGTGCAATCGCGCTGCGCCGCCCGGCGTCGGACCGCGTCGTCGCCGGCCCACCGAGCGGCCGGACGGCGATCCTCGCCGGCAGCTGCTCGCGCCGCACGCTTGAGCAGATCGCACGGTTCCGCGCGAGCGGCGGCGACGCCTTCCAGCTCGTCGCCGAGCCGGGGGAGTCGGCGGCCGAACTCGCCGAGGGCGCCCTGGCGTGGTGGGACGAGCGGCCGGTTGACGCCTCGGCGCTGATCTACTCCTCCAGCCCCGCCGAGGAGCGGGATTCCCGGATTCCCGAACTCGGCGCGCTCTACGAGCAGACCGCCGGCCTCATCGCGACCCAGCTGGCCGACCGCGGCCTGCGCCGGATGCTGATCGCCGGTGGCGAGACCTCTGGCGAGGTCGTCAAAGCGCTCGGAACGCGGACGGCCGTCGTCGGCGAGGAGGCGGCGCTCGGTGCGCCCTGGATCCATGATGCCGACCGCGACCTGCACCTCATCTTGAAGTCAGGGAACTTCGGCGACCCCGAGCTGTTCGTCGACGTGGCACGGAGCGGGGAGTCGCGATGAGCGGCGAAGCCGCCGCGGCGCAGATCGAACGCGTCGCGCGGTCCATCCATCGGCGGGGGCTCACCCACGGCCGCACCGGCAATCTGGCGATCCGCGATGGCGAGCGCATCCTGGTCACGCCGACCGGGGTGAACCTCGGCGAGGTCGAGGCTGGCGAGCTGTCGGTCCTGGATGCCGCCGGGCACCACCTGGGTGGGCCGAAGCCGACGAAGGAAGCATTCCTCCACGTCGCGATGCTGCGGGTGCGTCCCGATCTGAACGCCGTCGTGCACACCCACTCGCTCTACTCGGCCGCGTTGTCGTGCCTGGACGGGCTGGACGAGGAGCGCCCGCTCCCGCCCCTGACGGCGTACTACGGCATGCGGGTCGGCGAGCTTCGGCTGCTGCCGTACTTCGCGCCGGGGGATCCGGCCGCCACGGCCGCCGTCGAGGATGCCGCCCGCGCCGGCCACGCGCTCCTGCTGCGCAACCACGGGCCCGTCGTGGCCGGAGTCGACCTCGATTCAGCGCTCGACGCGCTCGAGGAACTCGAGCACACCGCCCAGGTGTACTTCATCACAACGGGGCACCCCACCGCTCCGCTCACCGCGGAGCGACTGGCCGCACTGACTTCACGCACCCCCTCCGAAAGGACCCCTCCCGCATGATCACCCTCTACAGCGGACTCGTCGTGCAGCAACCGCTCGTCGAATCGCTCATCCCCGAATTCGAGGCCGCGAGCGGCAGCACGGTCGAGGTGACCTTCGAGCCGACCTCGGTGCTGCTGGAGCTCATCGGCGCCGGCGAGCGTCCCGACATGGTCCTCGGAGTCGCCGGCTCGGTTCGGGACCTCGCGGATCAGGGGATTCTCGACGGTGACGCCGTGGCCGAGATCGCGGTCTCGGCCGTCGGATTCGCACGGATGCCCGAGACGCCCGGCCCGGTTGACGGCTCTGTTCAGGCCTTCCTCGACTACCTGGTCAACGCCAGAGCTGTCGCGTACTCACTCTCGGGCGCAAGCGGGAAGCACTTCGCCGAGGTGATGCGCCAGCAGCAGCTGCTTGAGCGCCTCGACGAGCGTGCCGTCCGCTTCCCCGCTGGGCTCACGGCAGAGGCCGTCATCGACGGACGCGCGGATGTCGCGATCCAGCAGGTCAGCGAGCTGCGCTCGGTCGCCGGTCCCCAGATCGTCGAGCCGATCCCGCACGAGCTGCAGTCCTACGCGCGATTCGCGATCGGCGTGCGGGCGGGCGCCCCGGAGGCGGCCGGCGCGTTCGCGTCGTTCATGGCGAGTGAACGTGCGAGCGCGGCGTTCGCTGCCGTCGGGTTGAGCGCCCCCTGATCACCCCCGGCCGTCACGCTTCGCCGTGGTGGCCGACAGAAGCGGAATCCGCGCGACAGAACGACGCGCGGACAGAGAACAGTTAGGAATGTCATGAAGAGAAAAGTTGTAGTGGACACCGACACCGGTGTGGATGACGCGCTGGCGCTGATGCTCCTGGCGGCCGACCCGGAGGTCGAGATCCTGGCCGTGCTGAGCGTCTTCGGCAACTGCCACGGCGACCGCGCGGCCGACAACGCGCGCTACGTGCTCGACACCTGCGGGCGCCAGGACGTGCCGGTCTACCGGGGCTGCGATGTGCCGCTGAAGCAGGAGCTGAAGCTCTCCTCCGGCGTGCACGGCGACGACGGCTTCGGCAACACCGGCCTGCGCCCGGCCGTCTCGGTGCCCACCGAGCCGAACGGCATCCAGATCCTGCTCGACCTCGTCAACGAGCACGAGGGCGAGATCGACTATCTCGCACTCGGCCCGCAGACCAACCTGGCCACGGCTCTTCAGACGGACCCGCTGCTGCTGGAGCGCCTGAAGAGCGTGACGATCGTCGGCACCCTCGGGCCGGCGCTCTACAACGACACCGAGCCGTGGGCCGACCGCCGCTTCCGCGTCTCGCGCGACCCCAACGTCTCCTTCGACATCGACGCCGCGCAGGAGGTGGCGAGCCGTCCGGGCAACGTGACCTGGTGTGGTCCGTACGTGACGCGTCAGGCGCTCGTGCCGGAGAACTTCTTCCTCGACATCGCCGCGTCCACCGGCTACGCGCCGGCCGAGCTGATCACGAAGATCAGCCACGACTACGCCGGCTTCTACTCCCGCTCCTATCCCCAGCCCGACGACGCGCGCGTCATGGGGATCAACGACAGCCTCGCGGTGGCGACGCTGCTGCGCCCCGAGCTCGTCGCGGGTGCCGTCCAGCGGCCGCTGGCGACCTTCGAGGATCCCGAGACGGGCGAGCGGTTCCTGGCCGGCGTGCACCCTGAGAAGGGCGAGACCCGCCCCCAGCACCGCGTGATCTTCGACATGGACTTCAACGGGGTCCTGGAAATGATCGACGAGACGCTGAGGCGCCCGCTCCCCTGGCGCTGAGCGTCCCCGTCGGCCTCCGCTCTGCGCCCTTTGGGGCGGCCTACGCCAGTTCAACTGGCGTAGGCCGCCGGAAGTGGTGCAGAAGCCCACCGGAATACCCCTAGGGGTATATGGTTGGAGCGTGTGACGGAGGGAGCTCACCATGCAGGACGAGACGCACAACGAGAACCACGGACGCGGCGGCCGCGAGGTGAACGCCGGCCACGACATGTCCGCCCCTGACGCGTCCGGCCACGACATTTCAGGGCACGACATGCCTGCCCACGACATGTCGGCGCACCTGGGCCACGACCGGGACGACCACGCCGTGCACTCGCACGGCGAGCACGCCGGGCACAGCGTCGCGATGTTCCGCGACAAGTTCTGGTGGAGCCTCGTCCTCTCGATCCCGGTCGTCTTCTTTAGCCCGATGGTCGCGCACCTGCTCGGCTACCACCTGCCCGAGTTCCCCGGCTCCACCTGGATCGCCCCCGTGCTCGGCACGGTCATCTTCTTCTACGGCGGCATGCCGTTCCTGCAGGGGGCGGTGCGGGAGCTCCGCAACCGCCAGCCCGGCATGATGACGCTCATCGCGATGGCGATTTCCGTCGCCTTCCTCGCCTCCTGGGCGACGAGCCTCGGCCTCGGCCTGGAGCTCGACTTCTGGTGGGAGCTCGCGCTGCTCATCGTGATCATGCTGCTCGGCCACTGGATCGAGATGCGCGCGCTGGGCGCGGCATCCGGGGCCCTGGATGCCTTGGCCGCCCTGCTGCCCGACACCGCCGAGCGGGTGAACGGCGCCGAGACGAGCAACGACATCACCGAGGTGTCGATCGGCGAGCTGGCGGCCGGCGACGTCGTGCTGGTGCGCCCCGGCGGGCGGGTTCCCGCCGACGGCGCCATCGTCGACGGCGCCGCCGAGCTCGACGAGTCGATGATCACGGGGGAGTCCGCCGCGGTGCCCCGCGCCGTTGGCGACACCGTCGTGGCCGGAACGGTCGCCACCGACAGCGCCATCCGGGTGCGCGTCACCGCCGTCGGCGAGCAGACCGCGCTCGCCGGCATCCAGCGGCTCGTCGCCGAGGCGCAGGCCTCCGGCTCGCGCGCCCAGGCGCTCGCCGACCGCGCCGCCGCGCTGCTGTTCTACTTCGCCGCCGGCGCCGGCATCCTCACCTTCATCGCCTGGATGCTCCTCGGCAGCCCGGATGACGCCATCACCCGCACCGTGACCGTGCTCGTGATCGCCTGCCCGCACGCGCTCGGCCTCGCCATCCCGCTGGTCATCGCCATCTCGACCGAGCGCGCGGCCCGCGCCGGCGTGCTGGTGAAGGACCGCCTCGCCCTCGAGCGCATGCGCCACATCGACGTCGTGCTGTTCGACAAGACGGGAACGCTGACCCGCGGCGAGCACGCGGTGACGGATGTCGCCGTCGCCGACGGCCAGCAGCGCGGCGAGGTGCTGCGGCTGGCCGCCGCGGCCGAGCAGTCCAGCGAGCACCCCGTCGCCCGCGCCATCGTTGCGGCGGCGCTCGCAGCCGCGCCCGGTACGGACTGGTTCGGGCAGGTGAGCGACTTCCGTTCCGCCACCGGCGTCGGCGTGCGCGCCCGCGTCGACGGCGTCGAGTTCGCCGTCGGCGGCCCGCGCCTGCTGGAGGACGAGCGGCTGGAGCCGCCTGCCGAGCTGCGGGAGACCATTGACGGCTGGAAGTCCCGCGGCGCCTCGGTGCTCTACCTGGTGCGCGCGGCATCCGTCGCCCAGGTCCCCGACGCCCAGGTCCCCGACGCCCAGGTCCCCGATGCTCGCGCCGCCGTGCTCGGCGCCCTCGCCCTGCAAGACGAGGTGCGGGCCGAGTCGCGCGCGGCCATCACGGCGCTGCACAAGCGCGGCATCCGGGTTGCCATGATCACCGGCGATGCCCGGCAGGTGGCCGAGGCCGTCGGCGCCGACCTCGCGATCGACGAGGTGTTCGCCGAGGTGCTGCCCGGCGACAAGGCCGCCCACGTCGCCGAGCTGCAGGGCCGCGGGCTCCGAGTCGCCATGGTCGGCGACGGCGTGAACGATGCCCCCGCCTTGGCCCGCGCCGACGTCGGCATCGCGATCGGCGCCGGAACCGACGTGGCCGTCGAGTCCGCCGGCGTCGTGCTGGCCAGCAGCGACCCGCGCGCCGTGCTCTCGATCATCGAGCTCTCGCACGCCAGCTACCGCAAGATGGTGCAGAACCTGGTCTGGGCGGCCGGCTACAACATCGTCTCGGTGCCGCTGGCCGCCGGCGTGCTGGCCGGGGTCGGCTTCGTGCTCTCGCCCGCTGCGGGCGCCGTGCTCATGTCGCTCTCGACGATCGTGGTGGCGCTGAACGCCCAGCTGCTGCGCCGGATCAGCCTCGACGCCGCCCGCCTCGCCCCCTGATCACTCCGGTTGGCTCGAGCGCCGCCCCGTCTCATTGCTTCTTCAATCGTCGTAGGAGCGAGCGCGGATCCACGGCATAGGCAGGAGTTCGACGGGGGCCGCTGCGGCGACGACACCGTCCCCCGTGTCGACGAGGACACGCAGATCCTGACCAAACTTCGGGATCAGCTCACGGCACACCCCGCACGGGTTGATGACGTGCGGCACATCGTCAACCCCGAGGCCGACCGAAACGATCGTGGTGATGGCTTCGTCGCCGCCGATCTTCGCGTTGGCGACCGCACTGCTTTCAGCACACACTTTGACGCGCGGGGTGGCGAGACTCACGCCGAGATACACGGCTCCCGAGATGCCGCGTGCCGCGGCGGCAACCCGAACGGCGCCAGGATCGTGCACGCGTGACAGGAGGGCTGAGGCGGCCTCGATGAGTTCCGTGTCTGTGGGGAGGAGTTCTTGAGTCATAGTCGTACCTTTCCGAATACAGGGGACAAAGACAAAGCCTTCGACCGTGTCAAAGACCCACGGCCGAAGGCTTTCACTGCTGGCCACGCTCAGAGCGTGCAGCAGTCCGTCGCACTAGTTCCTGGTGCCGAAGGCGGTGACGGACTCGACGAGCGCGTCTGCCACGGCTGCCGCGTTAATGTCCAGCAACACATCAACGTTGGGGACACCGCCCCAACGGTCAACCATCTGCACGACTGTCTGTCCGCGGGTGTGCTTGCCGTCCAGTTCAACATCGACGCGCAGGTGACGCACCTGGAACCAGTCCGGGTTGATGGCGTAGGCGACGCAGGGAACATCGTTCAGGTGCATGCCTTCTGCCTTCCACTCGGGCATCTCAGTGGTGTCCTGGTGGCGGTCGGGGTAGCCGATCATTTCGCAGAGGGCGCGGCCCATGGGTGAACCTGATGCCCACAGCTTCTCGACCCGGTCAGGGGTGACCGAGAACTTGCGGCACACGTCAAGACCAACCTGCGTGAGCTTGGCGCCAGATTGCACGACGATTTCGGCGGCTTCAGGATCGTTGAAAATGTTCGCGCTGGCAACAGGAGAGGCGTTGCCCCACGTGAGAGCTGCTCCACCCATGTAGATGATGCGACGGACGTTCTCAGCAAACTTCGGCTCCAACGAGATCGCGAGAGCGACGTTCGTGAGCGGTGCGAGCGCCATGATGCTGATCTCGCCCGGGTTTGACATGACGAGGTCGATCATCTTCTGCACGGCCTCGGTGGGGCCGTCGGTGCCGGGAGCCGGATCGGGGTATTCCCAGTACCCAACGCCGCTGGGGCGGTGAATGTGCTCGGCGAAGTTCGGCTCACCGACCAGTGGGCGGGGAGCGCCAACCCAGATCGGCAGGTCGGGGCGACCCGACAGGTGTGTGATCTTCCGTGCGTTGGCGGTTGCCTTCTGCACGTTCACGTTCCCGAAGACGGTGGTGAGCGCCTCGACGTGGAACTTGTCCGTTGCGAGTGCCCAGAACAGTGCGCCGGCGTCGTCGATGCCGGGGTCAGTGTCAATGATGAAGCGTTCCATGGTTCCGTTCTTTCTGTGGTGCCTGTGTCGGTGGGACCCTCCGCGATACCGGCAGCGTTTCCGACGCTGCCGGTATCGCGCAGCGAGTCGGACTACTTACCGACGAAGATGCCGTTGCGCTTCTTGGCCACGAGGTACAGAACCACGCTGATTGCGCACAGGGCGGCGATGTAAATCGGGAACATCCAGAACATGCCCTCGCCCTGCAGCCACAGCAGCAGGAACGAAGCGGTGCCGCCGAAGAGCGCAACACCGAAGCCGTAGCCGAGGCCGAGGCCCGTGCCGCGGATGTGCTGGGGCAGCAACGAGTTGGAGACCGTGACGAAGATCGTCATGTTGAGAAGCAACACGATCGCGCCACCGAACATGACCCCTGCGAAGGTTCCGATGCCGGGCTGTGAGTACAGCAATGACAGGAAGATCGTCGGAATTGCCAGGACGCGAGCAACGACGAAGACCTTCGACATCGCGAAGCGGTCAAGAACCTTGCTGAGGAACAGCGCGCCAAGAGTCATGAAGATTCCGAAGCCCGTGGTGATGGCGAAAACAGCGGCCGGGTCTTCCTGGAAAGCAGCGCGCGCGAGGTTGGGCAGGCCAGCGATCCACGTGTAGTTGTAGGCCTGGATGGCGCCGACGATGAAGACGGTGGCCAGAACGCTCAGCCAGTACTTGCGTACGTCGACCCATACCGAGGGGAGCTGCTTCTTCTCAGACTTTGCTTCGCGCGCGCCGTCGACGTCGAGCGTCTCAGGCAGCGTGCTGCGCAGCCACAGCACGATGAGACCGAACAGACCGCCGATGATGAACGGAATGCGCCAGCCCCACTCTGCGAGGTTGTCACCCGTGAGCAGCTGTGTGAGGAAGAAGATCGACAGTGGTGCGAGCAGGTTTCCGAGGTTGTTGAAGAATCCGAAGAAACCGGAGACATAACCGGGGCGGTTCGGAACCAGTTCGAGTGCGTAGGCGGTGCCGAGCGGTGCCTCGACGCCGGCAGACAGACCCTGCAGCAGACGCATGGCGACGACGATGATCGGAGCGGCAACGCCGATGGTCTCGTATCCCGGCATGACGCCGATGACGAAGCTGCCGAAGGAAACGGCTGCGATGGCGAAGATCATGATCTTGCGGCGGCCGAGACGGTCGGCGATAGATCCGAAGACGATGCCGCCAATGGGGCGAGCAATGAATCCAACGGCGAAGACGGCGAGCGCATTCAGTGTCGATGCGAATTCGTTGTCTGCGGGGAAGAAGTGGGCCCCAAGGTAGGAAGAGAGCAGACCGAAGATCGCCCAGTCGTACCATTCGAGGGCGTGGCCCCAGCTGAGCGCGCGAAGGTTCTTACGCTCGGTTTTGGTGGCGTTGCCTGTCAGCTGTGCTGACGTGGGTGCCGTGACGTCTTGTGTGATCATGGAGCTCCCTTGCTCAACTTTCCCGGGGGATAGTCCTCAATTTCTGCGAACGCCTCGGTTCGGGCGGCAGGTCTCAGATCACTATAGTATAGCGCGAACGGTTTGGGCGTTCGGATTTTGCCACAGGGTGACGACGGCGCAATTCCACGCAGTTTCGTCAGAAAATGACGCCGCTGCCGGCTGCGCCATTCGAGATCAGCACGGGGCATACAAACGCCTGACCAGCCAACTGTTGCTGCCAGCCAGCACAATGAACCAGACTCAAACGAACGACGCTGAGCTGCCGAAGGCCGCTGCTTCCACGCCTGGGATCGGGCTCGGCTGGCGCCGGCCTCGCGTGGGCAGAAGGCGCCTGCCGCCTGATCCCCGGCTCCCGCTGGTTGAGCCTGTCGAAACCTGCTCTCCCTCCCGTTGGTCGAGTAGGCCCGCTAGGGCCGGATCAGACCCGGTTTCCGGCGGGAGGCCGTCTCTCGTGCGGGGTCTCGATACGCTCGTTCCTCGCTACTCGACCAGCGGGTTGGGAGGCGGCGGGCGCTAGCTGCGGGCCTTCGCCGGGATCAGCACCTCGCGGATCAGCAGGATGATTCCGGCTGAGATCGGGATCGCGACGAGGGCGCCGCCGAGGCCTGCCAGCGTGCCGCCGGCGAGGGCCGAAATCAGCACGATCGAACCGGGCACCTGCACCGCCTTGCTCATCACGCGCGGGGTGAGGATGTACGCCTCCACCTGCATGTAGATCAGCATCGAGATCAGGGTGATCAGTGCCGCCGTCGGCGAGACGAAGAGCGCGATAACCGTCATGAACGCCGTCGTGATGACCGTACCGATGAGCGGGATCAGCGTGATGAAGAACACGATGACGCCGACGATGAACGCGAAGCTCACGCCGACCAGGCTGAGCACGATCACGCTGAACACCGAGTTGATGAACGCCAGCACGACCATGCCGCTCAGGTAGCGTCCGACGGAGTCCAAGATCCTATTCGAGTACCCGCTGAACACCTCACGGTGGGATGCCGCGACGAGCGAGTAGGCGGCGGTCTTCATGGTGTCGAGGCCCGCCACGAACCAGATGGTGAGCACCGCGACGAAGAAGGCGCTGCTCACGGCATCCGTCACGGCGACGCCCACCTGCACTGCCCCGCCGCCGATCGTCGCCCAGAACTTCGGGTCGGAGATCGTCTTCTGGGCCCAGTCGGTGATGTTGCCGATGACGCCGCCGGTGCGCTCGTCGAGCTGGGCGAACCAGCCGCTCGACTCCAGCGCAGCGAACTGTGCGGGCACCGTGCGCACGAATTCCTGGATCTGACCGACCAGGAACGGGATCACGATGAGCAGGATCGTGGCGATCAGCCCGACGATGAGCGCGATCACGGTGACGATCGCCCAGCCCCGGGGCAGCCCGAGCTTCTGGAACCAGCGCAGCAGCGGGTCGAGCCCCAGGCTGATGAACAGCGCGGCGAACACCGAGATGAGCACGGAGCTGAGGTTGAACAGCGTGAGCGCGAGCACCAGGGCGATGAGCACGCCGATCGTCACCGTGAAGCCCCAGCGCAGCGGGTGCTCGTGGAACATACTCGGCTTCGGGTTGTGCTGCTCGGCGCGTGCGCGGTGCACGATCGTTCCGCGTGGCATGGGTGGCCCCCTCGTTGTGGCAGCCTCGTGGCCGCCGACTCGTTGCCAACAGTATGTCCTGCCGGGGGAGCGGATGCCGTGCTGGCGCGCCTACGCGCTCTTGGCTGGTACCACGAGTTCGCGGTAGTAGCCGGCGTGCGCGGGGTAGTAGTGCTCCCACTCCGGCAGGGCCTTACCGGCGCGGGCGGCGATCAGCCGGTCCAGGTAGTAGTCCCAGCCCGGGCCGAGCGTTGTGGCCTCCGAGGGATTGTGAAGCCGCTGGCCCAAGGTCAGCGAGGTCATGCCGCCGGCCTCGGAGAGGTGGCAGAACACACGCATCTGGTCTGGGCCCTCCCGTGACTCGGCCAGGAAGCGGTGCGGTGCCTCACATTCCAGGATGCTGACGTACTCCCACTCGGCCTCTGGCTCGCTCGTCATGCGGAACTTGACCCCGCCGGTGGACGGCTGCCCGGTGTAGGTGCCGATCCATTTCTCCATCTCGTGCGGGTTCGTCAGGCTGAACCAGACGTCCGCGATCGGAGCGGTGAACAGCCTGTCGAGCAACAGGTAGAGGCCGTCGCCTCGATGGGCGAATCTTCCGGTGGGCCTGGGCGACATGTCAACCTCCGCGTGCTGCGCTGTCAGGCCCGGGGGAGCAGCACCCCGTCGGGTCCTTCTTTGCTTCAGGCTACCCCCACCGTGCGCGCTTGGGGCAAGCAATAATTCGGGCGAGCCCGGAGCCGCGGATGACGCCTCAGCGCGCGTCGTCGAAGGCTTCGCGGCTGCGCTGAATCTCGTCGTGGTTGGCATCCGCCCAGTGCACGAGCCCGAGCACGGGCGCAATGAGGGTGCGCCCGAGCGGCGTCACGGCGTACTCGACGCGCGGCGGAATCTCGGGATAGCTGGTGCGCGACACGAGGCCGTCGCGCTGCAGGCTGCGCAGGGTGTGCGTGAGCATGCGGTGCGAGATGCCGGTGACGTTGCGCTGCAATGCGGTGAAGCGCTGGGGGCCGGCGTCGAGCATGCCGATGATGAGCAGACTCCACTTGTCGCCGATGCGCGAGAGCACGTCTTTGATGGTGCTGCTGCCGTCATGGCCCGCGCTGCAGGGACCGCGGTCTTCGAGCATCGCGGAGGCCGCGGCTGAGATCGCCCCGCGTTCGGCGGTGGCTGGTTCTGTCATGTGGCCCCGTTTCTTACCTCTGTGTGCGTGACGCACGGAGAAGTGCAGGCATCCGAGCCGGTATAAATAGTGACCGTCAGTGCGTCAGTTACCAACTGTAACTAACGAATACCACCTCACCACATCTTGGAGTCACTCTTGACCATCGCCCTCTGGATCGCCACCGGTCTTCTCGCCGCCATCTACCTGCTCGCCGGCTCCCTCAAGCTCACCATGCCGCGCGAGAAGCTCGCACCTCAGATGCACTGGGTCGAGGACTACAGCGACGCTCAGGTCAAGACCATCGGCGCACTGCAGCTGCTGGGAGCGATCGGGCTCATCCTTCCCGCCGCCACCGGAATTCTGCCGTGGCTGACCCCGACGGCCGCATTCGCGCTGCTCGTCGTGCAGATTCTCGCCGCCCGCGTGCACCTGCGCCGCAACGAGAAGTCATCGCTGCCGGTCAACGCTGTACTGGCCGTTTTCGCCCTCGCCGTCGGAGCCCTCTGGCTCGCCTGATTCTGGCCGGTCCAAATCCGCGGGCGCGGTCACGGCGTGCGCTAGCATCGCGAGTGAATTGCGGAATGCTGTGTTCCCGCGCAACGGCGATGATTTGGGGAATGAATGTCCACGAAGTCCAGTGCGGTTCTCGACGTGGCGGTGAAGGCCTCCTGGCTGCCGTTGATCGTCGTGGTGCTCACCCAGATCCAGGCGTCCTTCGCGGTGAACGCGCTCACCGTCTCGATGGCGGGCATCACCAGCGAGCTGAACACCCCGGCCACCTCGGTCGGAACCGCGATCACGGCGGGCACCTTCGCCATGGCGGCGTTCATCCTGCTCGGCGCTAAGGTCGGCGCCCGGTTCGGCACCCGCCTCGTGTTCCAGATCGCGGTCGTCATCCACGGCGTCGCCATGGCGGTGGTGGCGCTCAGCCAGACCGCGGCCATGCTGTTCGTGGCGCAGGCGGCATCCGGTGCTGTCATCGCCCTGATCGCGCCCGCGCTCACCGTGTTCATCGCCAGCAACTTCAAGGGCGAGCAGCAGGCCCGCTCGATCGGCTTCCTCGCAGCGGCCATCCCGGCGGCCGGCGTGCTCGCGTTGCTGATCGCCGGCGCTTTTGCCTCGACGATCGGTTGGCGCTGGTCGTTCGCCCTTATTGTGGGCCTCGCCGTCGTCAACCTGGCACTGAGCTTCCGGCTCAAGAAGATCGAGCCGCAGAAAGACCTGCTCATCGACTGGGTGGGCGCGCTCTACGCCGCCGTCTCTGTCATCCTGTTGAGCTTCGGCTTCAGCGGCCTCTCCTCGTGGGGCCTCGTGCTGGCCTCGGATGACGCCCCGTTCACCGTTCTCGGGCTCTCACCCGCCCCGGTGCTGATCGTGGCAGGCACCATCGTCGGTCAGCTGTTCTTCTCCTGGATCCGCAAGCAGCAGAAGGCCGGCAAGCCGCGCATCTTCGACCTCGCCGTGCTGAAGAGCAGCAAGGAGAAGGCGGTCACCGCCTGCATGGCGATGATGCTCTTCGTTGGCACCGCCGCCAACTTCCTGATCCCGCTGTACCTGCAGGTCGTACAGGGCCGCACGAGCTTCGAGACCTCGCTCGCGATCATCCCCTACACGCTGTCGATCTTCCTGGCGAGCACCTTCGTCGCCAACCTGTACAAGCGCTTCCCGCCGCGTCAGATCGCCCGTGCCGGCTTCGTCGTCGTCGCCTTCGGCCTGATATTGCTCGCCTTCACCATCCAGTACGGCTGGGGCCAGGGCTTCGTCGTGGCCGGCCTGATCACGCTCGGCCTCGGCCAGGGATCGATCGTCGCCCTGGTCTTCAACACGCTGCTCTCGGCCGCCCCCAAGCGCCTCGCCGGCGATGTCGGCGCGTGGCGCGGGCTGGTGCACAACATGTCGGGCTCGGTGGGTATCGCCGTCGCCAGCGTCTTCGCGGTGAGCGTGCTGGCCGGGCTCATCCACACGGCGGCCGACGAGCACCCGGAGATCCCCGCGTCGCTGATCGAGCAGGTCGACATCAACAACGCCAACTTCCTGACGAACGACCAGCTGGCCGACGTTTTGGCCACGACCACCGCCAACGAGGCGGAGGCCGCTGCCGCACTCGAGATCAACGAGGCGGCACGCCTCCGCGCGCTGCAGATCTCGCTGCTCGGTCTCGCGGCGATCGCACTGCTCGCGATCGTGCCGGCCGGCCGCATGCCGAACCGACTGCCGGGCGACCTGCCGGAGCACCTGGAGAGCAACCCGGAGCCTGGCGACGAGGAGCGCGACGACGCCGAGATCGCGGCCGCCGAGGCTCGTTGAGCCGCCGGCCTCGTGGGAGCGTCAGACTAGTACCGCACGCACTGCACGAACCGCACTGAAACAAGGAGACACCCATGTCTGAACTCGACCACACCCTGATCCCGGGCGACTTCGCCCGGCTGCCCTCCCAGGACACTCCGGCCACCGTGGTCTTCGTCGACGAGTTCTCGGCCGACCTCGATGCCACCGGGTACTTCGTCGCCGCCGACGGCGACGTCTCCGCAGAACTGGGCCTCAACCGGGAGCAGCTGGCGAAGCTCGGTTTCGAGGGCAAGGCCGGCCAGACGCAGACGGTGCTCGCGGCATCCGGCGCCCTGGCGATCGCGGTGGGTCTCGGCAGCCTCGAGCTGCCCGCGCTGGAGGAGGGCGCGATTGACGCCGATGCAGCAGATGCCGCGGCGAACGCCCTGCGCGACGCCGGTGCCGCCTTCGCCCGCGCCGCAGCCGGCCACGCCCGGATCGGGCTGGACCTCGGCTCGATCGCCAGCCTCGGTGCCGATGCAGTGCTCGACGCGGCAGGCCTCGACGCCATCGTCGAGGGCGTGCTGCTGGCCCGCTACCGCTTCAACCCGCTCAAGGCGAAGCCGAAGGGCACTGCGCTGGAGAGCCTCGAGCTGCGCGGCGCCGCCGACATCGACGGGGCAGCGGAGGCCGTGCGGCACGCCGTGATCGGCGCCCGCGCCGCCAACATCACCCGGGACCTCTGCAACAACCCTCCCGGGCACCTGACGGCGACCGACATCGCCGACCTCGCTGTCGAGCTGGCCGCCCAGCACGGCTTCAGCGCGGAGGTGTTCGACAAGCAGGCCCTGATCGAGCTCGGCTGCGGCGGCCTGCTCGGCGTCAACGCCGGCAGCCACGAAGAGCCGCGCATGGTCAAGCTGCGCTACACGCCGGCGGCTGGCGCACCGGCAGAGCGCGGCCACCTCGCCCTCGTCGGCAAGGGCATCATGTACGACTCCGGCGGCATCAGCCTCAAGCCCTCCGACCCCATGCACCTGCTGATGAAGATGGACATGGGCGGGGCCGCGGCCGTGCTCGGCGCGTTCACGGCGCTGCGCGACCTGGGCGTTGAGACCGAGGTCACCGGCTTCCTGATGTGCACCGACAACATGCCGTCCGGCACCGCGACGAAGCTCGGCGACGTGCTGGTGGCCCGCAACGGCACCACCGTCGAGGTGAAGAACACGGATGCAGAGGGCCGCCTGGTCATGATGGACGCCCTCGCGCTCGCCGCAGAGGAGAAGCCCGACGCGATCGTCGACATCGCCACCCTCACCGGCGCCGTGCTGATGGCGCTCGGCCAGGCCACGGCCGGCGTGATCGGCAACAACCAGGACATCGTCGACCAGCTGCTCGATGCGGCGGCCACCGTCGACGAGCCGGCGTGGCAGCTGCCGCTGGAGAAGAAGTACCGCAAGCAGCTCGACTCCGACATCGCCGATCTCGGCAACATCGGTGGGCGCTTCGCCGGGGCGACGACCGCCGCGCTGTTCCTCAACGAGTTCGTCGACGGCCTGCCCTGGGCGCACCTGGACATCGCCGGAACGATGCAGTCAGACTCCGACGATGCGTGGCGCTCGGCCGGCGCGACCGGTTACGGCGCGCGCCTGCTCGCCGACTTCGCGCTGAACTTCACGCCCGTTCAGTAGCCGCGTTGGCGGCCGCCTCGGTGGCCGCCAACGGCAGCAGGCTGGACTCCCTGAGCTCCACGGTGGGGGCGAAGACACTCTTGCGAACGGGGCGCTCCGGGTCTTTGGACCGGGCGTCCAACAGTGCGACGGCCTCCTGGGCCATCGTGGCGAGCGGCTGGCGCACCGAGCTGAGCTGCGGCGACACCATCGTGGCGATGAAGAGGTCGTCGTGGCTGATGACCTTGACCTGCCCCGGCACCGCGACGTTGGCCGCGCGCAGCGTCGTGAGCACGCCGAGGGCGATGATGTCGGCACCGCACATGATCGCGTCGGGGAGCGGCCCGCTGTTGACCAGGGTCCAGGCCGCCGTGCGCCCCCACTCGGTGGTGAAGTCGCCGAGCAGCTCGCGCTCGCGGGCGCCCTCGTCGTCGCTCGTGAGCGCACGGAAGGCGCGCAACCGGGCGTCGGCGGTGCTCGTGGTCGGCTGCGCGCCGATGAAGGCAAACGAGCGCGCCCCGCGGCCCCGCAGGTGCTCGATGGCCAGGCGAACGCCCTCGAACTCGTCGGAGCCGACGAAATCGGTGCCGCCGCCCTCCGCGACACGGTCGAGCTGCACGACGGGGAGGTCGAGTGCGGCGGCGCTGATGGCCGCGGCCGACTCGGTGGCGGAGACCGGAATGACAACGAGCCCGTCGACCATCCGGTTGCGAAGCAGCTCGATCTGGCGGGCCTCCGTTGCCACGTCGTCGTGGGAGTCGCAGAGGATCAGGGAGCGCCCGGTGTCGGTCAACACCTGCGCGATCGCCTCGACGGCCCCGATGAAGTAGGGGTTGTTGATGGCGGGAACGACGACGCCGATCGTGTCGGTCTGGCGGGTGCGCAGCGCCCTGGCCATGACATTGGCCGAGTAGCGCAGACGCGTGCTGGCCTCGTGAACCCGCCGTGCCATCGCCGGGTCGACGTCGGCCTGGCCGGAGAGCACCCGCGACGCTGTCGACGGGGACACATTGGCGGCCGACGCCACGTCCTTGACCGTCACTCTTCTACCCATACGATGTACCCCTTTGTGCGTCTGGTTGAAGCAATCATCCCGCATCGCGGAAGCAACGCGACGACATCGCCGGCTGTGCTCCCGCCCGGTTGACCGCGCCGGCACGGTCGTTTCCGAGTTGCCGTTTGACAGACGCCAAGCATGTCACCTATCGTGAACGATCTGAGACAACGATTTCTCAGATGGTTCATAAATGCACGCGAAGAGGCGGTACTGGCAATGGCGCCGAAGCAAGAAACAGAGATTGTCGTAGTCGGCAGCGCGAACATCGATTTGGTCGCAACCGTCGAGTCTCGCCCCCAGCCGGGTGAGACCGTACATGCATTGGGATACGCCGAGTTCCTAGGCGGTAAGGGCAGCAACCAGGCCATCGCCGCCGCACGGCTCGGGCGTCAGGTCGCATTCGTCGGCCTCGTCGGAAACGACCCGGAAGCGCAGACCGTGCGCGGTGCGCTGGCCAATGAGGGCATCGACCTTCAGCACCTCGCCAGCGTGAAATCGTTCTCTACGGGTCGCGCCATCATCATCGTCGACAGCGCCGCAGAGAACTCGATCGTCGTGGTCGGCGGCGCCAACGCGCAGCTCGGCACCGAGCACATCGCCGCGGCCGCTGAGCTGATCGAGAACGCACCGATCGTCGTCGCCCAGCTGGAGATCCCGATCGAGACCGTCACCGAGGTGGCGCGCATGGCGAAGGGCACCTTCGTGCTGAACCCGGCACCGGCCCAGCCGCTGCCCGCCGCACTGCTCGATGCCGTCGACATCCTCGTCGTCAACGAGACCGAGTACGAGTCCGTGTCTGGCTGCACGTTCCCGGAGGACCGCGAGCTGCTCGCGGAGCAGCTGCGCACGCAGTCGCTCCCCGCCGCCGTTGTGATCACCCTCGGCGGCCAGGGCGCACTCGTTTGGGACTCGACGACACTCAGCCACATTTCCACCCCGCGGGTGCAGGTGGTCGACACCACCGGCGCAGGCGACACGTTCATCGGAGCGCTTGTTGATGCCCTGAGCCGCGGGGAAAACCTCACCTCGGCAGCGCACTGGGCCGTGCATGCCGCTTCCCTCTCCGTCGGTGCGCTCGGCGCAACCGTCGGAATGCCCCGTCGCCAGGAAGTGGCGGCGCTGCTGGAGAACATCCGGGAGGCAACGCCGCCCCGCCTGCCATAAGCCCACCCCAGAACATTTTCGACAATTCCATTCGTTTCACTCCGTATCAACGTGCAAGGGAGCACAGCAATGAACAAGCGTCTTATCGGCGGCATCGCCATCATGGCCACGGCAGTCCTGGCCCTCACCGCCTGTGGCGGCTCGAATGACACCGCTGGCAGCGGGTCGGCGGGCGGCTCTGATTCCTTCTCGGCGGTGAACATTGTCAGCGGAAACCTGGGCGACCAGGGCTTCTTCGACGACGCGGCCCGCGGTATGGCCTCGCTCGAGGCCGGCGGCTTCAAGACCCAGAACATCCAGGGCGAGGTCGGCAGCCCGGCCCAGTGGAAGACGAACCTCGAGTCCGTTTCTGGCTCGGACTGGGACGTCGTCATCACCGGAACCGCGCAGATGCACGACATCCTAGACTCGGCAGCAGCCAAGTACCCGGAGCAGAACTACGTCACCTACGATGACGTCGTCGACCAGCCCAACGTTGCGTCGATCCTCTACAAGCAGAACGAGGGTTCCTACCTCGCCGGCGTGCTGGCTGCCGCAGCGACGACCAACCCCGACAAGTTCCCGCTCGCCACCGGCAGCAAGAAGCTCGGCCTCGTCGGCGGCATGGACATCCCGATCATCAACGACTTCGTTGCCGGCTTCAAGAAGGGTGCCGAAGCTGTCGACCCCTCCATCGAGGTCCTCGTGTCGTACGTGGGTGACTTCGCCGACGCCAACAAGGGCTTCGACCAGGCAACCGCCATGTACAAGCAGGGTGCAGACGTCGTCTTCCAGGTCGCCGGCGGCGCTGGCCAGGGTGTCTTCACGGCAGCCAAGGACCAGAACCGTTACGCCATCGGCGTCGACGCGAACCAGAATGGCCTCCAGGAGGGCCACATCCTGGCCTCGATGCTCAAGAACATCGGCGCCTCGCTCGAGTCGGCCGTCAAGGCGGCCAAGGACGGCACGCTGAAGTACGGCGAGACCACCGAGTACGGCCTCGCCAACGACGGCGTCAGCCTCGTCTTCGACGACAACGGTGGAATCGTTCCGCAGGACATCCAGGACCTCGTCAAGACCTACGCCCAGAAGGTCATCGACGGCGAGATCACGGTTCCGACCGCGATGTAATCGCGCGCCGGGGCCCCGCCCCGGCCCACT
The DNA here is from genome assembly GCF_001542775.1 of Microterricola viridarii. Classification (GTDB taxonomy): domain Bacteria; phylum Actinomycetota; class Actinomycetes; order Actinomycetales; family Microbacteriaceae; genus Microterricola; species Microterricola viridarii_A. The sequence goes on from NZ_CP014145.1 coordinate 3,310,956, forward strand.
CGTACTGCCCGCCGGCCTCGGCGCTCGGCGGGCAGTACACCCCCTTCCTCGCCGACCCCCTCGGCGCACCCCGGTGCGCGAGCGAGAAAATGAGATTTTGATGGCGCAGCCGCTTCTGGAACTTCGCGAGATCACCAAGGCCTTCGGGTCGAAGGTCGCGAACGACCGCATTTCGTTGGAAGTCCAACCCGGACGAATTCACGCTCTCGTTGGCGAGAATGGCGCGGGCAAGACCACCCTCATGACCATGATCGCCGGCACGGCTCAGCCCGACTCCGGCACGATCATCATCGATGGCGCCCCCGTCGCCATCACGAACCCGACGAAGGCGTCCGCGCTCGGCATCGGCATGGTTCACCAACACTTCAAGCTCGTCCCCAACCTCACCGTTGCGGCCAACGTGTTCCTCGGGCGCGAGCTTCGCACCCCGCTCATGGCGCTGGACACGAAGAAGATGGAACGCGAAGTTGCCGCGCTCTCTGAGCAGTTCGGCCTCGCCATCGACCCGTCCGCCAAGGTCGCCTCGCTCTCCGTCGGTGTTCGCCAGCGCGTCGAGCTGCTCAAGGCGCTCAGCCACGACACCCGCCTGCTCATCCTTGACGAGCCCACCGCCGTGCTCACGCCGGGCGAGATCGACGAACTCTTCGTCGTCGTGCGCGGCCTCGCCGCCAAGGGCTGCGCCGTTCTCTTCATCTCGCACAAGCTCGGCGAGGTGCTCGACATCGCCGACGAGCTCACCGTCATCCGCGACGGCAAGTCCATCGCCACGATGCCGACCGACGGGCTCTCCCAGGCCGACATCGCCCAGATGATGGTCGGCCGCGAGGTGCTGCTGCGCATCGTGCACACCGAGGCGGCCCCCACGCACGAGGTGCTCAACGTCGACGCGCTGACCGTGGTCGACGAGCGCGGCGTGCAGGTCGTCGACTCGCTCTCGCTCACCGTGCGCGCCGGCGAGATCGTCGGCATCGCCGGAGTCGAGGGCAACGGCCAGACCGAGCTCGCCGCCGCGATCGCCGGCATGGCCTCCAGCGCCTCCGGCCGCATCGTGCTCTCCGGGCACGACATCACCACGGCGTCCGTCGCCGAGCGTCGCCGCGACGGCCTCGCCTACATCGCGGAGGACCGCCACGAGCAGGGCGCGGGGCCGAGCCTCTCGGTCGCCGAGAACATCATCCCGACCCACCTCGAGCCGCCCATCGCCCGGTTCGGCTGGATCAACTCGACCGCTGCGAACGCCTTCGCGCGCCGGCTGATCGAGAAGTTCGATGTGCGCGGAGCCGTCTCGAGCACCCCCATCGGCACCCTGTCCGGCGGCAACATGCAGAAGGTCATCATCGCCCGCGAGTTCGCGAGCGAGCCCGAACTGCTGATGGTCGCTCAGCCCACCCGTGGCGTCGACGTCGGCGCCATGGAATTCGTGCACAACGCCATCGTCGCCCAGCGCGACAAGGGCGCGGCCGTCCTGCTCTTCTCCGCCGACCTCAACGAGGTCATGTCGCTCTCCGACCGCCTCCTGGTCATGTTCCGCGGCACCATCATCGCCGAGTTCACCCAGGCGAACATGAGCGAGGCCGCCGTCGGCCTCGCGATGGGTGGCGTCGCCCCCACCGCGGATGCCGTCGCTGCCGCCGAGGCCGAGCACGCCCTGGTGCGTGCAGAGCTCACCGGCACGCCGGTGGCCGCCGCATCCGCTGCGCCCCTCGGTGCGACCTCCGCCGTCGACGACGCGTCGACGCACGAGGCCGTCGCCGTCATCGACCGGGCCGCCGCTGCTCCCGCTGCTGCTGCTGCCGCTGCTGCTCCTGCTGCCGCGGCGACTGCCGCACCCGCTCCGCGCCGGGAGCGCGCCGCCGAGAAGCCGGCTGCACCCCGCCGGCGTGTGCCGGACCGCAGCGGAGACGGACGGGCGCCGAGCGTCGACATCCGCACCCGTCTGAGCTCGGCCGCCGGCAAGCTCGGCAAGGGAGCGATCCAGCCGCTCGTGGCCGTCGTGCTCTCCCTCGTGGTCGGTTCTGTGTTCATCCTCGCCATCGGGCAAGACCCGCTGCGCGCCTACAGCGAGCTGTTCTTCTCCAGCCTGCGCACCCCGTACGGCATCTCGGGTCTGATCGCCCAGCTGGTGCCGCTGCTCGTGCTCTCCGCCGGCGTGATCATCTCGTTCCGGGCCGGCTTCTTCAACATCGGTGGCGAGGGGCAGCTGTTCATCGGCGCCTTCGCCGCCGCGTGGGCCGGGTTCACCTTCACCGATCTGCCCGGGCCCGTCCTGACTGTCGTCGTGATCGCGTTCGGCGCACTCGGCGGCATGATCTGGGGCATGATCCCCGGCGCGCTGCTGGCCTTCTGGCGCACCGACATCATCGTCACCACCCTGATGATGAGCTCGATCGCCACCCTGCTGACCGCCTACCTCGTCACCGGCCCGTTCCGCGACCCGACCGCCGGCCTCGTCGCCTCCGAGAAGATCGCCCCTGGCGCCGCCCTGCCGATGTTCGACGTCAAGTACGGCATCGGGATGGACCTCGTCCTCGCGATCGTGATCGCCATCATCCTGGCGCTCATCCTGACCCGCACGGTCTGGGGCCTGAAGGTTCGCCAGCTCGGTGAGATGAACCGCTTCGCCGAGTACACCGGTGTCAACACGCGTGCGATGAGCATCCAGGTGATGGCCCTCTCCGGTGCCGTGGCCGGCCTGGCCGGCGCGATCTTCGTGCTCGGGCCGAACGGCGGCCGGTTCCTGCAGGACTTCTCGCCGGGATACGGATTCCTCGGAATCACGGTTGCGCTGCTCGCGCGCCTGAACCCGTGGGCCTCGTTCCTCGCGGCCGCCTTCTACGCGAACATGATGTCCGGCTCGAACGGCATGCAGATCAACACCGAGGTGCCGTTCCCGATCGTCACCGTGCTGCAGGGTCTGATCATCCTGATGATCACCGCCGTCATCGTCATCGACCGCCGCACCCGCGAGAAGATCGTCCGGCTGTTCGCCGGCCGCCACGGCGCCCCCAAGGCACCGCGCGGCACCCAGAGCAGCGCTGCATCGCTCTCGGCGCCGGCACCCGTTGACCCGTTCGAGACCCCCGCCCCCATTCACTCCGAGTCGAAGGTGACCCAGCCATGAGCGTTCTCGAACAGATCTTCACGGCGGCCACGCTGGCCGTGATCCTTATGAAGGTCGCGCCGATCCTACTCGCCGCGATCGGAGGAGCGTTCACCCAGCAGGGCAACATCCTCAACATCGGTCTCGAGGGCATGATGCTCGTCGGGGCGTTCAGCTCCATCGTCATCGGCTCCGTCACCGGCAGCCCGCTCATCGGTGTGTTGGCCGCCGTCGGCGCCGGGCTCCTGCTGGCGTTGATCTTCGCCGTGGCGACGCTGACGTTCAAGGCCGACTTCATCGTCGTCGGTATCGGCGTCAACCTGCTCGCGGCCGGCGTCACCGTGTTCCTGCTGCAGATCATCTACGGCAACCCCGGTGTCACGCCGCCGAGTGCGAGCATCCGCCTGCCGCGCATCTCGATCGGCCCGCTCGCCGACATCCCGATCCTGGGCACCGCACTGAACGAGCAGACTGCCCTCGTCTGGGTTGCGCTGATCAGCGTGCCGATCGCCTGGTTCGTGATGTACCGCACCCGCTTCGGCGTGCACCTGCGTGCCGTCGGTGAAGACGAGGAGGCGGCTGCCGCCGCCGGAATCGGCGTCACCAAGGTGAAGTTCCAGAGCGTGCTGATCTCGGGAGTGCTCTGTGGGGCCGCCGGTGCCCAGCTGGCCATGGCAACCCTCGGCAGCTTCACGAACGGCATGTCCGCCGGGCGTGGATTCATTGCCGTCGCCGCGCTCACGTTCGGCCTGGGGCGCCCCGTCCGCACCATGGTGGCTGCGCTGATCTTCGGTGCAGCCGACGCGATCGCCGACCTGCTCGGAATCGCCGGCATCAACTCCAACCTCGCCCTGATGATGCCCTACATCATCACCATTGTCGCGCTCGTCTTCGCCGGGCTGCGCCTGCGCAAGATCTGGGGGCAGCGCCGCTCGCAACGAGCGAAAACGTCGAGCCCCGACCTCAGCGCCGCACCCGCCTAAGCCCACACCGACAGCATTCTGAACAAGGAGAACCTCATGGTCGAACGCATGATCATTGACTGCGACCCCGGACACGATGACGCACTGGCGATCATCCTCGCCGCGGGCAGCCCGAACATCGACCTGATCGCGATCACGACGGTGGCCGGCAACCAGACCGCCGAGAAGGTCACCCGCAACGCCCTGGCCGTGTGCGCGGTGGCCGGCATCCTCACGGTGCCCGTCGCTCAGGGCGCCAGCGTGCCGCTCGTGCGGGCACAGCGGGTTGCCCCCGACATCCACGGCGAATCGGGCCTCGACGGCCCGGTGCTGCCGGAGGCGCAGATTGAGCTGGACCCCCGCCACGCGGTCACCCTGATCATCGACGAGATCATGTCGAATGAGCCGGGCACGATCACGCTGGTTCCGACCGGCCCGCTCACCAACATCGCCATGGCGATGAAGCTCGAGCCGCGCATCGTGGACCGCGTCAAGCGGGTCATCCTGATGGGTGGCTCCTACACCCGCGGCAACACCACCCCGGCCGCCGAGTTCAACATCATCGCCGACCCCGAGGCAGCGCACGCCGTGTTCGCGGGCGACTGGCCCGTCACCATGGTCGGGCTCGACCTGACCCACCAGGCGACGGCGGATGCCGACGTGGTGGCGCGCATCGCCGCCATCGACTCGCCGTTGTCGGCCTTCGTGGTCGAGATCCTCGCCTTCTTCGGCAGCACCTACCGCGAGGTGCAGGGCTTCGACGCCCCGCCCGTGCACGACCTGTGCTGCGTCGCGAAGCTGGTCGACCCGGCCGTGTTCGAGACCGAAGACGCCTTCGTCGGCGTCGAGCTCACGGGCACCTGGACCACCGGCATGACGGTGATCGACTTCACCAACCTGCTCGGCGAGAAGGCCAACACGCAGGTGGCGACCACGCTCGACAAAGACCTGCTTTGGAACATGACCATTGACGCGATCAGCGCGCTCTCGAAGGGAACCCACGCATGACCACCCCCATCATCTTTGACTGCGACACCGGAATCGACGATGCACTGGCCATGCTCTACGGCGCGGGCAACGGGGCGGACTTCGTAGCCTGCACCGTCACGCACGGCAACGTGCCTGTCGCAACCGGCGCGCGCAACACGGTCACCGTGCTCGACTACCTGGGCCTGGACACCGTCCCCGTCTTCGAGGGCGCAGCCCGCCCGATGGCGCAGCCGCTGATGACCGCCGAGTTCGTGCACGGCCAGGACGGCCTCGGCGACGCCGGCGTCGTGCAGTCGACGCGTGCTGTGTCTGGCGACATGGCGGCCGCCGAGATCGTGCGCCTGGTGCGCTCGCGTCCCGGCGAGCTCACGCTCGTCGCCGTCGGCCCGCTGACCAACATCGGCATGGCGCTGCTGCTCGAGCCCGAGCTGCCCACGCTCGTCAAGGACGTCATCATCATGGGTGGCGCCGTCGGCGTTCCCGGCAACTCGGCGGAGTTCGGCGAGGCCAACGTCTGGCACGACCCCGAGGCAGCCCAGCTCGTGATCGACGCTGCGTGGGACGTGCTCTTCGTCGGCCTCGAGATCACCATGAAGACCGGCCTGGCGGCCGAGTCGCTCGAGCGCATCGGCGCCTCGGAGGACCCCCGTGCCCAGCTGGCGTGGAAGATCATGCAGTTCTACCTGGACGTCTACGAGGGCCAGATGGGCGTGCGCACCTGCGTGCTGCACGACCCGCTCGCCATGGCGCTCGCCCTGGACCCCGAGCTCGCCACCTACCGCACCATCGAGGCGAGCCTTGAGCTGCGCGGCGGGCGTTCGCGCGGACAGCTCATCGGCGACCTGCGCGGCTACAACAAGGCGACGCTCGACCCGAAGGCGCCCGGCGTCATCCGCATCGTGGAGTCCCTGAAGACCGAGGAGTTCCACGAGAACTTCCTGCGCTCACTCGGCGCCTAGGCTGGACCGCCGCGCGGGCGACACCCGTCGCTCGCGCGGCATCCGCTGCCGGATCGCCGGCCACACACCCACCCGCATCGAAGCAGAGGATCTCGAGCATGCCCATCCCCGTCATCATTGACACCGACCCGGGCCTCGATGACGCCCTGGCCATCCTGCTGGCCTTCGCCAGCCCGGAGCTCGAGGTGCTCGGCCTGACGACGGTGGGCGGCAACGCCGGACTCGCGCACACCACCCGCAACGCGCTGCGCCTGCTGCACCTGATCGGCCGCGACGACGTGCCGGTCGCCGCCGGCGCGAACACCCCGCTCGTGCGACAGGACGCCGTCTCTGCCGCTGGCGTGCACGGCGACGACGGCTTCGGCGGCGTGCCGCTGGCCGAGGCACCGCGCGGCGCCGACGCACGGCCCGCCGTGCAGCTGCTGGTCGACCTGATCGAGGGCTCTGCCGAGCCCGTCACCCTGATCGCGCTCGGCCCGCTCACCAACGTGGCGACTCTGCTGGCCGCCTACCCCGGCACGGCCGCGAAGCTCGACAAGATCGTGCTGATGGGCGGCGGCGCGCAGCACCTCGGCAACGTCACCCCGACCGCCGAATTCAACATCTGGTACGACCCGGATGCCGCCAGCCGGGTGTTCGCATCCGGCCTGCCGATCACGATGATCGGCCTCGACGTCACCCACAAGGCGATCACCTTCGCCGAGGACTGGGAGCCCCTGCGCGCCCAGGGCGGCCCCGTCGCCGAGGCGGTCACCGGCATGGTCGACTTCTACACCCAGACCTACCGAGAGAACCTCGGCGTCGAAGGCACCGCCCAGCACGACGCCCTCGCCGTGGCTGCCGTCATCGCCCCGGAGCTCGTGACGACCTCGGCCCTGCACGTCGACGTCGAGTGCTCCGGCCCGCTGACGATCGGCATGACCGTCGTCGATCTGCACAACGTGACCGGCAAGAAGCCCACCGCCAACGTCGGCCTGGAGGTGGACGCCGCGGCGTTCAACACCCTGCTGATTGGGCGGATCCTGGCCATCAACGCCGCGACCCCCGCCGCCCCACCCGCTGGTTGAGCTTGTAGAAACCCCCGGCTGCTCGAGGGAGCGCTAGCGACCGAAGCCAACTGCGCCGGGGTCTCGATACGCTCGTTCCTCGCGACTCGACCAGCGGTGTTGGGGGAGTGGGCGTTCGCGCAGCTTTGCGTGGCGCCTCTTTCCCGCTGGTTGAGCTTGTCGAAACCCCCGTTGGCTCGAGGGAGCTTGCGACCGAAGCCAACTGCGCCGGGGTCTCGATACGCTCGTCCCTCGCTACTCGACCGACGGGCAGGGGCGCGCCCTTCCGCTGGTTGAGCCTGTCGAAACCCCCGTTGGCTCGTGGGAGCTAGCGACCGAAGCCAGCAGCGCCGGGGTCTCGATACGCTCGTTCCTCGCTACTCGACCAGCGGTGTCGGGGGAGTGGGCGTTCGCGCAGCTTTGCGCGGCGCCTCGTTCCCGCTGGTTGAGCTTGTCGAAACCCCTGTTGGCTCGAGGGAGCTTGCGACCGAAGCCAAGTGCGCCGGGGTCTCGATACGCTCGTTCCTCGCTACTCGACCATCGGGGAGGGGGAGTGGGCGTTTGCGCAGCTTTGAGTGGCGCCTCTTTCCCGCTGGTTGAGCTTGTCGAAACCCCCGTTGGCTCAGGGAGCTAGCGACCGAAGCCAGCGGCGCCGGGGTCTCGATACGTTCGTTCCTCGCTACTCGACCAGCGGGTAGGGGTGCGCCCTTCCGCTGGTTGAGCTTGTCGAAACCCCCGTTGGCTCGAGGGAGCTTGCGACCGAAGCCAGCTGCGCCGGGGTCTCGGTACGCTCGTTCCTCGCTACTCGACCATCGGGTTGGGGTGTGCCCTTCCGCTGGTTGAGCTTGTCGAAACCTGTCCCGTTGGCTCGAGGGAGCGCTAGCGACCGAAGCCAGCGGCGCCGGGGTCTCGGTACGCTCGTTCCTCGCTGCTCGACCAGCGGGTTGAATGCAGAGCCTGAGGAGCCGACGCCCAGACCCGAGCGCTATGCGGAGGAGCGCCTAGAGCGCGCCCTCCAGCACCGCCATGGCTGCATTGTGTCCGCCGAGCCCACTGACAGCCCCGCCGCGCACCGCGCCGGAGCCGCAGATCAGCACCCGCGGGTGCGCCGTCGCCACGCCCCAGCGCTCGGCCGCCGTGTCTCGGGGCGCGTCGTCCTCGAGGAACGGCCAGGACAGCGGGCCGTGGAAGATGTTGCCGCCGGTCATGTTCAGGGCGTGCTCGAGGTCGAGCGTCGTCTTCGTCTCGATGCACGGGTTGCCTGCGGCATCCGTCATCAGCACGTCCTCGATCGGCTCGGCGAGCACCGAGTTCAGCGAGGCCAGCACCGCCGCCTGCAGCCGCTCCCGGGTCTCGTCGTTGTTCTCCTCGGTGAGCCAGCGGTCCGGCGCGTGCAGGGCAAAGATGGTGAGCGTGTGTGCCCCGGATGCCGCAAGCTCCGGCCCCAGGATCGTCGGGTCGGCCAGGGTATGGCAGTAGATCTCGCAGGGCAGGATGTCGGGGATCTGGCCGTTCGCGGCCTCGACGTAGGCGCCCTCGAGCTGGCTGTACAGCTCGTTGATGTGGAACGTTCCACCGAACGCGGCCTCGGGCGTCACGGTGGCGTCGAGCAGCTTCGGCAAGCGCTTCAGCATCAGGTTGACCTTGACCTGCGCGCCCTCCGGGCGGGCGGCGACGGCATCCGCCGCCGCATCGGCCGGGAGCCCGACGCGGGCGCTCGACGCCCCGCCGGCAGCCAGCAGCTGGTCCAGGACGTAGGGGGAGACGTTCGCCAGCACGGCCCCGCCGACGGCGACCCGGTCGTGGCCGTTGCGGCGGTAGCGCACGACCCCGTCGGCGTCGAGGCTGGTGACCTCCGCGCCGGTCACGATGCGCGCGCCGGCCAGCCGGGCGGCCCGCTCGATCTCACCGGAGACGGCGCCCATGCCGCCGATCGGCACGTGCCAGTCACCGGTGCCGTTGCCGATCACGTGGTACAGGAAACAGCGGTTCGCGTCGAGCGACGGGTCGTCGCTGGAGGTGAAGGTGCCGATCAGCCCGTCGGTGGCGACGACGCCGCGCACGAGGTCGCTGTCGAAGCGCTCGGTGATCACCTGGCCGATCGGGCGTTCGAAGAGGCTCTGCCAGAGCGCGTCGTCGGCGACCAACCGGCGGGCCTCACTGCGGGTCGGCAGCGGCTCGCACACGCTCGGGAACAGGGACTCGGCCACCCGGGCGGTGTCGGCGTAGAAGGCGTTCCACGCGTCGAAGTCTGCCTCGGCGCCGACCCGGGCGAAGGAGGAGCGCGTCGCCGGCTGGTTGTCGTTGTCGACGAGCAGGCCGGTCTCGAGCGCGGCCGGGTTCGGCGTGTACGAGCTGAAACGGCGGTGCGCCAGGCGGATGTCGAGGCCGAGCTCGTCAATGATGCGCTGCGGCAACAGGCTCACCAGGTAGGAGTAGCGCGAGAGCCGGGCATCCACACCGGCGAACGCCTCGGCCGAGACGGCCGCGCCGCCCAGCCGCTCGTCCCGCTCGAGCAGGAGCACGCTCTTGCCCGCCTGGGCGAGGTAGGCGGCCGCAACGAGTCCGTTGTGCCCGCCGCCGACAATCACAACGTCGTGAGTAGCTTCAGTCATCCCTAGAGCCTAGGCCGTCCCCGCAAATCCGTTGAGAGCGGTCAAATGGCCGCTTTAGGGCGCGAAAAGTGGCCATTTGACCGCTCTCAACGGAACTGGGCGGGGCGGGGCGGGGCGGCGGCGGGAGGGGGCGCGGGCTAGTAGCCGTTGCCTCCGGTGGCGTTCTCCAGAGTGCCGATCTCGCTGTTCGAGCTGTTGAAGACCGTCATCGTCGAGCCGGAGATCGTGGCCGTGTTCAACGCGGACAGCCAGGTGTCGACGCCCTGGCAGGCCATCAGCGTGGTCGCGACGTTCTTGAAGTCGATCGTGGTGCCGTTCAGTGCCCAGCCGCCGTTCAGGGTGTTGCACCCGTCGGAGCCGGTGAACTGGCCGTTGTCGGTGAACGTCAGAAAGGGAACGCCCGTGCTCTCGACGGTGCCCCAGGTGCCGACCGGGTTGGGCCCGCCGGGGGTGCCGGCGCCCGAGGTCGCGCAGCCGCTGAGACCGAGGGTCAGTGCGGCGACTGCCACGACGGCGAAGGCCGCGCGGGAGCGGAGGGGGCGGTGGGAGAGCAAGCTGGTCATGAGGAGCATCCGTTCGCGCGATGATCCGGCCCCGGGCAGGCCCGATGGGCTCCACGCTAGCCGCTGTGAGCCGCGCGCGCGAGGAGCACGCGTCGAAACGGCCGCAGCCCCACTACTCTCTAGCTGTGGACCCCATCGCGACAACGCTCGTCATCCTGCTTGTGGCTGTTGTCGCGTTCATGTCGAACCGGATTCCCGTCGGTGTTGTCGCCCTCGCCGTGGCCATCGCGCTCTGGGCGACGGGCATCCTCACGCTGAACCAGGCGCTCGCCGGCTTCGGCGACCCGACCGTGCTGTTCATCGCCGCGCTGTTCGTCGTGAGTGAGGGGCTGGATGCCACCGGCGTGACCACGTGGGCCGGGCAGAAGGTGATCGGCGCCGCCGGCACGAGCACCCGCAAGCTGCTCGTCTACATCATGCTGCTGGTCGCGGTGCTGACCGCCCTGATCAGCGTGAACGGCGCCGTCGCCGCGCTGCTGCCCGTTGTTGTAGTCGTCGCCGTGCGCGCCGGCCTCGCCCCGTCGCGGCTGCTGCTGCCGCTGGCGTTCGCGGCGCACGCAGGCTCGATGCTCGCCCTGACCGGAACGCCGGTCAACATCATCGTCTCCGAGGCCGCCGTCGAGGCCGGCGACCGTGCCTTCGGCTTCTTCGAGTTCGGCCTGGTCGGCGTTCCGCTGGTCGTCGGCACGCTGCTCATCACGATGTTCTTCGGCAGCAAGCTCGTGCCCGAGCGTGTGGCCAGCGTCATCCCGCGCGACCTGAGCGACCACGCCAGGGTGCTGCGCGCGCAGTACGAGCTGAACCGGACCCCGGACGAGCTGATCGATGCGGAGGGCGGCGTCGCCGAGGTCGTCATCCCGCCGCGGTCCAGCCTGATCGGCCTGCACGTCTTCCCCGGCATGTGCACGCCGAGCGGCTCGCTCGTGATCCTGGCCGTGCAGCGCGGCGGCGAGGAGGTCGATGGGCCGGACGCGGTGCTGGCCGCCGGCGACACGCTGCTGCTGGAGGGCAGCTGGGATGACCTCGACGAGCACACGGCCGACCCCGACGTGCTGGTGGTGAACTCGCCCGATGTACTGCGCCGCACCGTGCCGCTCGGCCCGCGGGCCGGCTGGGCCATCGGCATCCTGATCGCCATGATCGCAATGCTGGCGACGGGCCTCGTGCCGGCGGTGATCGCGGGCCTCGTGGCGGCCATCGCCATGGTACTCACCCGCGCCGTCACGGTGACGCAGGCCTACCGCAGCATCTCGTGGACGACCGTCGTGCTCGTGGCCGGCATGATCCCGCTCTCCACCGCATTCATGCAGACCGGAGCAGCCGACCTCATCGCCGACGGGCTGCTCGGCGTGGTCGGCGACGCCGGCCCGCAGATGGCCCTGTTCGCGCTCTGCCTGATCACCGTCGTGCTCGGCCAGCTCATCAGCAACACGGCCACGGTGCTGATCGTCATCCCGGTGGCCGTCTCGGTGGCCGCAACCAAGGACGTCTCTGTGCTGCCGTTCCTGATGGCACTGACTGTGGCCGGCGCCGCCTCCTTCCTCACCCCGATCGCCACCCCGGCGAACATGATGGTGATGGGCCCCGGCGGGTTCAAGTTCACCGATTACTGGAAGCTCGGACTGCCGCTGCTCGTGTTCTTCCTCGCCGTCGCGACCTTCTACGTTCCGCTGATCTGGCAGTTCTAGCGGGCGGCCGGGCATTTCGTTGCGCGTTAGTGACCCGGATGCCGTGACCGCGCCCCTACGATGAGCACATGATCCGCTTTCTGATTCGCTCTGGCATCTTCGTCGCTTCCGCGGCGCTCGGTCTGCTCGTGGCTGCGTGGCTGCTGCCCGAGTTCAACCTCAGCTGGAGCGGCGGGATCGTGGCGGTGCTGGTGTTCGCCGTCATCCAGAGCGTGATCAGCCCGTTCCTGCTCAAGGTGGCCGCCCGCAACGCGCCGGCTTTCCTCGGAGGGATCGGCATTGTCTCGACCTTCGTCGCCCTGTTCGTGGCGTCGCTGTTCCCAGGCGGGCTCACCATCGACGGCTGGCGCACCTGGGTGCTCGCGCCCGTGCTGGTCTGGATGATCACCGCCCTCGCGACGTTCTTCCTGCCGATGGTGTTCCTGAAGAAGGGCATCGAGAAGAAGCGCAACCGCACCGCACTGCCGATCGGGTAGCCCCTCGCGCTCCGCCGCGGAAAATTCAGGACTAGAGGGTCAATGGCGCTCTATACGGCTCAACGGCGCTGTGGTCCTGAATTCTGCGCTGATAGCGTGGAAAGCGCATCGTGGGAAATCCGCGGCGACCAGCTGAAAAGGCTCCTCACTATGACCATACTTTTGTTCCTTGCCCTCTTCCTTGCGCCAGTTGCCGCGATCGTGTTGCCGACAGTTTTCGTTACACGCGCCGCCCGCCGACGAAGCCGCGCGATCGTCGACCGACAGCTGGTGCTGGCCGATTCCACCAACACCCTTGCAATCGTGGGGTTTGTGCTGGCCTTCTTCGCCGCGGTCCCCGGAGTCGTGTGCAGCCACGTCTCACTGGCCCAACTCAAGCGAAAGCCGGAACAGGGATGGGGACTTGCCGTCGCGGGGCTGTGGATCGGATACTCGGTGATCGCGTGTGGTGCACTGTTCATTCTCAATGGTGTGAGGGCGGCCGTTTCCGGATAAGGCCGCGCGGGGAAAACCCAGGTCGGGCCTCGTGGGGCGGTATGCGGCGAGGGGCCTTGTGCCGCAGTCGCTGGCGCTCCTTCCAGGCAACGGGTGCGGCGAGACCGTGCACCTGCTCGGCGCCGCTCACGGGTGTGCGGTGTTGGCGATCGCGCGGGCGAGCGCGGCCCGGCAGGCGGCGACACCCGGCCGGCCGGCGCTGGAGCGCCGCGCGGAGGTGAACACGTCGCGGTGAGGGTTGCCGGCCAGCTCGACCAGCTCGACGCTCGGCTGCTCGCCCGCCCAGACGAGGTCGGGCAGCAGGCCGACGGCGTTTCCAGAGCGGATCAGCCGGATGTGCGTCATCAAATCGGCGGTCTCGAAGCGCACGTCGGGCTCGAAGCCGGCCGCCCGGCAGAGCTGCGTGGCCCAGAGTCGGGCCGCGGTGCCCTTCGGCTCCATCACCCACGGCAGTGCCGCGGCATCCGCCAGGCTCGCGATACCGGTTTCGACAGGCTCAACCAACGGGAGAGACTCAACCAACGGGAGCGGCTCAACCAGCGGTGTCAGCACCGGCCCGGTTGCCAGGCGGATCACGTCGGTGACGAGGTGCACCCTGTCCAGGTCGGAGCGGTGCTCGCGCGTGTGGCCGGGGTACTGCTCGGCCACGACGAGGTCGAAATCGCGCGCAGACACGTCGAACAGCCCGGCATCCGGCTCGCGCTCGGTGACCTCGACCCGCAGCTCCGGGTACTCGGCGGCCAGGATCGTCAGCGCCTCGGGAATCACGGCGTGGGCCGCCGACTGGAACACCGCCAGGCGCACGGTGCCGCTGACGGTGGTGAGGGATGCGGCCAGCTCGCCCTCCGCGCGCTCGAGGGTGTCGAGCACCTCGGCCGCCCGTTCGACGAGCAGCTCGGCCTGCGGGGTGAGCAGCACGCGCCGGCCGGCCTTGGCCAGCAGCGGGACGCCGACCTCCCGCTCCAGCAGGGTGAGCTGCTGCGAGACGGAGGACGGGCTGTAGGCGAGGGCCTCGGCCACCGCGGCGAGGGTACCGCGCAGCTTGACCTCGCGGAGCAGCCGGAGGCGCCTGACGTCGAGCATGCTGCCTCCTTTGTTAACCGACCGGGTTGAGCGGCCGAGAGGGGCCGACGGGCGGATGCCGCGGCATCCGCCCAATCAATCGATTCTACTTACTGATAATCGTCATAAACATGTGCTTTACCGAAGTGTTGCGGAGCCTCACACTGGAGAAACCCGCAGCAGATCTGCAGCCAGCGCGCCGCCGCGCCCGCTCTGACCCCAGCCGAAAGAACTAGTCTCGTGACCATGCCGCACCACTCCAGCACCGACCTCCAGGCTGATGGCCCCGACGCCCGCGAACTCGAAGCGGCCACCATCGCCCTCGTCAAGAAATGGCTGGCCGACAGCGCCAATGCCCCGGCCGATCCGGCCGCCGAGCGCCTGGCCGGTGTGCTGAAAGACCCGAACGGCCTCGACTTCACCGTCGGCTTCGTCGACGGCGTGATGCGCCCGGAAGACCTGATGGTCGCCGGCCACAACCTGCAGGCCGTCGCCGGCAAGACGCCGCGCTTCCTGCCCTGGTACATGCGCGGCGCCGTCGGCCTGGGCGGAATGCTCGGCCCGGTGCTGCCCTGGGTGGTCATCCCCGTCGCCCGCCGCGTGCTGCGCGAGATGGTCGGCCACCTCGTCGTGGACGCCACGCCAGACAAACTCGGCCCCGTGATCGAGCAGTTGCGCTCCACCGGCAACCGGCTCAACCTCAACCTGCTCGGTGAGGCCGTGCTCGGCCAGAAGGAGGCCGACCGCCGCCTCGAGGGCACCCGCGCCCTGCTGGCCCGCCCCGACGTCGACTACGTGTCGATCAAGGTGAGCGCCGTCTCCAGCCAGCTCTCGATGTGGTCGTTCGACGAGGAGGTCGAGCGCACCGTCGCGCGGCTCACCCCGCTCTACGAGCTGGCTGCCAACTCGGCGCCGGTCAACGGCCGCACCAAGTTCATCAACCTCGACATGGAGGAGTACCGCGACCTCGACCTCACCATCGCGGTGTTCGAGCGGATCCTCGACCAGCCCCAGCTGCTGGAGCTCGAGGCCGGCATCGTGCTGCAGGCCTACCTGCCCGACGCCCTCTCCGCCCTGCAGGGCCTGACCGAGTGGTCCAAGCGCCGCCGGGCCCGCGGCGGAGCCCCGATCAAGGTGCGTCTGGTCAAGGGCGCCAACCTGGCCATGGAGCACGTCGACGCCGCCGTGCACGAGTGGCCGCTTGCCACCTACTCGAGCAAGCAGGACAGCGACACCAACTACAAGCGCGTGCTCAACTGGGCGCTGACCTACGAGAACACGGATGCCGTGCGCCTCGGTGTCGCCGGGCACAACCTGTTCGACGTCGCCTTCGCCTGGCTGCTGGCCGGCCAGCGCGGCGTGCAGAGCAACATCGAGTTCGAGATGCTGCTGGGCATGGCCACAGGCCAGGCCGAGGCCGTCAAGAAGGACGTCGGTGAGCTGCTGCTCTACACGCCGGTCGTGAACCCGGCCGAGTTCGACGTGGCGATCGCCTACCTGATCCGTCGCCTCGAGGAGAACGCCAGCCAGGAGAACTTCATGTCGGCCGTGTTCGAGCTGAATACCTCCGCCGCCCTGCTGCAGCGCGAGACCGACCGCTTCCGCGCCTCGCTGGCCGAGCTGGACTCCGTCGTGCCCGGCCCGAACCGCACCCAGAACCGTGCCGCCGAGCACGCTGGGCCCGCCGAGTCGGTCGGCGCCGGCTACCTGCTGGTCGACGCGCTGCGCCCGCCCACACACGCCGAGCCAGCCGAGCAGGCCGACCCGAACCTGACTGCAATGGTGCTCGGGCTGAGCCGTGGCGAGATGGCCGCAGCGCTCGAGGCCTACGAGCCGGAGGTGCACGCCGCAGAGGCCGCCGCCGCGGCATCCGCCCCGGCCCCGACCACGCCTGAGTCCATCGCGCACGTCGGCTTCCACAACGAGCCGGACACCGACCCGGCACTGCCAGCCAACCGGGCCTGGGGCCGCGCCATCCTGGCCAAGGTCGAAGGCTCGACCCTCGGCACCGACGTGATCGACGCCGCCCAGATCAAGGATGCCGCCGTGCTGGAGCGCGTCATCGACACTGTTGCCCACACCGGCATCGCGTGGGGCAAGCGCAGCGGCGCCGAGCGCGCAGAGGTGCTGCACCGGGCCGGTAGGGCGCTGGCCGCCAACCGCGGGCGCCTGATCGAGGTCATGGCGTCGGAGACCGGCAAGACGATCGCAGAGGCAGACCCCGAGATCAGCGAGGCGATCGACTTCGCCCACTACTACGCCGAGCGTGCCAAGGACCTCGACGCCGTGCAGGGCGCGCGCTTCGTGCCGTCGCAGCTGACCGTCGTCACCCCGCCGTGGAACTTCCCCGTCGCGATCCCGGCGGGCTCCGTGCTGTCGGCGCTCGCCGCAGGCTCCGGCGTCATCATCAAGCCGGCCAAGCTGGCCCGTCGCTCTGGCGCGATCATGGTGCAGGCGCTCTGGGAGGCCGGCGTTCCGCGAGAGCTGCTCGCCCTCGTCGACTTCGCCGGCGAGGCCAGGCACGAGCTCGGCCGCCAGCTGGTGTCGCACCCGTCCGTCGACCGCGTCATCCTGACCGGCGGCTACGAGACGGCGGAGCTGTTCCGCTCCTTCCGCCCTGACCTGCCGCTGCTGGCCGAGACCAGCGGCAAGAACGCCGTGATCGTGACGCCGAGCGCCGACCTCGACCAGGCGGCATCCGACGTCATCAAGAGCGCCTTCGGGCACGCCGGCCAGAAGTGCTCGGCCGCGAGCCTCGTGATCGTGGTCGGCTCGGTCGCCCGCTCGAAGCGCTTCGAGAGCCAGCTGGTGGATGCCGCCACCTCACTGCAGGTCGGCTACCCCTCCGACCCCGAGACCCAGATGGGCCCGATCATCGAGCCGGCCAACGGCAAGCTGCTGCACGCGCTGACCCAGCTCGGCGCCGACGAGCGCTGGCTGGTCGAGCCCAAGCAACTCGACGACAGCGGAACGCTGTGGTCGCCCGGCATCCGCACCGGCGTCGCGGCCGGCTCCTACTTCCACCTCACCGAGTTCTTCGGCCCGGTTCTCGGCGTGATGCACGCCCGCAACCTGGAAGAGGCGATCCGGTTCCAGAACGCTGTCGACTATGGCCTGACCGCCGGCCTGCACTCGCTGGACGCAGAGGAGCTCGCGCTCTGGCTCGACACCGTCGAGGCCGGCAACCTGTACGTGAACCGCGGCACCACCGGTGCCATCGTGCAGCGCCAGCCCTTCGGCGGCTGGAAGCGCTCCTCGGTCGGCGCCGGAACCAAGGCGGGCGGCCCGAACTACCTGTTCGGCCTCGGCAGCTGGGTGAACGACCCGGGCACCACCAGCCAGACGTTGCACCTGCGCGGCCTGGACGAGCGGGTGACCACCCTGATCGAGGCGTCGCAGCCGGCTCTTGGCTACGAGGAGTTCGACGTGCTGCGCCGCTCCGCGCTCAGTGACGCGATCGCCTGGGCCGAGGAGTTCGGCACGGCGAAGGACGTCTCCGGCGTCGGCCTGGAACGCAACGTGTTCCGCTACCGCGCACTGCCCGTGACGGTGCGCATCTCCGAGGCCGCCAGCCTGGGTCACGCGCTGCGGGTGATCGCCGCCGGCGTGCGCTCGCGCTCACGCTTCGACGTGTCGACGGCGCTCACGCTACCGGCCGGCGTGCTCGCGGTGCTGGCGTCGCGCGACCTCGCGGTGCGCACCGAGACGGATGCCGCCTGGCTGGAGCGCGCGGCGGGCGGCGGCATCGCCACCTCCCGGGTGCGCCTGGTCGACGCAGTCGGCGGCGGCGCCTCCGCGGCGCTCTCCGCCGCGCTCGGCGGCAGCCCCGACGTCGCGATCTACGATCACGAGGTCACCCAGGCCGGCCGGGTCGAGCTGCTGCCGTTCCTCCGCGAGCAGGCGATCTCGATCACGGCGCACCGATTCGGCAACCCGAGCACCCTCAGCGAGGGTGTGATCTAACCACCGCGTCACAAATCCAGGAGGAGAGAGGCGCGACCCTCGCACAGAGGGGTCGCACCGCTCTCCTCCTGTTTTTTGTTGCAGAAGGGGCCGCCGGTCTGCGCGTGGAGGCGGTTGGCGACCAGCGGGCCGCCGGTCAGCGCGCGTCGAAGGCGGCGCGCACCGCGGCGACGGCGGCGGCCGGGCTGACGCCCAGCTGCCCTGCCCGCTCGGCGAACGCCTGCGCGGCGAGCTGCAGTTGCGCCGTCGTCGGGTCGCCCGTCGCCGCGACGAAGCTGCCGGAGCGCCCGCGGGTCTCGATCACGCCGTCCTTCTCGAGGGCGCGGTAACTGGCGGCGACCGTGTTCGCGGCCAGCTCGAGCTCGCCGGCCAGGGCGCGCACCGTCGGCAGCCGGGTGCCGGCCGGCAGTGTGCCGTTCTGGACGGCGGCCAGCAGCTGCATCCGCAACTGTTCGAAGGGCGGGGTCGTCGACGCTTTGTTGATGGCCAGCGGAAGTTCCACGGCGACTCCTTGCTTCGGGCGCCGGCGGCGGCGCGTTCCGCCCAAGGTTACTGGGCGGAACGCGCTCGCCCCCGGCCAACGCCCCTGCCGGGTCAGATCACGTCGTACTGCTCCAGCAGCTGGCCGACCATCGTCTTCTCGACGTAGCGCTTCGCGAAGCCGGCCACCGGCACCTTCTTGCCGTCGCGCAGGTAGTGCACCGACTTCATGACCTGGCGCACGTCGTAGATCGAGCCGAACACCTCCGGAACCCCGCGGTCCACGCCGAGCAGTTGGTACACCGCCTCCATCCCGGTGCGCACCGAGTACTCGGTCGTGAAGATGCAGTCGCGCGTCGACTCGGCGAACTGGCCGATGAAAGCGAAGTTGACGACGCCCTCTGGCACCACCTCTGGCCGATCGCCGGCTGTGCGGGGCAGGAAGAATGCGGTGATGAACGGCATCATGCACGGCCGGGTGATGGCGCCGGTCGCGGCCAGCTCGTCGATCTGGTCGACGGGCACGCCGAGGTGGAAGAGCCACTCCCTGGTGATCTCCTCGCCCGTGCAGTCCCGCATCGGCTTCTTCACATAGTCGCCGTCGACGTCGGTGAAGAGGCCGTAGAACCACACCACGGTCTGGTCGTCCGGCTGCGCCTTGAAGTGCGGCTGCCGGTTCACCGTCCACGACAGCAGCCAGGCGGAGTCGCGGGCTGACACGATGCCTCCCGTGACGACCTTGCCGGAGCGGGTGGGGCGCTTGGCGATCTTCTCGATGTATGTCGGGATGCGCTCGTCGAGCGTCGTGATGCTCGCCGATTCCCACTGCGACTCTTCCGGGCTCGTGCAGAACTTGTCCGGGCGGCCAAACGACGGGTGCTGTGCGGCGATGTTGCGCCAGAGGTGCCAGCTGCCGCCGTCGTGCACGACCGGGTCGAAGGACGCCGCGGTCTTGTGGTCGCCCCACTGGGAGTTCTCGACGAGGGAGCCGTTGGTCACGAAGACGAGATCGTCCTCCGTGAGATCCAGCCCGCCCTCGACGCCATCGCGGATCCAGACGATTCGCCTGGCCACCTTCTTCTCGGCCGAGATGTCGAAGGTCACGTCCATCACCCGGGTGTTCTTCTGCAGGGTCACCCCCTGCCCGCGCAGCCAGGCGACCAGCGGCATCACAAGGGATTCGTACTGGTTGTACTTGGTGAACTTGAGTGCGCTGAAGTCGGGCAGGCCGTCGATGTGGTGGATGAACCGTTCGACGTACAGCTTCATCTCGAGGGCGCTGTGCCACTCCTCGAACGCGAACATCGTGCGCCAGTACAGCCAGAAGTTCGAGTCGAAGAACTGCTGCCCCATCACCTCGTTGATGCGCTTGTCGTAGAGCTGCTCGTGCGTGGCCAGCACGAGGTCGGTCAGTTCCTTGGTCGCCCTGGTTCCCAGCGTGAAGATCATGCCGGTGCCGGCATCCTGACCCTGGTTGATCGTCGCGCGCTGCAGCGAGAAATTCGGGTCTTCCTTGTTCAACCAGTAGAACTCGTCGAGCACCGAACCGTCGACCTCCAGCGAGGGAATCGAGCGGTAGAGATCCCACAGGCACTCGAAATGGTCTTCCATCTCGCGGCCGCCTCGAATCAGCCAGCCGGTCTCGGCGTTGCCTGCCCCGTCTAGCGCCCCGCCGTCGAGCGAGGAGGCTTCCAGCACCGTGATGCGCTCGCCCTTCATCTGGCCGTCGCGGATCAGGAACGCCGCCGCGGCGAGCGAGGACAGGCCGGCCCCCACGAGGTACGCGGACTTGCTGTCGACGCCGTCCGGCTTCTTGGGCCTTGCGAACGCCTCGTAGTTTCCGTTGCTGTAATACATTCCTGCCCTACCTTCTCTCGGAGACACGGTTCGACCAGTCTGCGCCGGCCGACCGCGGTCGGCTAGGGGCGTCGGGTCGATCCCCGATTGCGGCAGTCGCCGAGAGGGAGCGGGGCGGTTCAGTCGCTGCTGCGCTGCACCAGGCGGGAGAGCACGATGGCGCTGCGGGTGTGGTCGACGTTCGGGGCGATGCGCAGGCGCTCGAGGGCGTCTTCCAGGCTCGGGATGTCGCGCGAGCGCAAGTGCACGATGGCGTCGGCGCTGCCGGTGACGGTGCCGGCGTCGACGACCTCCGGCACGGCGGAGAGGATGCGGCGCAGCTCGTCTGGGGCGACGGTGCCGCGGCAGAACAGCTCGACGTAGGCCTCGGTGCTCATGCCGTCGACGGCGGGGTCGACCTGAATCGTGAACGCGCGGATCGTGCCGTCGGCGACGAGGCGATCGACGCGGCGCTTGACGGCGGATGCCGACAGTCCGACGACCGAGCCGATGTCACCGTAGCCCGCGCGGGCGTTCTGCCGGAGGAGGTCGAGGATGCCGCGGTCCAGATTATCCATGGGGCAACTCTATGCCGATTCATTGCGCTGACCTGCATATATGCGCAGAAATTCTGCGCACGGCGGCGAGTATCGCAGCTTCGCGTCGTGTGAGACTGAGGGTGGCGTCTGGAGCGACCGACCCGGTCGATCGCCTCAGGCTCAACGAGTGACCTGGTCCGCCATCCGCAGTATCTCTTGGATCTCGCGGTGCTCGTTTCGCGCACCGCGGGCTCTGCTCACCGTTGAACAGGAGGCCCCCAATGCCCGATATCGCCACACCGACCGCGCCGGCCACCGCCACGCAGCCCGCCACCGTGCAGCGCAAGGCCATCGCCCGCTCCGTGCTCATGTGCAAGCCGGAGTACTTCACCGTCGTCTACCGGATCAACCCGTGGATGGACCCGGCACTGCCCACCGACACAAGCCTCGCCGTGCGCCAGTGGCAGACCCTTTACGACGTCTACATCAGCCTCGGTTTCGACGTGCAGCTGATCGACCCGATCGAGGGTCTGCCCGACATGGTCTACGCGGCCAACGGCGGCATGGTGATCGACGGCATCGCGTACGGCGCCAGCTTCACCCATCCAGAGCGCCAGCCGGAGGGCCCCGCCTACATGGAGTGGTTCGCCGACAACGGCTTCGAGGTCGCCGTGCCCGAAGAGATCAACGAGGGCGAGGGCGACTTCCTGCTCGTCGGCGACACGATCCTGGCCGGCACCGGGTTCCGCAGCGACTCCCGCTCGCACCAGGAGTTGGGACGTGTCTACAACCGCGAGGTCATCACCCTCACGCTCATCAACCCGAGCTTCTACCACCTCGACACCGCGCTCGCCGTGCTCGACTCGTCACCCGGCCAGGAGCACATCGCCTACCTGCCGAGCGCCTTCGACGAGGCCAGCCTCGCCATCCTGGCCGAGCGCTACCCCAACGCCATCATCGTCAACGAGACGGATGCCGCCATCCTCGGCCTGAACTCGTACAGCGACGGCCTCAACGTCGTGATCGCCAGCCGCGCCAAGGACTTCGAGCGCCAGCTGATCGAACACGGCTACAACCCCATTGGCGTCGACCTCTCCGAGCTGCTGCTCGGCGGCGGCGGCGTCAAGTGCTGCACCCTGGAGCTGCGCCGATGACAAACGCAACCATCCCGACCACGCCGCGCCAGGCCGCGGCGATCGGCCTCGAAGAGGCGCACGCCGCGCACAACTACCACCCGCTGCCCGTCGTGGTGGCATCCGGCGACGGCGCCTGGGTGACCGACATCGACGGCCGCCGCTACCTGGACTGCCTCGCCGCCTACTCGGCCGTCAACTTCGGCCACTCGAACCCGGTGCTGCTCGAGGCGGCGCGCGTCCAGCTCGGCCGCATCACGCTGACCAGCCGGGCGTTCCACAACGACCAGCTCGGCCCGTTCGTCACCGAGCTCGCCGCCCTCGCCCGCAAAGACATGGTGCTGCCGATGAACACCGGCGCCGAGGCTGTCGAATCCGGCATCAAGGTGGCCCGCGCCTGGGGCTATCGCGTGAAGGGCGTGGCCCCGGATGCCGCCACCATCATCGTGATGGCCGGCAACTTCCACGGCCGCACCACCACGATCGTCAGCTTCAGCGACGACGAGGAGGCCCGCGCCGACTTCGGCCCGTTCACGCCCGGATTCCGCACCGTGCCCTACGGTGACGCCGCCGCGCTCGAGGCTGCCATCGACGAGACCACCGTCGCCGTGCTGCTCGAGCCGATCCAGGGAGAGGCCGGCATCATCGTGCCGCCGGCCGGGTTCCTGCCCGCCGTGCGCGAGATCACCAGCAGGCACAACGTGCTGTTCATTGCCGACGAGATCCAGTCCGGTCTCGGCCGCACCGGGGCCACCTTCGCCTGCGACCTGGTCGACGTGGTGCCCGACCTCTACCTGCTGGGCAAGGCGCTCGGCGGCGGCATCGTGCCCGTCTCGGCCGTCGTCGGCAACAGCGACATCCTCGGTGTGCTGCAGCCCGGCCAACACGGCTCGACCTTCGGCGGCAACCCGCTCGCGGCCGCCGTCGGCCTCGCCGTGGTGCGGCTGCTCGCCAGCGGTGAGATGCAGGAGCGCGCCAGCGTGCTCGGCGACCGGCTGCAGGCTGGCCTGCACGGACTCGTCGGGCACGGTGTCCTGGCCGTGCGCGGCGCGGGCCTCTGGGCCGGCATCGACATTGACCCGGCCCTGGCCAGTGGCCGTGTCGTGTGCGAGGCGCTGATGGAGCGCGGCGTGCTCGCCAAAGACACCCACGGGTCCACGATCCGGCTCGCGCCGCCGATCGTGGTGACGGCCGACGACCTCGACTGGGCGGTTGAGCAGCTGCGCGCCGTGCTGGAGGAGCTCGCCGGCTAGCCCGCGGCGGTGGAGAGCAGGGGCGCCGGGAGTGGGGCTTGCGGCTGAAAGCTCGGAGGCAATATTATGCCGGCGCTCCGAGCAGTGTCACACTTGAAACATGAGTAGTAATCAGGAGGGCGTCGCAACGCCCGGTCCCGCCGCGCAGCCGGCGAACACAGGGTCAGACGACCGACGGTTCTTCGGCCAACCGCGGGCCCTCGCCACCCTGTTCGGTGTCGAGATGTGGGAGCGCTTCAGCTTCTACGGCATGCAGGGCATTCTGCTCATCTACCTGTACTTCTCGGCGACACAGGGCGGCCTGGGGATGCCGCAGGCGACAGCGGCCGGCATCGTCGGCGCCTACGGCGGCGCCGTCTACCTCTCCACGATCCTTGGCGCCTGGCTCGCGGACCGGCTGTTCGGCTCGGAGCGGGTGCTCTTCGTCGCCGCTGTCGTGATCATGTTCGGCCACTTGTCGCTCGCGCTGCTGCCCGGGTTCTCCGGCGTCATCGTCGGTCTGATCATGATCGCCATCGGCTCCGGTGGCCTGAAGGCCAACGCGACGAGTGTCGTCGGCACGCTCTACGCAGAGGGCGACCCGCGTCGCGACGCCGGCTTCTCGCTGTTCTACCTCGGCATCAACCTGGGCGCCTTCTTCGGTGCGCTGCTCACCGGGTTGCTGCAGAGCACGGTCGGCTTCCACTGGGGCTTCGGCCTGGCCGCCATCGGCATGGCGATCGGACTCACCCAGTACGCCTTCGGCCGCAAGCGCCTGCCCGCCGCCGCGCACACCGTGGCGAACCCGCTGCCGGCCAAGCGCCGCCCGCTCGTCATCGGAATCGCCGTGGCCGCCGTGCTGCTGGTGCTGGCGCTGATCTTCGCCGGCCTGATCCGGGCCGAGAATCTGGCCGCCCTGGTGATCGGCCTGACGATCGCGTCGACGATCGCGTACTTCGCCGTCATCCTCTCCAGCCGCAAGATCACCAAGACGGAGCGCTCGCGGGTGTTCGGCTTCATCCCGCTGTTCATCGCCAGCGTTGCGTTCTGGTCGCTGTACCAGCAGCAGTTCACGGTGCTCACGATCTACTCCGACAAGCAGCTGAACCGCAGCATCCTCGGCTGGGAGATGCCCATCTCCTGGGTGCAGTCGATCAACCCGGTGTTCATCATCATCCTCTCCGGCGTGTTCGCGGCGATCTGGACGAAGATGGGCACCCGGCAGCCCTCCACCCCGGTCAAGTTTGCGCTCGGCACCGCGATCATGGGCGTCGGCTTCCTGCTGTTCCTGCCGTTCGCCGGCGGGGCGGCCAACAGCACGCCGCTGCTGGCGATAATCGGCATCCTGCTCGTCTTCACCATCGCCGAGCTGCTGCTCTCGCCGGTCGGGCTCTCGGTGGCCACGAAGCTCGCCCCGAAGGCCTTCCACACCCAGATGGTCGCGCTGTTCTTCCTCTCCGTCGCCCTGGGCACGGCGATCTCCGGCCAGCTCGCCGGGCTCTACCAGCCCGAGACCGAGGCGGCCTACTTCGGGATCCTCGGTGGCATCGCGATCGTGCTCGGCATCCTGCTCGCCCTGCTGACGAAGCCCGTGCTGAAGCTCATGGCCGGGGTGCGCTAGCCGCCCGCCCCGCGCTGCGCCCTGCGCTGTGCGTGCTGCCTTGTGCGCGCGTGACGGATGCCGGGGCGCTCAGCTGGCGGTGAGCGCGACGGTGCGGAATCCGGCGTTCGACATCGACGAGTCCGCCGTGTTCGAGGAGCGGGCCGCGCTGCGGTACCGGTTGCAGTACGAGTCGTGGCAGAGGAACGAGCCGCCGCGGAGCACTCGGGCGCCGCCGCGGGCGGGCCCCTGCGGGTTGGTGTTGTCGCCAGTGAGGTAGGCCCGCGGGTCGAACCAGTCGGAGCACCACTCCCACACGTTGCCAACGGCCTGCCAGAGCCCGTAGCGGTTGGGGCTGAAGCTGCGCACCGGCGCGGTGGTCAACCAGCCGTCGGCGAGGGTGTTGCTGCGGGGGAAGTCGCCCTGCCAGATGTTGCACTGCCAGTGGCCGAGCGGGCTCATGAGCTCGTCGCCCCACGGGAAGCGCTGGCCGTGTGCGCCGCCGCGGGCCGCGCACTCCCACTCCGCCTCGGTCGGCAGGCGGCGGCCGGCCCACTGGCAGTAGGCCATGGCGTCGTTCCAGCTGACGTGCACGACGGGGTGCTCGGCGAGGCCGTCGAGGTCAGAGAGGCTGCCTCCCGGGTGCCGCCAGTCGGCTCCGCGCACGCCGATCCACCAGGGGGTGCCCGGCGCCTGCGAGAGCAGGTCGTTTCGCGGGGCAGCCAGCGCGAGGTGGAACACGGCCGAGAACTCGAAGGTCTCTGCCTCTGTGCGGTAGCCGGTGGCATCCACGAAGGCGGCGAAGTCGGCGTTGGTGACGGATGTCGCGTCGATCGCGAAGGCATCGAGGGTGACGTCGTGCAGGAAGTGCTCGCCGTCGCCGGGCTTGCCGTCGCGGAACGGGTCGCCCATCTGGAATGTCTGGGCCGGCACAGCGGACTGCTCGATCCGGTGCGCGGCGTGCGCCTCCGGGGTTTCGACAGGCTCAACCGGCGGAAGTGTGCCGAGCTGCACCGACTGCGGGCCACGGCTGGGCGGCTGGCAGCCGCATCCGCAGCCCTCGCCGTCGCCCTGCACGCCCTGTGCTGCCTGCTCTGCTTCGCTCATGGTGTCGTCTGCTCCGAGGGTGATGGCGGGGATGTGGTCGTGGACGCGGGGAGCGGTGCGGTCAGCACGCTGGCCAGCCAGCGGCGGATGGTGGCCGCCATGTCGACGCGCTCGGGGTCGAGCAGCCACTGCACCTGCAGGCCGTCCATCAGGGCGATCAGCTCGATGGCGAGCAGCTCGGGGTCTGCGTCGGCGGCGAGCACCCCGGCCAGCTGTGCGCGGCCGAAGGCGTCGCGGCCCCCGCGCCTGGTGCCCTGGTAGCGCTCGACGAAGTAGTCGTGGGCCGGATGCTGCGGGGCCGTCGCCTCGGCCGAGAGTACCGCGAAGAGGCGGATCAGCTCGGGGCGGGTGGCGTTGAACGCGACGAGGTCGACCAGCCGGGCCAGCCAGGGGCGGCCGTCTGCGTCATCCGAGTGGCTCCAGCGGAACACGGTCTCGTCGGCCGCATCCCGCTCGGCCAGGACGGCCGTGAGCAACAGCTCCTTGCTCGGGAAGTGGTGCAGCAGTCCGGCGCGGGAGATGCCGCAGGCCGCGGCGACGTCGAGCATCGAGACGGAGTGGAAGCCGGTGCTGCCGAAGAGCTCGGTCGCGGTCTGCACGATGACCGCCTTGCGGGCGCGTCCGGCGGCATATGCGCCCCGCGCCTGCGTGTTCGCGCCATCTGGCCCCTGGGCAGCGTGGCCGTCATCCGGTGTGTGCATCACGTCCATTCTGACGCAGCAGCGCCGTTCGAGGCGCTCTCAGCGATCAACGCAATGAAAACAGACACCTCTGTCTGTTTTCATGTTAGCGTGACGGAACGCATTCGCAATCGCAAAGGAGCACTTGCATGACAACACCGGAACTCTCCGTCCAGCTGTACACGGTCAAAGACCAGCTTGATGCTGACCTCGACGGAACTCTGGGCCGTCTGGCCGGCATGGGCCTGCGCCTCGTCGAGGCCTTCGACTTCGTGCGCCGCCCCGACGAACTGGCTGAGGCCTTCGCCAAGCATGGGCTCACCTCGCCGACCGGGCACGCCACGCTGCTCTCGGACGAGATCCGCCTGGGTGACCTCGTCTACCCGGTCGACAGCCACGAGACGATCTTTGCCGCGGCGAAGACGCTCGGTGTCGAGACCGTCATCGACGCCTTCATCCCGCTGGAACGCTGGCAGACCGAGGAGGGCGTTGCCGACATCGCCACCCGTCTGAACGCGGCAGCCCGCAGCGCGGCCGAGCACGGCCTGCGCGTCGGCTACCACAACCACTCGCAGGAGTTCGTGGCCAGCTTCGGCGGCCGCTCGGCCTTTGAACACTTCGCCGAGCAGCTCGACCCCGAGGTCGTTCTCGAGGTCGACCTGTTCTGGGCCGCGACCGCCGGCCAGGACGTGCCCGCGCTGCTCTCCCGCCTCGGCGAGCGAGTCGTCGCCGTGCACGCCAAGGACGGCATCCCGGGCGTGAACCCCTTCACCCCCGGTGCTGCCGAGTTCGACCCGACGATGCTGGACCAGCGTGCCGCCGGCCAGGGAGAGGTTCCGATCCTCGCCGCCCTCGCCGCTGCGCCGTCCGTGCGCTACGCCATCCTCGAGTTCGACGCATACAAGGGCGACATCTTCGAGGGCATCGAGACCGGCGTGAAGTTCTTCGCCGAGAACGGCATCCGCTAATGGCCGGTCAGGGCACCGTCGGCGTCGGCTTCATCGGCACCGGCATGATCAGCGACACGTACCTGGAGAACCTGAACAGCTTCCCCGACATCCGTGTCGTCATCCTCGGCGACCTCGATGAGGCACGTGCAGCGGCGCAGGCCGCGAAGCACGGTGTGGCCCTGTCTGGCTCGGCCGCCGACGTGCTGGCGCACCCGGACGTCGAGATCGTCGTGAACCTGACGATCCCCGCCGTGCACGCGCAGGTCAGCCTGCAGGCCATCGCGGCCGGCAAGCACGTCTGGACAGAGAAGCCGATCAGCATCGACCGGGCCAGTGGGCGCGAGCTGCTGGAGAAGGCGGCCGCAGCCGGCCTCCGCGTCGGCGTCGCGCCGGACACCGTGCTCGGCCCGGGCGTGCAGACGGCCCGCCGCGCGATCGCCCGCGGCGACATCGGCACCCCGCTGTCGGCGCAGACCGTGATGCAGTACATCGGACCGGATGTGTTCCACCCGGACCCCGAGTTCCTCTTCGCCACCGGTGCCGGCCCGCTCTTCGACATGGGCCCGTACTACGTGACGACCCTGGTGCACGTGTTCGGCTCGGTCGCCCGTGTCGCCGCGTTCGGCTCGCAGGGCCGCACGCAGCGCACGATCGCCACCGGCGACCGCGCGGGCACCACGTTCCCGGTTGAGGTGCCGACGCACATCAGCGCGATCGCCGAGTTCGAGAAGGGCGGCGTCTCGCAGAGCGTGCTCAGCTTTGACTCGCCGCTCGGCAAGACCGGCTACGTCGAGATCACCGGCACCGAGGCGACCATGCTGATCCCCGACCCGAACACGTTCGGCGGCGAGGTGCTGTTCGCCCGCGCCGGGTTCGGCGAGCCCGAGTGGGAGTCGATCCCGCTCACCGGCGTGCTGGCCGGCCGTGGCCTCGGCGTGCTCGACATGGCCCGTGCGATCCGCTCCGGCGGCGCGCACATCGCCACCGGCGCGGTCGGCTACCACGTGTTCGACACGCTCGCCTCGATCGAGGATGCCGTCAACACCAAGCAGGTCGTCGACGTGCAGAGCTCGATCGACGCGGTGCCGCTCGTCGCCGAGGACTGGGATCCGTTCGCCGCGACCCTGTCGGGCGTTCCCGTCGGCTGAGCCCCTTCTCGGATGGCTCCGCGAAGCCCTGAGCGCCTCCTCGGAGACGCCCAGGGCTTCGGCTGTTTCTGCGGAGCAGGCGGATGCCGCGGGCTGCCGTGCTCCTTCGTCGCGGCGCGGCCCCCCCCCCCAGCCGCCGTGCATGTTCACGTTGGCTCGAGGGAGCGCCAGCGACCGAAGCCAACGGCGCCGTGCGGGCGTATGCCGCAGGCTGCCGGCGTCCCGGTGGTCGAGTCGGCCCGCTGGGGCCGTATCGAGACCCGGTTTCTGGCGGGGAACTGTGTCTGGTGCGGGGTCTCGATACGCTCGTTCCTCGCTACTCGACCAGCGGGTGTGGCGCGACACGGCGGGGGATTCGGCAGTCTCAATCAGGGGGAGGCAGCCAGCGCGCATCCGCCCGTTGGCTCGAGGGAGCGCCGGCGGATGCCGCTGGCTGCCGTGTGTTGTTGGCTCGCGGGCTTCGGGAGCTGCGCTGCTCCTTCGTCGCGGGGCGGCCCCCTCCAGCCGACGTGCATGTTCACGGTGGCTCGAGGGAGCGCCAGCGACCGAAGCCAACGGCGCCGTGCGGGCGCATGCCGCAGGCTGCCGCCGTCCCGGTGGTCGAGTAGGCCCGCTAGGGCCGTATCGAGACCCGGTTTCTGGCGGGGAACTGTGTCTGGTGCGGGGTCTCGATACGCTCGTTCCTCGCTACTCGACCAGCGGGTGTGGCGCGACACGGCGGAGGATTCGGCAGTCTCAATCAGGGGGAGGCAGCCAGCGGCGCCGTAGCAGCCACGGCCGCCACAGCCAGCGCCGGCGGATGCTGCGGGCTGCCGTGTGTTGTTGGCTCCCGGGCTTCGGGAGCTGCGCTGCTCCTTCGTCGCGGCGCGGCCCCTCCAGCCGACGTGCACGTTCACGTTGGCTCGAGGGAGCGCCAGCGACCGAAGCCAACGGCGCCGTGCGGGCGCATGCCGCAGGCTGCCGCCGTCCCGGTGGTCGAGTAGGCCCGCTAGGGCCGTATCGAGATCCGGTTTCTGGCGGGGAACTGTGTCTGGTGCGGGGTCTCGATACGCTCGTTCCTCGCTACTCGACCAGCGGGTGTGGCGCGACACGGCGGGGGATTCGGCAGTCTCAATCAGGGGGAGGCAGCCAGCGGCGCCGTAGCAGCCACGGCCGCCGCAGCCAGCGCCGGCGCGACTAGAGCGCGCGAGCCGCCGCCACGAACGCCTCGATCAGCGCGGCATCCTTGACCCCGCGGGTGCTCTCGACCCCGCTGGAGACGTCGACGCCCGGCGTCGCGCCCCCGAGCCCGGCGAGTAGCTCACTGACGTTGCCGGGGGTGAGCCCGCCGGCCAGGAGCCAGTCGCCCTGCGGCGGGTGCGCGCGCAGCGCCGTGGTGTCGAAGGGCTCGCCGGCTCCCGGAACGGGGGCGTCCAGCAGCAGCCGGTGGCGACGGAGGCCAGCCGGGTCGCGGTCCAGCTCGCGCAGGTACTCGTCGAGTGAGAGCGCCCGGATCGTGTCGAAGCCGGCCGTCTTCAGCCGGTCGAGCTCGGTCACCGGCTCGCCGCCGTGCAGTTGCACGGTGCTCACGCCGGCCGCGGTGGCCGTTGCCAGCACCTCGTCGATCGGTTGCCGGCGGAAGACGCCCACCGTCTGCACCGGGGCCGGCACGGCCGTGAGCAGCTGTCGCACCGTGCCGGCGTCGACCGTGCGCGGGCTGCCTGGGGCGAACACGAAGCCGACGGCATCCGCCCCCGCCTGCACGGCGGCGGCCAGGGTCGCGGGCTCACGCAGGCCACAGATCTTCACAAACATGGTCCCACTGTGCCACGTTCGGCGCCCCGGCACCCGCCGCGTCGGCCCGCGCGGTAGTGGCTTCGGTCGCTGGCGCTCCCTCGAGCCAACGTGGGGAGGCTTCCTCGAGCCGCGGTGCACAAAGAATCCGCGCGCCCCCCTCCAGGGAGGGGGAGCGCGCGGACGTGTGCGTCGGGCCTGCGCTAGGCGGCAGCGCCGAGCAGCGGGCGCACCCCTCCGTAGCCGTCGGCGATGACCGAGGACGGCACGTCGAAGACGCGGGTGGCCCTGGCGTTGTCGGTGTACTTCGGCCACGGCGCGACGCCGGTGCTCACGAAGGCGACGGCCTCCGCGTGCAGCTCGTCGGCCAGCGCCTGCGGCGGGTTGGCTCCGGCGACGGCGTCGATCTTCACGCTGTCGAGGCAGTCGAAGAAGAACGGCACGTCGAGGCAGTGCATGGCGTACTTGTACACGGGCGATGCCCACGAGAAGCGGTACACCCAGGTGGGGGCGGATGCCGTGGCGCCCGACTTCGCGGCAGCGGCAGCGCCGGCTTCGCGCGCGTCGGTGACCTTGAGCACGGCGGTGCGGAACATCGCGTCGGTCATGTAGCGCCCGACGGCTCCCGCGGTGTCGCGCCTGGCGACATCCGGGTTGGCGGCAAAGTAGGCCTTGCGCTTGGCCTTGGCCAGCCCCGCCTTGCCGAGCATGAAGCTCTTCGGGATGAACCGCAGCTTGCCCTTGGCCTCGTCGAGCGCCATCGAGAACTCGTCGTCGGTGGCGCCGAGCACCAGCGGCTTGTCGGCGCCGACGCCGAGCTTGAACGACTCCAGGGTTGCGCGCTGAACGAGCTCCCCGTCGATCATGGGGCCGAGCGCGAGGCCCTCAGCGATCATCCGGCCCAGCATCTCGAGCGGCTTGCCCGGGCCATCGGCCGGCTCCTGCGCCTTCTGCTGCAGTTCGAGGATGCGCTCCTCGCTGAGGCTGGCGAAGCCCTCGCGGGTCGCCGGCACGCCGGCGAGCTCGGCCAGGCGGCGGGCCAGCTGCTGGGCGCGGGGGCGCTGCACGTCGCCGACGGCACCCGAGATGCAGTAGACGCCGGTGAACAGGTGCTGGGCGGCCTCCATGCCGAGCAGGGTGAGCACGGCGCCGCCGCCGGCGGACTGGCCAGAGATCGTGACGCGCTCGGGGTCGCCGCCGAACGCGGCGATGTTCTGCTGCACCCACTCCAGCGCGAGCAGCCAGTCCAGCACGCCGCGGTTGTCTGGGGCGTCGTCGATGCAGCCGAAGCCGTCGAAGCCGAGTCGGTACGAGATCGACACCGTCACAACGCCGTCACGGTTGAATGAGGCGCCGTCGTACCAGGGGCTGGCCGGCGAGCCGGCGGTGTAGCCGCCGCCGTGGATGTAGACCATCACCGGCAGGCCGGCGGATGCCGCGGAGGCCGGAGTCGGCGTGAAGACGTTGACGTTCAGGGTCGAGTCACCCTCGATCGACGGCTCGGGGATCAGCGTGATCTCGGCGAGGGTCTGACGCTGCGGGGTCGGGCCCATCTCGATGGCGTCGCGCACACCCTCCCAGGGCGCGTGCGGCACGGGGGCGGCGAAGCGCAGCGGGCCGACGGGGGCCTCGGCGAAGGGGATGCCGTGGAAGGCGGCGGAGGGCAGGCCGTGCCCGCCGCGCGGGGAGCGCCAGAGGCCGCGCACCACGCCGGCCGCCGTGCGCACCTCGGGGGCGACGGTGGTGTCGAAAACGGTCTGCTCTGTCATGGCTGCATCCTCTGGGTCGCTGGTGATTCAGTTGGTCTTGATTCTGCCCTACTGCCAATTGAGCCTGCCGAGATCCGGGGGACTTCGGCAGGCTCAATCAGTGGTGGTGCCTCTACTACGCGGCGGCCACGGTGTCAGGCAGCAGCATCCGCAGCGTGGCGAAGGCATCGGACTCCACCGAGGAGGCGGGGTCGTCGTAGACGCGGGCCTGCCGGTCGGTGCTGTTCCAGGCCGGCCAGTTGGCCGCACCGTCACGGATCAGCGCCAGGGCGCCGCCGTGCACCTCGTCGGCGAGGAGCTGCGAGGGCGAGTCTCCGGCGACGGCGGAGACGCGCTCGGCGCCCAGCTGGTCGAAGAAGAACGGCACGTCGAGGCAGTGGCAGGAGCTGCCGATCGTCGGCGACGACCAGGAGAAGCGGTACAGCCAGGTGGCTGCGGCATCCGCGTCACCGCGGCTGGCACGCAGCTCGGCGATGTCGAGCGCGGGGGCGCGGAACATGGAGTCGGTGATGTACTGGCCGACCGTGTCGGCCGTGTCGAGCCCCTCGTGTGCGGCGACGTACGCCTCGACGAGCTCAGGGGAGTCCACGAGGCGGCCGAGGATCGCGGCGGCCGGAATTGCGGCCATGGCCTCCTTGCCCTCGGCCAGGATCATGTTGAACTCCTGGTCGGTTGCCCCCATGACGAGCGCCTTGTCTGCGCCGATGCCGGCGGCGTATGCCTCGCGGCTGGGCAGCGGGATCAGGTCGCCGTCGACGACGGGGCCGAGCACGAGGCCGCCGCTGACCAGGCCGACCAGGCCGGCGATCGGGTCGGACTCGTCGTCGCTCGCGTTCAGCGGGGAGGCGGATGCCTGCAGCTCGAGGATGCGCGACTCCGGCAGTGTGCCGAGCCCGGCACGGGTCGGTGCGACTCCGCCGAGTTCGGCGATCGCGCGCCCGACGGTTTCCGCGGCGTCCAGCGTCGTGGTGGTGGGCGGGCCGGAGATCGAGTAGACCGCGCGGAACAGGTGCTGCGCGGCCGGCATGCCGAGCAGCGTGAGCACGGCGCCGCCGCCGGCGGACTGGCCGGAGATGGTGACCTGCTTCGGGTCGCCGCCGAAGTTCGCGATGTTCTCCTGCACCCACTCCAGGGCGAGCAGCCAGTCGCGCACGCCGCGGTTCATCGGGGCGTCCTCGATGTAGCCGAAGCCGTGGAAGCCGAGGCGGTACGACACCGACACGACGATGACGCCGTCGCGGTTGAACGGTGCTCCGTCGTACCAGGGGCTCGACGGGGAGCCGCTGACGTAGCCGCCGCCGTGGATGTAGACGAGCACGGGCAGGCCGGCGGATTCCGCGGCATCCGTGCCGGGGGCGAGCGGCGCCGGCGTGAACACGTTGACGTTCAGCGTCGACTCACCGGGGAAGGCCGGCTCGGGGATCAGCGTGATCTCGCCCTGCACCTCGCGGTGCGGGGTGGCGCCGAACTCGACGGCGTCGCGCACGCCCTCCCAGGCCTGGTGCGGCACTGGCGCGGCGAAGCGCAGCTCGCCGACGGGCGGCTCGGCGAACGGGATGCCGAGGAACGCCGCCGACGGCACGCCTGCGGCATCCGCGCTCTCGCGCCAGAAGCCGCGCACGACACCAGCAGTGGTCTGTACGAGTGGGGAAGTGGTGGTCATCTGGTTCTCCTAACGAACGCTCTTGATGGGTGCCAGGACGATCGCGGCCAGGACGACCGCGACCATGGCGAAGACGAACAGGGCCTGGTAGCCGCCGGCGAAGGTGATGATGAGGCCGGCGACGGCGGGGCTGAGCGCCTGCGGGATGTTGGTGGCCACGTTCAGGATGCCGAGGTCCTTGCCGGCGGCGGTGCCGCCGCCCGGGAGCACCTCGGTCATCAGGGCCGCGTCGCAGGCCATGTAGAGGCCGAAGCCGAACCCGCTGATGACATTCATGATGAGCATG
This sequence comes from Microterricola viridarii, assembly GCF_001542775.1. Taxonomy (GTDB): domain Bacteria; phylum Actinomycetota; class Actinomycetes; order Actinomycetales; family Microbacteriaceae; genus Microterricola; species Microterricola viridarii_A. Next base: position 3,345,071 of record NZ_CP014145.1, read on the forward strand.
CCGGTGACGGTGGGCATGAGCAGCGGGAAGATGAGGCTGATCACCATGATGACGGTGGCCGCGTAGATGAACACCTTGCGGCGGCCGACCTTGTCGCTCCACCAGCCGGCTAGCGAGATCGAGAGCAGCGTCGGTACCAGGCCGGCCGCCGCGAGCAGGGCCGCGGTGCTGGCCGCCTCCTCCAGAGGCAGGCCGATGTAGTCCTGCAGCAGGTAGAGGCTGTACGCCGAGATGACGAAGTAGCCGAGGATGAACAGGAAGCGGCCGGCGAACGCCCAGGCGAAGTCGGGGTTCTGCTTCGGGTTGATCCAGAAGCCGGACAGGAAGTTCTTCCAGCTCCACGGCTCGACGACGGCGCCGACACTGGAGTAGTCCTTGTTGAAGACCACGTAGAGCACGGTCGAGACGAGCACGCCGATGCCGAAGATCGTGTAGCCGACGCCGACGTTGTTCACGAACTGGGCGGCGAGGACGGTTCCGAGAACGCCGCCGAGCATCATGCCGAGACCGGCCATGGCCGAGGCGACGCCGCGCTTGGAGCGGGGGAAGCGGTCGGGCACGATGGCGCTGAGCGGGCCCTGGATGGCGTTCATGGACACCTGGATCACGGCCCAGAATGCGGCGATGAGCAGCACGTTCTGCATGCCGCCCATGCCGAGCAGGAAGATCATCGCGATGGCGGCGCCGATCAGCATCCACGGGGCACGGCGGCCCATGCGGTTGCGGGTGCGGTCGCTGAGCGCGCCGACGATGGGCTGGGCGAACAGCGTGAAGACGAACGAGATCGAGCTGACAAGACCGAAGTTCGCGACCTTGGCCAGCGGGTCGGGGTCGATCGTCGCGATCTGCGCGGGGAGCAGGATGCCGAGGACGGCGCCGTAGGTGGCGAAGACGAACACCGAGATCACGGCAATCGAGGGCAGCAGGCGCCGGGTGGCCACGGGGCTCTGCATTCCTGTCGACGTCAGCGCTGTGCGGCCGTCTTCGGCGAGCTCCGGGGTGGTGGATGGGGTGGGCACGACTCTCCTCTTCATTGAGAAACCGCGGCGCGACGGGGCTGTGTGCCCGCTCACTTCCGCAAACACCGTCAAAACCAAACGACGTTCGGTAATGAGTATGAGCCTCATCGGGCGAGAGCGCAAACGGCGCTCCGCGCTCGTGCGCATCACGTCGGCAGCGGTGCACAGGAGAAAGGCTCCGCCCGCGCCCATGAGGGGCGGGCGGAGCCTCCCCGTCGCTAGCGGACGCTCTTGATGGGCATCAGCACGAAGGCGGCTGCCGTGACGGCGACCATCGCGAAGATGAACAGCGACGGGTAGCCGCCGAGCGCGATGATGATGAAGCCGGCGACGGCCGGGCTGAGTGCCTGCGGGATGTTGGTCGCCACGTTCAGGATGCCGAGGTCCTTGCCGGCGGCGATACCGTCGCCCGGGAGCACCTCGGTCATCAGGGCGGCGTCGCAGGCCATGTAGAAGCCGAAGCCGAAGCCGCTGACGATGTTCATGATGAGCATGCCCTCGAACGTGGGCATGATCAGCGGGAAGATCAGGCTGATGACCATGATGACGGTGGCAGCGTAGATGAACACCTTGCGGCGGCCGATCTTGTCGCTCCACCAGCCGGCGAGGGCGATCGAGATCATGGTCGGCAACAGGCCGGCCATGGCGAGCATGGCGGCCGCGCCGGCCGCCTCCTCCAGCTCCATGCCGATGTAGTCCTGCAGCAGGTAGAGGCTGTAGGCGCTGATGACGAAGTAGCCGAGGATGAAGAGGAAGCGCGCGGTGAAGGCCCAGAAGAAGTCGGGGTGCTTCTTCGGGTTGATCCAGAAGCCCGTGAGGAAGTTCTTCCAGCTCCACGGCTCGACGACTGCGCCGACGCTGGAGTAGTCCTTGTTGAAGTACACGTAGAGCGCGGTCACGATCAGCACGGCGATGCCGAAGACCGCGTAGCCGATTCCGACGTTCGACACGAACTGGGCGGCGACGACGGTTCCGAGAACACCGCCGAGCATCATGCCGACGCCGGCCATGGCCGAGGCGACGCCACGCTTGGAGCGGGGGAAGCGGTCGGGCACGACGGCGCTGAGCGGGCCCTGCACCGCGTTCATCGAGACCTGGATGACGGCCCAGAACGCCGCGATGAGCAGCACGTTCTGCATGCCGCCCATGCCGAGCAGGAAGATCATCGCGACGGCGGCGCCGATCAGCATCCACGGGGCGCGCCGGCCGAGCCTGTTGCGGGTGCGGTCACTGAATGCGCCGACGATCGGCTGGGCGAACAGGGTGAAGACGAACGAGATCGAGCTGACGAGGCCGAAGTTGGCGACCTTGGCGACGGGGTCTGGGTTGATGGTCGCGATTTGCGCCGGGAGCAGGATGCCGAGCACCGCGCCGTAGGTGGCGAACACGAACACCGACAGGATGGCGATCGACGGCAGCAGCCGCTTCGTTGCGACGGGGCTCTGCATCCCGGTCGAGGTGACGGCGGTACGGCCGTCGTCCGCGAGCTCTGGGTTGGGCGATGTGGTGGACACGACTCTCCTCTTCATTGAGAAACAGCGGTGGTGCATGGTCAGGGAACGAACATGTCGCCGGTCGGCTAAAACCAAGCGAAGTTTGGTAATGAGTATGCGGCTGATTCACAGTTTGAGCAAGGGACGGAGTGCGATTGCCGTCAGACGTTGGCTACGGGACGAGGCCGAGCAGCTCCGCCAGGTAGTCGATGTGCTCCGCCATGTCGAGTTCGGGGTCGATCATCCACTGCGTCTGCAGGCCGTCGGCGAGGGCGATCATGATGGTCGAGACCTTGTCAGCGTCGATGGCGGGGGAGAGCTTGCCCGCGGCCTGGGCGGCGCGCACGCTCGACGCGAAGTAGCTGCGGAAGTCCTGGCCGCGCCGCACGAAGAAGTCGTGGGCGGGGTGGCTGGCATCCGTCGCCTCGGCCGACAGGCGCGTGTAGAGCTGGGCGAGCCCCGGGACCTCGGTGTTGTGCCGCATGACCGTGGCCAGCGAGTCGAACGGGTTCTCGCTGACGGCCAGCGAGGCGAGGGAGGTGTCGCCGTCGGCGCCCACGAAGTCGCGCGAGTCCACCTCGTCGCGCTTCTGCAGCACCGCGGCGAAGAGTTCCTCCTTGGAGCTGAAGTAGTGCAGCAACCCGGCCTGGCTGAGCCCGACGGCGTCGGCGAGCTCGCGCACCGAGGTGCGGTTGTAGCCATTGCGGGCGATCACCCGAAGGGCCTCGGTCAGAATTTCGTCGCGCTTGGCGACTCCTTTTGCGTATGAGCCTCTGCGTGCCATATCTGAATGGTATTGGCTTCTTTGGAATTGAAAACCGAATGAAGTATGGTTTTCAAGGTTCACAGATGAACACCCCGAAAGGAACACGATGACGACGACGTCGGAACTCACCCACACCCTCGACGCAGACGGCCAGATCGACCCACCGGCACCGGTACGCGGCACCATCAAACGGCTGCTTGCCTGGATCGTTCCGGCCAACGTCTCGATCTTCCTCATCTGGGGCGCAGTCCCCGGCATCCTGCTCCCGCTCCAGGTGCAGGGGCTTGACCCGGAGAACAAGGCGGCCAACCTCGCCTGGGTGCTCACGATCGGCTCCGTTGCGGCGATGCTCGCCCAGCCGATCGCCGGTGCGCTCTCCGACCGCACGCGCAGCCGCTTCGGGCGCCGCGCACCCTGGATGGTCGGCGGCGCGCTGATCGGCGGGCTCGCGCTCGTCGGCATGGCCCTCGCCAACGGGCTCGTGCAGATCGCCATCGCCTGGACGATGGTGCAGCTCGCCTACAACTTCGCACAGGGCCCGCTCTCGGCCGTCCTGCCCGACCGCGTGCCCCGCGCGGCCCGCGGCACCTTCTCGGCCCTCTCCGGCCTTGGCCTGATGCTCGGCGCGATCGGCGGCCAGATCGTCGGCGCAAAGCTCGCCGCTGACATCCCCTCCGGCTACATGCTCCTCGGCGGATTCACCCTGATCGTGGTCACCCTGTTCGTGCTGTTCAACCCGGACCACTCCAGCAAGCAGATGGTGAAGGAGCCCTTCTCGCTCTCCGACTTCCTGCACACCTTCTGGGTGAACCCGATCGCACACCCGGACTTCTTCTGGGCGTTCATGGGTCGCCTGCTGCTCTACACCGGCTACTTCGCCGTGACCGGATACCAGCTCTACATCCTGCAGGACTACATCGGCCTCGGCGACAACGCCGTCGCGATGATCCCGCTGTTCGGCATCGTCAACCTCGCCGCCATCCTCGTCTCGACGCTGGTCTCCGGACCACTCTCGGACAAGCTCGGCCGCCGCAAGGTCTTCGTCTTCGCCTCCTCGATCCTGGTCGGCGTGGCCCTGGTGTTCCCGATGGTGGCACCGAGCTTCACCGGCTGGATGCTGTTCACCGTCGTCGCGGGCCTCGGCTTCGGCTGCTTCCAGGCCGTCGACACCGCCCTGATGAGCGAGGTGCTTCCCTCGGCGAAGTCCTTCGCGAAGGACCTCGGCGTCGTCAACATCGCCGCCACCCTGCCGCAGACGCTCGCCCCGGCCGTCGCCGGCGCCATCGTGCTGGCCTCCGGCGGCTACGTGGCCCTGTTCCCGATCGGCATCGTTCTGTCGATCCTCGGCGCCTTCGCCGTCTGGGCGATCAAGTCGGTCCGCTAGGACAGCCCAGAAATCTCGTACGCTCTACAGCACCCCACGCAAGGAGAATCATGACCGACTCGACCTCAATTGCCGCCCGCGCTTCTGACATCGTGGCTGGCCTCACCCTGGAGGAGAAGGCCTCGCTCACCAGCGGAGCCGACTTCTGGAGCACCAAGGCCATCGACCACGCTGGCGTGCCCCGCATCGTGCTGACCGACGGCCCACACGGCGTGCGCCTGCAGCGGGAGGGATCCGACCACCTCGGCCTCGCCGACAGTGTCCCGGCCACCTGTTTCCCGCCCGCCGTGGCCCTCGGTTCGAGCTTCGACACCGAGCTGCTCGAGCGTGTCGGCGTCGCCCTCGGCGAGGAGGCGAAGGCGGAGGGTGTCGGCGTTCTGCTCGGCCCCGGCATCAACATCAAGCGCTCGCCGCTGTGCGGGCGCAACTTCGAGTACCTCTCTGAAGACCCGATCGTCTCCGGTGCTCTCGGCGCCGCGATCGTGCGCGGACTGCAGAGCCAGGGCGTCGGAACCTCGCTCAAGCACTTCGCCGCGAACAACCAAGAGAACGACCGCATGCGCTCGAGCTCTGACGTCGACCCGCGGCCGCTGCGCGAGATCTACCTGCGCGGCTTCCAGCGAGTCGTCGAGGACGAGCAGCCCTGGACGGTCATGTGCTCGTACAACCGCCTGAACGGCGTCTACACCTCAGAGAACCCGTGGCTGCTGAACACCGTGCTGCGGGAGGAATGGGGCTTCGACGGGGTCGTCGTCTCTGACTGGGGCGCGGTCAACGAGCGCGTGGTCGGCGTCGCGGCCGGCCTCGACCTCGAGATGCCCGGCGGCAGCGGCCGCACCGACGCCGAGCTGGTCGCCGCCGTCAAGGCCGGCACCCTCGACGAGGCCGTGCTCGACGTGGCGGCGCGCCGCAACGTCGAGCTGGCGCTCAAGGCGCAGGCCGGGGCAGACGCCGACGCGTCCTACGACGTCGACGCCCACCACGCGCTGGCCCGTGACGCCGCAGCCCGCAGCATCGTGCTGCTGAAGAACGAGGGGCAGATCCTGCCACTGGCGGCGGAGGCATCCGTCGCCGTCATCGGCGAATTCGCCCGCACGCCGCGGTTCCAGGGCGCAGGCAGCTCGCTGATCAACCCGACCAAGGTCGACAACGCGCTGGACGAGATCGAGCGGGTCGTCGGCGCCGAGCGCGTGACGTTCGCCGCCGGCTTCACACTCGCGAACTCTGCGGATGACGAGGCAGCAGCGCTCCGGGCCGAGGCCGTTGCCGCGGCGGGCGCCGCCGAGACCGTCGTGCTCTTCCTCGGCGTGCCGGCCGCAGACGAGTCGGAGGGCTTCGACCGCGAGCACATCGAGCTGCCCGCTGCCCAGCTGGCGCTGCTCGACGCCGTGCTCGAGGCCAACCCGCGCACCGTGCTCGTGCTCTCCAACGGCGGCGTCGTGCGGCTCTCCGAGTTCGAGGCGCGCATCCCCGCGATCCTCGAGGGCTGGCTGCTCGGCCAGGCCGGTGGCGGCGCCACCGCCGACGTGCTCTACGGCGTCGTGAACCCGTCCGGCCGCCTCGCCGAGACGATCCCGCTGCGCCTGGAGGACACCCCGGCCTACCTCGAGTTCCCCGGTGAGTTCGGCCACGTGCGCTACGGCGAGGGCCTCTTCGTCGGCTACCGCTGGTACGACGCGCGCTCGATGGCGGTGCAGTACCCGTTCGGGCACGGCCTCTCGTACACCACCTTCGAGTACTCGGGCCTGTCGCTGGCCGCGGATGCCGCAGGCATCACCGCGACGCTCACGGTGACCAACGCCGGCGAGCGGGACGGCCGCGAGATCGTTCAGGTCTACACGGCGCTGGCCGGCTCCGGCGTGCAGCGCGCACCGCAGGAGCTCAAGGGCTTCGCCTCCGTCGCCCTCGCCACCGGCGAGAGCCGCGAGGTGTCCGTGCAGCTGCGCCGCGACGAGCTCGCCTACTGGGACACCCGGGTCGACAAGTGGGTCGTCGAGGGCGGCGACTACACGGTGGCCGTCGGCGCCTCCAGCCGCGACATCCGCCTCACCGGCACCGTCGCGGTCGACGGTGACGCGGTGCGACTGCCGCTCACCGCCAACTCCTCGATCGGCGAGCTCATCGCCGACCCGGTGGCCGGACCGATGATCATGCAGGCGATGGCTGCCATGTTCGGCGGTGCAGGCGACGCGGGCGAGAGCGATGAGGGCATGGAGAAGATGATGGCCTCCTTCCCGATCGGCCGCCTGGCCAGCTTCCCCGGCATGGGCGTCGAGCCGGAGATGGTGGAGCAGCTGTTGGCCGCGGCCAACGCCGACAGCTAGCGGAGGTGCCGGCGGCTGCCGCCGGCGAACGTTTCACCGAGTGCGCAGTTTGGCGCCTTCCGGAGCCCGGGAGGCCGCCGAACTGCGCACTCGTGGTTGAGCCGGACGGCCGCGGGCGTATGCTCGCGGCATGGGCGTGATTCTCGAGCAACTGGCCGTCACGATCGGCGATGCGGGGGCGGCCGGGCGAGTGCGCGTGCTCCCCGGTGAGACCGGCCTCACGGCGCGGTTGCGGGCGGGGGAGCTTGCGCTGGACAGCGTCTCGTTCTTCGCGGCGCAGGCCGCGCGGCTGCTCGGGTTGCCGGCCGTCGACGTCAGCCCGCGCCGGGTCGGCGTGAACTTCAGCAGCTACAACTACCTGAGCGTCGCCGGTGTGCCCGCTGCGGCCTGGGCGCCGCTCAGCGGCTTCTTCCCCGCGCTCGACGGCTGGGTGCGCACCCACGCGAACTACCCGCACCACCGGGAGCGGCTCTGTGCCGCACTCGGCCTCGACGAGACGGCGGGCCGTGACGAGCTCGGGACGGCGCTCGCTGGCATGGCGGCGGCGGATGCCGAGGCCCTCGCCCTGGCGCGCGGCGCGCTCTGCGTGCGAGTGCGCACGCGAGAGGAGTTCGAGCTGCTGATCCCCACGGCACCGCTGCTGCAGTGGGAGGCTGGCGCGCCCGCCCGCGAGGCCGGCGCGACGCGCGACTTCGCCGCCCGCCCGCCGCGCGTGCTCGACTTCTCGCGCGTGATCGCCGGGCCCACATGCACGCGGGCGCTCGCCCTGCTCGGCGCCGACGTGCTCCGCATCGACCCGCCGGAACCGGCCGAGCTTCCCGTGCAGCACATCGATACCGGCGCGGGGAAGCGCTCGGCCGTGCTCGACCTCGGCCAAAACGCCGAGCGGATCGAAGAGCTGATGGCCGGTGCTGATGTCGTCGTGCTCGGCTACCGGCCGGGCAGTCTGGCCCGGTTCGGGTTCGACGAGGCGAGCCTGCGCCAGCGGCATCCGCACCTGGTCATCGCCACGCTCAGTGCCTACCCACCGGGCAGCCTGTGGGCGGTGCGGCGCGGCTTCGACTCGCTCGTGCAGGCGGCATCCGGCATCGCGGTGGCCGAGGGGAGCCTCGAGGAGCCCATCGAGGGTCGAGTCGTCGGGCGGGGCGTGACCCCCGGGACGCTGCGAGCCCAGGCGCTCGACCACGCCACCGGCTACGTGCTCGCCGGTGCCATCTGTGCGGCTCTCGCCGACGGCACGGCAGCGACCCTGAGCTCGTCGCTGGCGGCGATGGCGCAGGCGCTGCTGGCGCTTGGGCCGAGCGCCCTGCCGGAGCCGGTGCTGCCGGTGCCTGCCGTGGCTGACGTGGCGCTGAGCGACGAGCTGGAGACCGTGCCGAGCGCTGACGGCCCCGTGCGCCGCGCCCGCGCGATCGTGGACATCCCCGGGCGCCCCCAGGGGCCGGTGCACCCGCTCGGCAGCGCCCGGCCGGAGTGGCTGCCGGCACACTGAGCCCCGCTCGCCCCACCCGCCGGTCGGGAGGCCGACGGCGGATCGGGAGGCAGCTCTCGGCCGAAAGCTGCCTCCCGATCTTCCGGTTGCCTCCGCATCCGGCGTGCATTCTCCCGCTGGCTCGAGGGAGCGCCAGCGACCGAAGCCAACACCCCGCTGGTCGAGTAGCGAGGAACGAGCGTATCGAGACCTTGCACGTGGCATGGCTTCCGGCTGGAAACTGGGTCTCGATGCGGCCCTGGCGGGCCTACTCGACCAGCGATGGGGGCTGCGCCCGCTGGCTCGAGGGAGCGCCAGCGACCGAAGCCAACGCGCGCGCCGTGGCTCAGGCGGCGACGGCAGCCTCCACCGGGTTCGCGACGACCACCACGCGCGACGAGTCGAAGTTCAAACCGACCCGCTGCCCGCGCTCGGCAACGTTGGCGGCGTGCACGGTGCAGCTGATCGGCTTCGCCAGCCCCGGCACCTCGACCGAGACGGTCGACGAGCCGCCGAGGAAGAACGTGTCGATGACGGTGCCCGTGATCGGCGCGGCATCCGGGGCCACGATGTGCACGTCCTCCGGGCGGGCCACCAGGGTGACCGGCTCCCGCTCGGCGAAACCGTGCGAGACGGGGAACAGCGCCACACCGGGTACGTCGACGGCGCTGCCAGAGGAGCTCGATCCGGTCGCGAAGCCGTCGAGCAGGTTCGCCGTGCCGATGAAGCTCGCCACGAAGCGCGTCGCCGGCCGCGAGTACAGCCCGACCGGGGTATCGAGCTGCTCGATGCCGCCACGGTTCAGCACGGCGACCCGGTCGGCCATCGACATGGCCTCCTCCTGGTCGTGGGTGACGACGACGAACGTCATGCCGGCCTCGTGCTGCATGCGCTTGAGCTCCAGCTGCATCTCGGCGCGCACCTTGCGGTCCAGGGCAGAGAGCGGCTCGTCGAGCAGCAGCACCCGCGGCCGTTTGATGATCGCCCTGGCCAGGGCGACCCGCTGCCGCTGGCCGCCGCTGAGCTTGGCCGGGCGGCGCTGCGCGAACGCGGCCAGCCCGACGATCTCCAGGGTCTCGCCCACCCGGCGGCGGATCTCGGCCTTGCCGACGCCCTCGGCCTCCAACCCGTAGCCGACGTTCTTCTCCACGCTCATGTGTGGGAACAGCGCGTAGGACTGGAACATCATGTTCACCGGGCGGCGGTGCGCCGGCAGCGCGGTCAGATCCTGCCCGTCGAGCAGGATGGAGCCGGCCTGCGGTGTTTCGAACCCGGCGATCGAACGTAGCAGCGTGGTCTTGCCGCATCCGGACGGCCCGAGCAGGGCGAAGAACTCGCGGTCGGCGATCGACAGCGACACGTCGCGCAGCGCGACGACGTCGCCGTAGCTGTGTTGCACACCGCGGATATCAAGAAGGGGAGAGGGGGCAGTGGTTGTCATAGGGCATCCGTCACTCGGGTCAGACGCTGCGCACCGATGACGGCGAGCACGCTGACGAACAGCAGCATGGTGGCGAGGGCGTTGATCTCGGGGGTGACGCCGAAGCGCACCATCGAGTAGATCGCGATCGGCAGGGTGGGGGTGGTGGGCGCGGTGGTGAAGAACGCGATCACAAACTCGTCCAGCGAGAGCGTGAACGCGAGCAGGCCGCCGGCGACCATGCCGGGCGCCAGCTGGGGCAGCGTCACCTTCATGAAGGTGCGGAAGCTGCCGGCGCCCAGATCCCGGGAGGCCTCCTCGAGGCTTGGGTCCAGGCTGGCCAGCCGGGCCAGCACGATCGCGGTGACGAACGCCATCGCGAAGGTGACGTGCGCGATGATCACCGAGTGCAGGCCGAGCGTGACCCCGGCCAGCGAGAACAGGCTGAGCAGGCCGACGGCCAGCAGCAGGTCTGGCAGCAGCGCGGGCGCGATGGCGAAGGCGCGCACCAGCCCGCCTCGGGTGTAGCGGTGGATGCCCACGGCGATCAGCGTGCCGAGCAGGGTGGCGAGCAGCATGACGGATGTCGCCACGATGAGCGTGTTGCGCAGCCCGGTCATCACCGCCTCGTTGGCGAACACCGTCGGGTACCACTGGAGCGAGAACCCCTTCCAGACAAACAGGTTCTTCGAGGAGTTGAACGACATGATCACCACCACGAGGATCGGCAGGTAGAGGAACACGTAGGTGAACCAGAACGGGATCCGAATCAGGCGTGACTGAGGCCTGGGGGTATGAGGGCTGGAAGCTCTACGCATTGCGCTTCACCTTCCTCTCGCGTGGGCCCTCGGTGACGCGACGACTCGCGGTCTGTTGGGCGAAGATCAGGGCGACGAGCAGGATTGTGAGCACGAGGGCAAGGGCGGCGCCGAACGGCCAGTCCCTGGCCTTCAGGAACTGGTCGCGGATCAGGTTGCCGATCAGCACCGTCTTTCCGCCGCCGAGCAGCTCTGGGATCACGAAGTTGCTCATCGCGGGAACGAAGACGAACACGCATCCGGTGAGCAGACCGGGCACGGACAGCGGCAGGGTGATGGTGCGGAACACCCGGAACGGGCTCGACCCGAGGTTCGTCGCCGCCTCGGTGAGCTGGGCGTCCTGGGAGGAGAGCGAGGCGTACAGCGGCAGCACCATCAGCGGCAAGTACATATAGAGGAGCCCGATGATGACGGCCGGCTGCGTGTAGAGCATCTTCAGCGGCTCGTCGATGATGCCGACCGCTTGCAACCCCTGGTTGATCCAGCCGGCGTTGTTCAGCAGAAGGATCCATGCGTAGGTGCGGATCAGGAAGTTGGTCCAGAACGGCAGCAGCACCGCGACGAGGGCGAGCGTGCGCCACTTCGGGGGCAGCCGCACGATGACCAGCGCGGTCGGGTAGCCGAGGGCGACGGCGAGCACCGTGACGATCAGCGCCGTGCCGATGGAGGTGGCGATGACGTTCAGGTAGAGCGGGTCTGCCAGCCGGGCGAAGTTGTCGAGTGTGAACGTGTAAACCACGCCGCCGAAGCGGCCGCGCTTGAAGAAGGCGTAGGTGGTGACCAGGACGAGGGGGACGAAGACGAAGAGGGCGAGCACCAGCGTTCCCGGGGTGAGGAACGGCAGGCCCGCCCACCCCCGGCGGGCTCCGAGGGGAGCGCCGCCGGGGGTGGGGGACTTTTTTGCCATAGCTGCGGATGCCGGCGGCTAGCCCGCGGCCATCACTTCGGTGGCGAGCTTGGTGAACTCGGGGCTGAACTCGCCGACGTCAACGATGACCTCCTGCTTGAGCAGTTCGGCCGGCGTCATGTTGAGGTTCGGGTACGCGGCCAGGATGGCCGGGTCGACGGCCTTCATGGCCGCCTCGTTCGGAACCTTGTAGAGGATGTTCTCGGCCACCCAGGACTGCACGTCGGCCTCGAGGATGTAGTTGATGAAGGCCATCGCGGCCTCCTTGTTCTTCGAGGTCTTCAGCACCGTCATTGTGTCGGTCCAGAGGTCGCTGCCCTCGGTCGGGACGACGAACTTGATGTTCGGGTCCTCGGCGATGCCGTAGTTGCACCAGCCGTCCCAGGCCTGCGTCAGCGACGCCTCGCCGGAGACCAGCTTGGTGTAGAACGTCGTGTCGTCGAAGGCGAGCAGCGTCGGCTTGGTCTTGAGCAGCTGCTCCTTGACCGCGGCCAGGTCATCGGGGTTCGTGGTGTTCACCGACATCCCGAGCTGCTTGAGCGCGGGGAGCGCCATCCAGCGCTCGGTCGCGAGCATGGTGGTTTTGCCCGTCGCGTCGGGCGCCGGCGTGAGCAGGTCGTTCCAGGACGTCGGCTCTTCGCTGAGCAGGTCGGAACGGTAGCAGAGCCCGGTCGTGCCCCAGGCGTAGGGCATGGAGTACTCATTGCCCGGGTCGTAGGCGAGCTTGGTGGCCTCGTCGTAGAGGTTGGACTCGTTGGGGATGAGCGACTTGTCGAGGTTGGCGGTGAGCCCGGCCTCGTGCAGCGCCTGCGCGTACTGGCCGGAGACGAAGGCCACGTCGATGCCGGAGTCGCCGCCGGCCGTCAGCTTGCCCATCACGTCTTCGTTCGTGGCGTGGTTGACGATGGTGATCGGGATGCCGGTCGCCGCCTCGAACGTCTCGGCCAGGTCGGCCGGGGAGTAGTCGGCCCAGATGCTGACGACGAGGCTCTGCTTGGTCAGGTCCGCGTTGGGATCGAGGGCGACGTCGTCGGTGCCGCCGCTTGCGCAGGAGCTGAGGGTGAGACTCGCAAGTGCTGTGGCCGCGAGGAGCGTAAGTGCTTTGTGACGCATTGGTCCTCCAAATAATCGGGTGGAACGATTTCGATTGGGAACTGCAGGAATCAAGTACTGCTCGTTGGTGTGTGAGCAAGTATGGCGAGCAGCTCCCCACATATCAATCATTTTTTGTAACCCGATTTGCTATTTGAGCAAAAGTGCTGTCCATTCTTTGCTCATTAGTGTTGACATCCGGGGTCGAGCGGCTAATGTGAACTTCCACATGACGGCACAACAGGGTGCCGGCCCACTTCGAAGCAATGGCGCTCCGGAGCCGAGAGAGAGGTCATTCGTGAATTCAATGCCGACACCCCCGAGGCAGCAGCTCTACATCGACGGCCAGTTCACCGACGGCACGTCCGGAACCTCGGTCGACGTGATCAGCCCGGTGAACGGGGAGCGCATCGCGACCCTGCCGGTGCCGAGCCAGGCCGACCTCGACCGTGCCGTCACCGCCGCCCGCGATGCACAGCGGGAGTGGCGCCAGGTCGGCGTCTGGCAGCGCGCCGCTGTCTGCCACCGCATCGGCGATGAGATCCTGAAGCGCGCCGACGAGCTCGCCCGGCTGCAGACGCTGGAGCAGGGCAAGCCCCTGGCCGAGTCGCTCGCCGATATCAAGGAGGCGGCGGCGCTGTTCCACCTGCACGCCGAAGATGCCGTACGCCTGCACGGCGAGACATTCCCGTCCAACGACACGAACAAGCGCATGTGGACCTTCTACAAGCCGGTCGGCACCTGGGCGATCATCACGCCGTGGAACTTCCCCGTGCTGATGATGGCCGAGTTCGTCGCCCCGGGCCTGGCCACCGGCAACTCGCACGTGCTGAAGCCGCCGACACACACCTCGCTCACCGTGCTCGCCGTGCTCGAGGCCTTCGAGGCCGCCGGCTTGCCCAAGGGCCTCATCAACGTGCTCCCCGGCGAGGGCGACTTCGGCACCAAGCTCGTCACCCACCCGGGCATCGACGCCATCGGCTTCATCGGCTCCTCGGCGACCGGCGAGAAGATCAACGCGATATCCGGCCTCAAGCGCTCGATCATGGAGCTCTCCGGCAACGGACCGCTGATCGTCCTCGAAGACGCCGACCTGCAGCGCGCAGCGCAGGCGGCCGCCGACGGCGCCTACTTCTGCGCCGGCCAGGTCTGCTGTGCAACCGAGCGCGTGCTGGTGCACGCGAACGTGCACGACGCGTTCGTGGAAGAGCTGCTGAAGACCGTCGACGGCGTCACCCTCGGCAACCCCTTCGACGCCGCCACCAACCTGGGCCCGCTGAACAACGAGGGCGTCGCAGCCAAGATGGACCGGCACATGGCGGATGCCCGTGCCCGCGGCTTCGACGTGCTCGCCGGCGGCGGCCGCCGCGCCGGATTCCAGACCGACCTGTACTACGAGTTCACCATCGTCGATGGTGTCAGCGAGGACAGCCTGCTCAGCGTCGAGGAGTCTTTCGGCCCCGTCGTGCCCGTCATCACCGGCTCCTCTGACGACGAGCTGCTGCGCATTGCGAACGCCGACAAGCTGGGACTGCAGTCCGCTGTCTTCACGAACGACCTCTCGAAGGCCTACCGCTTCGTCGAGGAGATCGAGACCGGCCAGGTCATCGTGAACGACAGCAACGGCTTCTGGGACATCAACATGCCGTTCGGCGGCGCCGGCGGCAAGGGAACCGGCTGGGGTCGCATCGGCGGCAAGCACACGCTGCTCGACATGAGCGACCTGCGCACGGGAGTCATCCACCTCAACCGGTGACCGAATCCGCTCGTTGGAATCTGCTGCTCCACCCCGCACCATCGAGACCCGGTGTTCCACGCTGCCCTCGCGCGCCCTGGAACACCGGGTTTTGCACCCCACAAGCAAGGGAATATGCATGTCTGTGAGCACACGCGCCTCGGCTCTCACCGCAGCGGCGGCCACGCCGTTCTGGATCGACACGGCGGAGGAACCGGAACGGCTGCCGGCGCTCAGCGGCCGCTGCGATGCCGATCTGCTTGTTGTCGGCGGCGGTTACACGGGCCTCTGGACGGCGATCCTGGCGAAGGAGGAGGACCCATCGGCGCGAGTCGTGCTGCTGGAATCCGGCAGCGTCGGCCACGCCGCGAGCGGCCGGAACGGCGGCTTCTGCTCGCCGAGCCTCACCCACGGGCTGGCGAACGGGCTGGAGCGCTGGCCGGACGAGATCGACCAGCTGGTGCGCATCGGCGCCGAGAACCTCCAGGAGATCGAGGCCGCGGTCGGCCGCTACGGCATCGACGCCGACTTCACGCTGAGCGGCAAGGTGGCGTTCGCCCGCACCGCATGGGAGGCGGCCGGGCTGCAGGCGGCGGCCGCCGCGAGCACGGCGCACGGCGAACCGGCCCACTACATTCCGGCCGCCGAGGTGGCCAACTGGACGACATCCGACGCCTACATCGGTGGCATGCACTCCCCGAACTACGCGCTCATCAACCCCTACAAACTGGTGCTGGGGCTGCGTCGGGTCTGCCTGGAGCTCGGGGTGCAGATCTTCGAGGGCTCGCCCGTCGACGCCCTCGACGCTCGGGGCCGCGGCGCCGTCATCGCGCGCACCGCCGGCGGCGAGGTGCATGCGCACAAGGTCGCCCTCGCGACGAACGCGTTCCAGCCGCTGCTGCGCCGACTCTCGCTGCGCACCATCCCCGTCTACGACTACGCGATCGTCACAGAGCCGCTGACGGATGCCGATCTCGCCGCGATCGGGTGGACGGGCGACTACGGTCTCACCGATGCGGGAAACCAGTTCCACTACTACCGCAAGACGGCCGACAACCGCATTCTCTGGGGCGGCTATGACGCGATCTACCACTACGGCTCGGCCCGTGGCGAAGAGCTCACCCAGCGCCAGGAGACGTTCGACAAGCTCGCGGCGCAGTTCCACGAGACGTACCCGCAGCTGGCCCACGTGACGTTCACCCACCAGTGGGGCGGCATTGTCGACTCCTCGACCCGCTTCTGCCTCACCGCCGGTGTGGCCAAGCGCGGACGCGTCGCCTATGCGCTCGGCTTCACCGGGCTGGGGGTCTCGGCCACGCACTTCGCCGGCCGGGTCATGCTCGACCTGCTGGCCGGGCGCCGCACCGAGCGCACAGAGCTGGCAATGATCAAACGGCCATCGATCCCGTTCCCGCCGGAGCCGGTGCGCTACATCGGCGTGCAGCTGACCCGATGGTCGATGGCGCGTGAGGATGCGACGGGAAAGCGCAACCTCTGGCTGCGCCTGATGGATGCGCTGGGGCTCGGCTTTGACTCGTAATCACGGGCGGGGCGATGCCGCTAGCGTGGGAGCCATGAGTCAACCGGTGAGCATGGACGACATCGACCGCCAGATCATCACTGCCCTGCAGGGGGATGGTCGCCGCCCGTTCAACCAGATCGCCGAGGAGCTCGGCATCCCGGCGTCCTCCGTGCGTTACCGCACGCGCAGGCTCGAGGAGCTTGGCATCCTGCAGGTCGTCGGCATCGCCAACCCGCTCGCGATCGGCTTCGACCGGTTGGCGATGATCGGCATCCGCACGGCGCCGGGCAAGGCCCGCACGGTCTGCACCGCGCTCGCCGCGCTGCCCGAGACCAGCTATGTGATCCTGACCACCGGCCAGTTCGACGTGATGGCTGAGGTCATCTGCCGCGACATCGAGCACTTCACCGAGGTCGTCAACGACCAGATGCAGGCGATCGACGGGGTCGTCTCGACCGAGTCGTTCTTCGTGCTCGAGGCGCACAAGCTCGCCTATGGCTGGGGTGTCGGCACGGTACCCGGCCCGGCGGAGGCCGAGGCCCCCGCGGAGTAGCCCGCCGCCTCGTCGACGTGGATGCCGCGGCGCGCATCTCCCGTTGGCTCGAGGGAGCGCCAGCGACCGAAGCCGACTCGTGCACATTCTCCCGTTGGCTCGAGGGAGCGCCAGCGACCGAAGCCGACTCGTGCGCATTCTCCCGTTGGCTCGAGGGAGCGCCAGCGACCGAAGCCAACCGCCGCGCGCGGATGTCGCGGGCTGCCGTGTCCGGTTGGCTCCGGGGCTTCGGGGGCTGCGCTGCTCCTTCGTCGCGGCGCGGCCCCCTTTAGCCAGCGTGCATCGTCCCGTGGGCGCTGGGCGAGCCCGTGCATCTCCCGTTGGCTCGAGGGAGCGCTAGCGACCGAAGCCAACTCGTGCACATTCTCACGTTGGCTCGAGGGAGCGCCAGCGACCGAAGCCAACAGCCGGTGCGGAGGCGAAAGCGAGGAAGGGAGGCCAGATTCTCGGAATCTGGCCTCCCTTCCTCACTATTGCCTCCCGGGGAGGCGCGCCCGACTACTCGGCGGCGGGCTTCGTGGCGGCCGCGGTCTTCGCCGCTGCCGGCTTCTTCGCTGCGGCCGTCTTGGGGGCGGCCGTCTTCGCCGCGGCGGTCTTGGCCGGAGCCGCTTTCGCCGCGGTTGCCTTCGGTGCCGCCTTGACGGCAGCAACCTTCGCCGGAGCCGCCTTCGGAGCCGCCTTCGGAGCCGCCTTCGGAGCGGCCGCGCGCGGGGTGCGCACCGTACGGGGCTTCGACTCGGCGACGGCCTCTGCGGCATCCGCAACGGCACGGGGGATCGGGGCCAGGCGGGTCAGCTGGGTGACGTGCTGCGGGCCGAGCTCGGCCAGCGTAGCCACCTCGAGCAGCTTCATGGTGCGCTCGATCTCGGTGCGCAGGATCTCGATCGTCTTGTCGACGCCCCGGCGGCCACCGGCCATCAGACCGTAGAGGTAGGCGCGGCCGATGAGTGTGAAGTCGGCGCCGAGGGCGATGGATGCCACGATGTCGGCACCGTTCATGATGCCGGTGTCGATCTGCACCTCCATGTCCGAGCCGATCTCGCGGGCCACGGCTGGCAGCAGGTGGAACGGGATCGGCGCGCGGTCGAGCTGGCGCCCGCCGTGGTTGGACAGCACGACGCCATCGACGCCGAGGTCGGCGAGCTTCTTGGCGTCCTCGACGGTCTGCACGCCCTTGACGACGAGCTTGCCCGGCCACATCGAGCGAATGATCGCGAGATCCTCGAACGAGATCGACGGGTCCATCGCGTCGTTCAGCAGCTCACCGACGGTGCCGCCGGTGGAGGAGAGCGATGCGAACTCGAGCTTGGGGGTGGTCAGGAAGTTGATCCACCAGGCCGGCCGCGGCAGTGCGTCGATGACGGTGCCGGGGGTCAGCTGCGGCGGGATCGAGAAGCCGTTGCGCTTGTCGCGGTGGCGGGCACCGGCGACGGGGGTGTCGACCGTGAAGAACAGGGTGTCGAAGCCGGCGGCCGCCGCGCGGCGCACCAGGTTGTACGAGACCTCGCGGTCCTTCATCACGTAGAGCTGGAACCAGTTGCGGCCGTTCGGGTTGGCTGCCTTGACGTCCTCGATCGAGGTGGTGCCGAGGGTCGACAGGGTGAACGGGATGCCGGCCGCTCCGGCCGCGCCGGCACCGGCCGTCTCGCCCTCGGTCTGCATCATGCGGGTGAAACCGGTGGGCGCGATGCCGAACGGCATGGCGCTCGGGCCACCGAGCACCGTCGTGGTGGTGTCGACAACGGGCACGTTGCGCAGGATCGACGGGTGGAACTCGACATCCTCGAACGCCTGACGGGCACGCTTCAGCGAGATCTCGCCCTCGGCCGACCCCTCGGTGTAGTCGAACGGCGCCGTCGGTGTGCGGCGCTTGGCGATGTCGCGCAGGTCGCTGATTGTCAGCGCCTTCTCCAGCCGGCGGTTGGTCGGGTTCATCGTGGGCTTCTTGAACTTCATCAGCTCGGCGAGCTCGATCGGGTTCGGGAACTGGCGTTTCACCATGGCGGCGTCTCCTGAGGGTGTGTTTCGGTGTAGTAGCCCGTGATGTGGGCGTGGATGCGAGTGCTGGCGGCTGTGGCATCCCGAGCAGTGATGGCCTCGACGATGCCGTGGTGTTCGGTGCGGAGCCGGCGCAGGGTGGTGGCCCAGTCGGTGACGGCGGGCAGCCCGGCCAGGGCATAGCTCTCGACCGCCTCACGCAGCCCGGCCATCATGGCTGTGACGACCTGGTTGCCGGATGCCTCGGCCAGCGCGACGTGGAACTGCGCGTCGAGGGCGAGGAACTCGGCGGGGGTGAGCGTGTCGACATCCATGGCCGCGAGCAGGCGTTCGGCGGCGCCGAGCGAAACGGGGTCGAGTGGGCTGCCGGCATCCGCGAGCCCGGCGACGATCTGCGTCTCGAGCAGCAGCCGGGTCTGCACGATGTCGGCGACGGGGAACCCTTGGGCGGCGACCTGCAGGCGCATCAGCGCGGACATACCGCCCTGCGGGGTGGCAATGATGATGGCGCCCGCGCTCGGGCCGCTGCCGGTCTGGGTGCGGATCAGGCCGAAGCCCTCAAGCACGCGCACGGCCTCGCGCACGCTGGAGCGGCCGACGCCGAGCTCGGTGGCGAGGGCGCGCTCGGGCGGCAGGTGATCGCCCGGCCGCAGCTTGCCGTCGAGCAGCTCGCGCTCGATGTGGCGCAGCACGATCTCCCAGGCGCGTGGCTGAAGCGGCATGGGAATCCTCTGCGGTGAGTCGGGCTACTGTGTGGTCAGACCACTGTGGTCTGACCACACAGTAGCACGCGACGCCGCGGCGCTGCCCGCTAGGCCAGCAGCGTCTCGCCGATGAATCCGCCGGGCGCGCAGCCGGGTGGGATCGCGAACACGGCCGAGCCGATCGGCGTCGTCCACTCGTTCAGCAGATCCAGCTCGTCCAGCCGTTGCTGGATCGGCACGAACTGTGCATCAACGTCTGCCTGGAACGAGGCGAACAGCAGCCCGGCGTTGGAGACCGAGCCGCCCGTCGGGGCCGTGTCGTAGTTGTAGGCACGGCGGTGCAGGCGCTCGTCGGGGTGCACGGGGCGGGCCCTGGCCATGTGCGAGAACTCCGGGATCACGGGGAACCCGATCGGGGTCAGCGCCTCGAAATCCGGCTCGTCGTGCTCCTCGGCTCCCGTGAGCGGCGCTCCGTTGGCGAGGAAACGGCCCATCGACTGCTCGCGCCCACCGCGGTCGAGCTGGTCCCACGTGTCCAGGTTCATCGCGATGCGGCGCAGCACGAGAGTGGTCCCGTCGGCCAGCCAGGCGTCGCCCGCATCACCGGCGCGCCAGACCAGCCGGTCGAAGTCCGCCGTGCCCGGTTCGAGGTTGACGGTGCCGTCAACCTGGCCGAACAGGTTGCGCATGGTGGTGCCGGATGCCTCCGAGGCGCGTGCCCGGCGGAACCCGGTCTGACTCCAGGCCAGTGAGGCGAAGCTGCGGGTGTCCTTCAGCAGCATCCGGGTGGCATGGGCGAGGGTGAATGCGTCATCCGAGGCCACCTGGATGAGCAGGTCGCCGCCGCTCCAGGCCTGCTCGAGGCGGTCGATGCCGAAGGCCGGCAGCGGGCCCACTCCGGCCGGGGCCGCGCCGCCAGCCCGCTCCACGAAGCGTGGCCCGAAACCGAACGTCACCGTGAGTCGGGCCGGCAGCAGGCCGAGCTCCGGCTCGGAGTCGGCCAGTGCCGGCACACCCTGGGTCAGGCGGGCGGCATCGTCGCTGAGCAGGCGCATCAGCCGGCCGAGTGCCGCCCGGTCGCTCTGCTCGTGCAGGGTGAGGCCGAGGAACGTCGCGTGCGCCTGTGGCTCGGTGGCGATTCCGGCCTGATGGCGGCCGTGGAACGGCACGGTGTCGCCGCCGTGTAAACGCTCAGCGGGGGGTGGGGTCAGGGGGTCGGATGCCGCAGGCGGCTGCCCCGCGCCCTGCCCCGGGCGGCCGAAGGCGAGGTCGGCGCCGATCGCCGCGGCGGCGCCGACCCCGGCGACAGCCCCGCCGAAGAGCAGCCGCCGCCGGGTCAGCCCGCGCGGGCGCCCGGGGGCGGCGGTGTCGCCGCCCCGGGGCGTTTCATCGTGCTGTGTCACGGTGCCGATTCCGTGTGGGCGTCGCGGTGGCCGGCATCCGTGCCCGCGTGCTCGTCGCCGGAGTAGTTCTCGTTCGCGCCCGAGTAGTCCTTCGCCGGAGCGGTGAAGTCCAGCGTCGAGCCGTCGGCGAACACGAGCGTGAACTCGACCTCGGCGCCGGCGGTGACCGGGGTGAGCAGCCCCATCAACATGATGTGGTTGGCGCCGGGCTCGAGGAGCAGGGTGCCGCCGGCCGGAATCGTGAAACCGCCCTCTTTCTTGCTCATCAGCATTTCGCCGGATTCGGAGGCGAGCGTCTCGTGCAGCTCTACCGAGTCGGCGGCGGCGCTGGTGACCGAGCTCAGCGTGACGTCCTCGGTGCCGGAGTTGCTGAGCACGCCGAACGCGCCCGTCATGCCCGACTCGCTGGCCTTGATCCAGGCGTCGGTCATGGCGACGCCGGCGGCCTGCTCGGCCATGGTTGCGGTCTGGCTCGACGCATCGGGTGCGGCGGGCGGGGCGGTGGCGGTGCTGCAGCCGGCCAGGAGGAGGAGGGCCGCCGCGGAGAGGGTGAGGGCCGTGGTGGTGCGTGAGGTGGTGTGAGTGCGCAAAATGCACTGCCTTTCTGAGATGTGAGAAGTGTTCTGCCCGTGACCTCACGGGCGGGTGCGGGCGCGACGGCGGATGCCGCGGCGCCCGGGTGGGAGTGAAATGCTCGGCCGCAGTCGGGCAGGGGCGCGCTAGCCGCGCGCGCGGCGGCGCCAGACCGTGAACGCCCACGCAAGCGCAAGCGCCAGCGCGGCACCGCCGGCGCCGAGCAGCAGGGTGCGCAGCAGTGGCGGCATCCCGCTCTGGGCACCCGCGACCTCCGCATCCTGCGCGTCGGGCGTCGCAACGTTCGCCCCGTCGCCCGCAGCGTCACTCGCCGGGTCGTCGGCAGTGTCGTCGGCCGGGCTCGCGGCCGCCGTGTCGCCCACCGTGAACGGGATGACGCCGCTGATCGGGTGGCCGTCGGCCGAGACGACCCGCCAGGCGAGCGTGTAGCCGCCGTCGGGCAGGGTGGCCGCGACCGAGGCCACGACGCGGGCGCCGTCCAGCGCGGGCTCGTCGAGCTCCCACGTGGTTCCGGCGGCATCGCTGAGGAGCAGCACGGTGCCGAGATCCATGATCTCGTCGGTGAACTCCACGGTGACCTCGGTCGGTGCCGTGGTGAGCCGCTCGTCCGTGCCCGGACTGCTCGAGAGCAGCTGGTCGTGCGCGTATGCCGGGCTGACCCCGGCGAACAGCATCGCCGCAGCCAGCACGGCGATCAAGGCGGCCCGGATCCGTGCCGGGCGGTGCTGCGTGGAAACAGCGGACATGTGTGATCCTCCCCAGGGGAACCACCGCGCGGGCGCGGCGGTGTCACCAGAAACCGCGCGGCCAAGCCGGCCGATGCGGTACGCGGTGAGCGTGCGCGGGCAGCACCAGCGGCCAGGCGGCCGCTGCGTGGTCTACGCCGAGCACGCTCCGGCGGGCGGTCCACGCCGCAACGTGGTGGAGGGGAAATAGCCGAGAGAAAGCAGAACCTGCTGGAGCCAGGGCCCTGCGCCGACCGCGCTGGGGTGCGCGCTCGGCGCGACCGGGCCGAGCGGCACGGCGACGGTGGGGGTGACCCGGGCGATGACGAACCCGGCGAATTGGGCGAGGCCGACCAGCACCGTCTCGCCGCGGTGCAGGGCCGCGATCGTCAGCAGGGCGGCCGCCGCGTGCGCGAGCCACATCCCGCCGTGCAGATGTTCGACACCGGCGGCCTGCGCCCCGACCATGCCGGGCGCTGCCAGAAGCTGGTCGGCGGCTGAGCCGGCGTGGCCGGCGTGGGCGCTCAACTGCGCCGCTGCTGCCGTGGTGGTGCCGAGCACGAACAGGGCGTGGAACAAGAGCTGGCTGATCGCGACGCTTGCGCTCAGCCGGGGCAGGCTCAACCGCTGCCCGCTCAGGAACACACAGAGCAGCGTCGAGAGCACCAGCGGCGTGATGATGCCCCAGGCGCCGGGCGTCTCGCCGCCGCCGGCGAGGTGCGAGAGCAGGGCGACGAAGGTCGAGAATGCCGCAGCGACGGCGCCGCGCAGGGCGCGAGACGCTCGAGGGTTCCGCACCCCCTCAGTATGCCAGAGGGCATCCGACCGGGCGGCAGCTCCCGGGGTCGCCCGGCGACCCCTGTGCAGCATGGACCGCGCACTGTGGGAGGATCGGCGCGTGAGTGCGAGGATGAAACGGCAAGGCCAGATGATGCGGATATCGCCCGGGGGCCTTCGGTTCGTCGGCACGGCGGCAGAGCAGTGAGCCGCTTCCGCCTGTTTGATGGACGCACCTGGTGGCACCTGGATGCCGGCGGCCTCGTGCTCGGCCTCCTGCTGGCCGCACTCTCGCTCACTCCGTCGCTGCTGCCGCGGCCCGCACTGCTGCAGGGCGTGATCGCCGGCCTCAGCTTCGCCGTCGGCTACGCCGCCGGGGCCCTCCTCGTCGCCCTGCTGCGCCCGCTGCTTCGCCGGGCGACGACCTGGCGGCCGAGCGCTGCCGTCATCCGCTGGGCCTGGCTCGCCTTCGCCGTGGTCGCGCTCGCCGCGGGCAGCTGGTTCGCGGTGATGGCCGTGACCTGGCAGAACGAGGTGCGCGCGCTCGTCGAGATGCCGCCGATCGACGGTTTCGCGATCGCCGCGTTCTACCTCGGCGCGCTGCCCACCGCCGTGCTCTGCCTCGCCGTCGGCCGCGGCATTCGCGGCCTGTTCCGGGGCCTCGGCAGGCTCGTCGGCCCGCTGATCGCCACGCTCGGCACCGCCCTGCTCGTCGGGCTCGGCGCCTTCACGCTGGGCGCCGTCGTGATGGGCGTCATCGACGGCGTCTACGAGGCGCGCAACGCCGCCCCGGCGCACTGGGTGGCGGAGCCGACGAGTGAGTTCCACTCGGCCGGCGCGGATTCCCCGATGGACTGGCAGACGCTCGGCCGGCACGGCACCGCCTTCCTCGGCGGGGGACCGACGGCGGATGACATCGCCGAGGTCACCGGCCAAGCGGCGCTCGAACCCATCCGCGTCTACGCCTCACTGCGCACAGCCGACACGGCGGAGGAGCGGGCGGCGCTCGCCGTCGAGGAACTCGTGCGCACAGGCGCCTTCGACCGCGAGGTGCTCGTGGTCGCCACGGCCACCGGGTCGGGTTGGCTGGAACCGCAGACGACCGACTCGATCGAGTACCTGCACGGTGGCGACACCGCGATCGTGTCGATGCAGTACGCCTACACGCCGAGCTGGGTGTCCTTCGTGTTCGAGCCCGACGCACCCGTCGATGCCGCCCGCGTGCTCTTCGACGCGGTGCGGGCCGAATGGCTGACGCACCCGGCATCCGAGCGCCCGAAGCTCATCAGCTACGGCCTGAGCCTCGGCGCCCACGGCAGCCAGTCGACCTTCGCCGACCTCGCCGAGGTGCGCGCCCTCACCGACGGCGCCCTGTTCGTCGGAAGCCCGAACGGCACCCCGCTGTGGCGTGAGCTGCAGGCGGCGCGGGAGCCCGGCAGCCCAGCCTGGCAGCCGGTGCTGGATGCCGGCGCCGAGGTGCGCTGGATGTCGCACCCCGGCGACTTCGACAAGCTGGCCGGCCCGTGGAGCGAGCCGCGGGTCGCCTACCTGCAGCACGCCACCGACCCCGTCACGTGGCTCGGACCGGAGCTGCTCTGGGCCGAGCCGGACTGGCTGAAGCCCGGCCAGCGCGCCGCCGACGTCAGCCCGAACATGCAGTGGATTCCCGTCGTCACTGCTCTGCAGGTCGTTGTCGACATGCTGATGGGCGAATCCGTGCCGGCCAGCCACGGCCACAACTACGGCGACGTCGTGCTCGACGGCTGGGTGGCGGTGACCGGCGACGGCGGCCTCGACGCGGCCGCGACCGACGCGATCCGCGCGGTCATCGCCGAGTACGCGCTCGTGCGCCCGGTGGGCAGCTCGGTCGGCGAGTAGCGCCCCCCAATTCCGTTGAGAGCGGTCAAATGGTCACTTTGGGGCCCGAAAAGTGGCCATTTGACCGCTCTCAACGGACTCTGGGCGGGGCGGGAGCGGGGCGGGGTGGGGCGGGGGCGGGCGCCGGGCTCAGCGGCGGGACGCCCGGTACTCGAAGATCACGCTGGTGCTGGTTCCGGCCACCTCGGGGCGCACGCTGAGCGTGTCGGCCACGAGGGTGCGCAGCGCCTCGGAATCGCGCACCGCGACGTGCACCAGGAAGTCGCGGTCGCCGGTGACGAAGAACACGCCCTCGACGGCGCCGAGCGAGGTGAGGTACTGCGAGAACGCATTGAGCTGCGGGCGGGCGTGCGAGTGCAGCCGCACCGAGATCAGCGCCTGCAGGCCGCGGCCGAGGGCGGCGGGGTCGATGTCGGCGTGGAAGCCGCGGATGACGCCGCGCTCCCGCAACACGCGGATGCGGGCCAGGCAGGTCGACGGGGCGATGCCGGCCGCCTCGGCGATGGCCGTGTTCGGCATCCGCGCGTCGTGTTGCAGGCAGCGCAAGATGACCTGGTCGACCTCGTCGAGGCGAACAAAGTTTGCTTCCGCTGCCGCGTGCGCCGCTGAATCCGAATTATTGGTCATTCTTGGGATGCTATTCCGCCAATAGTGCGGAACGAAAGGCCCGAAACTGAATAAGTGGACAAGATTGCAGCCACAGCCGTCAACGCGGACGGCGTGGAATGGAGTTGTCGTGCCCGTGAATTCGCCCGCCCCGAGTCGAGTCGTCATCGTCGGCGCCGGAATGGTCGGCCTCGCCACCGCGTGGCACCTGCAGGAGCACGGCGTCGCGGTGACCGTGCTCGACCGGCAGGGCGTCGCGGCCGGGGCCTCGTGGGGGAACGCGGGCTGGCTGGCGCCCGGCATGGCGATGCCGCTGTCCGACCCCAGCCTCTGGACGTACGGGCCGCGCGCCATGCTCGACCCCTCCGCGCCCCTGTCGATTCCGCCGCGCGTCGACCCGGCGCTGTGGTCGTTCCTGACACGTTTCATCGCCAGGGCGACCAACAAGGCGTGGACCCAGACCATGGACGCACTGACCGGGATCGACCTGCTCGCGCTCGAGTCGTTCGACGAGCTCGTCGCCGGCGGCGTCAAGGCAGAGACGCATGAGAAGCCGTTCATCATCGGCTTCGAGAAGGAGGCGCAGAGCAAGCACTTCCGGCACGAAATGGAGCTGGTCGCGCGGGCCGGGCAGTCGGTGCCGCTCTCGACCGTGGAGAACCCGAGGCAGCTTGTGCCGCAGCTCACCGACGCCGTCGAGACGGTGCTCGCCCTCGGCGGGCAGCGATTCATGGCGCCCGGCGACTTCGTCGAGGCGCTCGCTCAGTCGGTGCGCGAGCGCGGCGGCATCATCGACACCAACGCGACCGTCATCCGGGTGGCGCGCCGCGGCAACGGGGTCGTCGCAGAGCTCAAGGACGGAAGCGCGGTGGACGCCGACGCCGCCGTGATCGCCAACGGGGCCTGGTTGCCGGGGCTCGCCCGCGAGCATGGCGTGCGCACCCTGGTGCAGGCGGGCCGCGGCTACTCGTTCAGCGTTGCGACCGATCAGCCGGCCGAGTATCCCATCTACTTCCCGAACCGGCGTGTGGCCTGCACCCCGTTCCACGGCCGTCTGCGCATCGCCGGCACCATGGAGTTCCGCCGGCCCGACGAGCCGCTGCGCCCCCGCCGCATTGACGACATCGTCAACTCGGTGCGCCCGCTGTTCACGAACATGGACCTCGACGACCGGCAGGATGAGTGGGTCGGCTCCCGCCCGGTGACCCCGGACGGCCTGCCGCTCATCGGGGCGACCGCGACCCCCGGCATCTACGCGGCCGGCGGGCACGGCATGTGGGGCATCGTGCTCGGCCCGGCCACCGGCAAGCTGCTGGCCCAGCAGATGATGACCGGTGTCGTGGCCCCGCAGATCGCCCCCTTCAACCCGCTGCGATGAGCGGGGCGGCGGAGCCCGCCGTCGTGGCGACGATCGACCTCGCGGCGATCCGCCACAACGTGGCGCTGCTGCGCCAGCGCGCCGGGGGAGCGGCGGTGATGGTGGTAGTGAAGGCCGACGGCTATGGCCACGGCGCCGCGGAGTGCGCCCGTGCCGCGCTGCAGGCCGGCGCCCGCGAGGTCGGGGTGGCGACGATCGATGAGGCGCTCGCGCTGCGTCGGGCCGGCATTCGCGCCCCGATCCTCGCCTGGCTGCACGCCTCCGATGCGCAGTTCCGTGCGGCGCTCGAGGCCGACATCGCCCTCGGCGTCTCCTCGCTGGCGCAGGCCAGGGCCGTGCGCGCGATCGCCGCGACGCTGGGCCGCCCGGTACGGGTCGACCTCAAGCTCGACACCGGGCTGGCCCGCAATGGCGCCCAGGCCGAGCAGTGGGCGCCCATCATGCGCGAGCTCGCCGCGGCCGAGCGGGAGGGCGGGTTGCGGGTGCATGGCCTGTTCTCGCATCTCGCCCGCGCGGACGAGCCGCTCCATCCGCTCATCGACGAGCAGGCGGCCCGGTTCCGGCAGGGCGTGGCGCTCGCCCGGCGCCTCGGGCTCGCCCCGACCGCGAACCACCTGGCCAACTCGGCGGCCGCGCTGACCCGGCCAGACCTCGCCTTCGACCTGGTGCGCGCCGGCATCGCGAGTTACGGCCTGTCGCCGATCCCGCAGCTCGGCGACCTCGGCCTGCGCCCGGCGCTCTCACTCGGTGCGCGGATCGCGCTCACCAAACGCATCGGCGCGGGGGACGGCGTCTCCTACGGGCACGCCTGGACGGCCGAGCGCGCCGGCACGGTGGCGCTCGTGCCGATGGGCTACGCCGACGGCCTGCCGCGGGCGCTCTCCGGGCGCTTCTCGGTGCGGATCGGCGGGCGCCGCTACCCGGCGGTCGGCCGCATCTGCATGGACCAGTTCCTGGTCGACCTCGGCGACAACCCCGACGGCATCCAGGCGGGCGAGACCGCGACACTCCTCGGGCCGAGCGCGCTCGACGGCACGCTGCAGGGCTGGGCAGACGAGCTCGGCACCATCAGCTACGAGCTGGCCACCCTGCTGCGGGGCCGCACCGCCCGCGCCTACGCCGGCTGACGCGGCCGCCGCCCGCTCCCGCCCCTTCCGCCGCTCCCGCCCTTCAAGTCCGTTGAGAGCGGTCAAATGGCCGCTTTGGGCGCCGAAAAGCGGCCATTTGACCGCTCTCAACGGACTCTGCGGTCAGGCGAAGCGGGCCGGATCGATGAAGGCCACATCGACGATTTGCGGCTCGTCGAGGGCGAAGCGGGCCAGGATCTCGCCGAGCGCCGGCGCGTGTTTGAAGGCGTGGCCGCTGTCGCCGCCTCCGACGATGACCCGCGGATGCCGGGGCGAGCGCCCCACCACGAACTGGTCGTCCGGCGAGACCGTCACCATGCACGGGTCGACGCGGGCCGGCAGCGGGTCGATGCCGGGCACGGCCCGGCCGAGCAGCTCGGCGACCTGCCGCCAGTCGGCCGGCGTCACGCCGCGGTCGAGCGCGTCGGGGTCGATGCGCACCCGCTCCTGCCAGATGTCGCCGATGCCCGCCTTCAGCAGCGCGCCCTTCTCCGGCCCCGCCGCTGCGCCCACCGAGCCGTGCCCCCAGAGCACCTCGCTCTCGCTCAGCTGGCGAACGAACACGGGCAGGTGGTCCAGGCCGAAGCCCGCGGCGGGCGCGCCCTCGGCCGGTTCGAACCAGGTCATCGGGGTGCGGATCGGCTCCAGTGTGACCCACGGCAGCTCGGCCGCCAGCCAGGCTCCCTGCGCGAGGATCACCCGGTCGGCCTCCCACTGCCCGCTCGCGGTGCGGATCGTGACCCCGTCGTCGCCGGGCTCGATCGCCAGCACGCGGGTGTTCTCGAGCACCGTCGCGCCGAGCGCGCTGGCCCGGTCGACGGCGGCCCGGATCGTCGGCTCGGGGAACGCAACGCCCGCGCCCGGGTCGAGCAGCGCGACATCCGTGGGCTCCAGGGTGGCCAGCAGCGGGAACCGCGCGGCCAGCTCGTCGGGGCCGAGTTCCTGCAGCTGCAGACCGTGGGCGGATGCGGCGGCCCGCGTGCCCGCGATCACGTCGGAGTCCGGGGCGCCCAGCATCACGCCGCCGGTGATGCGCAGCAGCTCCTGGCCGCTCAGCTCCTCCAGTTCGCGGAACAGTCGCTTGGAGAGCTGCGCGATCGGGGTCAGGTCGGGGTGCTCCAAGCAGGCCTCGCGGAACAGCCGGGTGACGCCGTGTGAGGAGCCGAGCGGGTGCGCGACCGGGAACTGCTCGAAGCCGACCACCCTCACCCCGCGCTCGGCCAGCCGCCACAGGGCGTTGGCCCCCATCGCTCCGAGTCCGACAACCGCAACATCCACGCGTTCACTCACCCTTCGACGCTAGCAATCGGCCGCGTGCCAGCGCGCGCCGCGCGTCTCGGGCCGTCATCCGCCCCGCCTCCCATCACCCCCTCCACTTCCGTTGAGAGCGGTCAAATGGCCGGTTTGGGCGCGGAAAAGCGGCCATTTGACCGCTCTCAACGGACTTGGGGCGGCGCGGGGGAGGAGGGGACGTGCGGGCGGGGAGAGTGGGAGACTGGAGGGGATGTCGAAACTGCTGGAATCAACTGACACCGTCAGCGATGTGGCGGCGCGCTTCGCGACGCCGTGGCTTGTGCTCGTCTGGGATGACCCGGTGAACCTGATGAGCTACGTGAGCTACGTGTTCCGCAGCTACTTCGGCTTCAGCCGGGAGAAGGCCGAGCAGCTCATGCTGCAGGTGCACACCGAGGGCAAGGCGGCCGTCGCCAGTGGGAACCGCGAGCAGATGGAGCGCCACGTCGAGGCGCTGCACGGCTACGGGCTGCAGGCCACGCTGACGAAGGCCGACGCATGAGCCGGATCGTGGCGGCCGCCAGCCGCACCGACCTGTTGGCCTCCGGGGGCACCCGCGCCGTGCTGCTGCAACTGGACGGAGACGAGGCCGACGCGCTGGCGTCACTCGCCGGCCAGGTCGAGACGCTGCTCGGCGAATCCGACCCGGCATCGCCCGGCCTGACCCGGCTGTTCCCCGTCGCCTACAACGACGACGCGAGCGCGGCGGCCGAGTTCGCCCGCTACACCCGCCCCGAGCTGCAGAAGCGCAAAATCGACGCCGCCACCACCGTGCGCGAGGCCGTCGAGGCGGCATCCGCCCTCGGCATCGACGACGAGCGCTACGGCCACAACATCGAGATCGACCCCGAGACGCTGCTGGCCTGGCTGACCTTCCTCACCGACCTGCGCCTCGTGCTGGCCGACTCGATCGGGGTCGCCGATGACGGCTCTCTGTCGGATGCCGCGGCGGCCGCGTCGGAGGAGCTCGCCCAGCTGCGCGAGCTGCAGCGCGGCGTCTACGACTGGGCCGCCTTCCTGCAGGACTCGCTGATCGGTGCGGTCGAAATGGACCTGCCCGAGCCCGAGCTGCCGTAGCCTCGATCTCTGTCCGCCCCGCATACCCCCAAAGCTGGGGACGCGTGCGCGTGATGGCTGAAAGTTCAGGACCTCGTCCACGATTCTCCCCTAGTATCTGCATGTTCTGCCGAAATCGGCGAAGACCCTCGAGCGTCCCTTGTGATGAGCGCATGGAGGGACCACGGCACCCTCGAGGAAGAGATTCATGAAGGCAGCGGCAACAAAGACGACCGCGTTTGTGGCGACAGCGGCCGCCATTGGGTTCACGTCGCTGTTTGGGGCGGTGTCGCCCGCGAATGCTGCCCCGATCGCGTGCATCTCGGGGGGAACGCTCCTGGATCCCAGTGGCAATGTCTGCGAGCTGCGACTCGCACCGGGTGCCACGCACACGTTCAGTCCCACCGCCGAGATGGGAAAGCTGGAGGCTCTGCTCGTGGCCGGAGGCGGCTCGGGAGCTGTGACCACACCGGGGTACGGTGCGGGCGGTGCCGGTGGTGGCGGCCAGGTGACCCTGGTCGGCTTCGACAGCGACCCGGCCGCGCCGGTCACGATCAACGCCGGAGGCCCGGGCCAACCGAGTTACGTGGCCCAAGGGGCGACCACGACCGTTGCATCCGCCGGCCAGAACGGAATCACCGACGCGTCCTCGTCCCCCGGCCGAGGAGGGGCAAGCGGCAACGGACACCTCGGATCGGCTAGCGGCGGCGGCGGTGCGGGCGCAGCCCCCGACAACTCCTACAACGGCGGCGCCGGCCAGATAGTCTCTGGCATCGCCGGCGCAGGATCGCTGTTCAGCGGCGACACCAGTTGCTACGGCGGTGGTGGCGCGAGTGGGCTCCCCGGCACACCCGTGGGCGTGGCGACGTGCGGCGGTGGGTCCGCCGTCGAGGGCGCCGGCGTCATCGACCTACTTGCGGCGACGCCGAACAGCGGCGGCGGCGGTGCCGGCGGCGGGCTGTCGACCGTCGACTCGTCTCTCCGCACCGGCGCCAGCGGACTTGTCGTGCTCCGCTGGACGATCGAAGACGTGACGGTTTCGTTTGACCGCAACGGTTACGGTGCCGGTGTCGCGCCGCAGACCTTCCGCAAGGGCGGCACCGCGGCGAAGCCGAGCGACCCCATGGCGGCCGGATTCGTGTTCAACGGCTGGTACACGGATCCCACGTTGGCGACGCCCGTCGACTTCACTCTGCCGGTGACGGCATCGACGACGTTCTACGCGTCGTGGACGGCGATTGCACCGGTGACGGTCACCTTCGACACGAACGGCCGCGGTGGGAGCAACAGCACTCAGGCGGTTGTGCCGGGCGGCACGGCCACGCCTCCGGTTCTGACTGAGCCCGGCTACCTCTTCGACGGCTGGTTCACGGATGCCGCCCTCACCACGCCCGCGAACTTCGCCACGGCGATCACGGCGGTGACGACGTTCTATGCGAAGTGGAGCGCGGTCGCTCCGGCGACCGTGACGGTGTCGTTCAATGGCAACGGCCACGGTGCCGGCGTCGCCCCGCAGACGTTCCCGAAGGGTGGGACCGCGACGAAGCCGGCCGACCCGACGGCGGCCGGGTTCGTCTTCGACGGCTGGTTCACAGATGCCGCACTGACGGTTCCGGCGGACTTCTCGGCTCCGGTGAGCGCGTCGACGACGTTCTACGCGAAGTGGAGCGCGGTCGCTCCGGCGACCGTGACGGTGTCGTTCAACGGCAACGGTCACGGCGCGAGCGTTGCCCCGGTGACGGTGGCGGTGGGTGGCACGGTTGCGAAGCCGGCCGACCCGACGGCAGCTGGGTTCGTCTTCGACGGCTGGTTCACGGATGCCGCTCTGACCGTTCCGGCGGACTTCACGGCTCCGGTGAGCGCGTCGACGACGTTCTACGCGAAGTGGAGCGCCGTCGTGAAGCCGACGCCGACTCCCACCCCGAAGCCGAGCGTCGCACCGGTTCCGCCGAAGACCGAGGGGCCGTTGGCGAAAACCGGTGCCGTGATCGACCCGAGCGCCGCATCGCTCGCGCTGGCCGCAATCGGCCTGGGCGCCGGGCTGCTCGCCGTGCGTGCACGACGCGCGCGCAAGACGGTCTAGCGTCTCGCAATGACGAGAGCCGCCCGAGTCAATTCGGGCGGCTCTCGTCATTGCCGCACGGGGCGGCCCCTGCGCGGGCTCAGCCCTCCCGGTGCTGCGCGGCGAGGGTGCGCCGCATCGGCTTGCCCATGGCATTGCGGGGGATCTGCTCGACACGCGCCAGCAGCTGGGGGGCGGCGGTGCCGAACCGGGCGGCGAAGTCACGGATCAGTGCCTGCACGTCGAGGTGCGGCTCTGTCACGAGCGCGATCCCGATCTGGTTGACCCCAGATCTGGTCTCGTACTCGAAGCTCGCTGCGTCGATGACGAGGGGATTGGTCACCGCGAACAGATCCAGCTGGGTGGGATCGATCTTCACGCCTCCGGCGTTCAACACCTCGGAGGCTCGGCCGGCCAATGTGAGGCCGCCATCTGGACGAATCAGGCCGAGATCGCCCGGGTAGAACCACTCACCCTTGAAAACCGCACGTGAGGCCTCGGGATTGCCGAGATACTCGTGCACCATGTAGGGATTGTGGTGGCGGATCCGTCCGACCTCCCCGACGGGAAGCTCGTTGTCGTCCTCGTCGACGATCTGCACCCGCGAACCCGGGAACAGATGGCCGGCGTCGAACGGGTCCTCGGAATCGTAGTAGCGGGTGGAAGCGAGTGTGGCTTCCGTTGAACCGTACAGGTTGTAGATCGCGCAGCCCTCCGCCGCAGTCCGCATGCGTGCGCCGAGCGCGGGCGGCATCACCGTGCCGGCGATGTACACGGTCTCGACGTCGGGGACCGTCTGCCCGCGGGTCTCCAACACGTCCACGAAGGCGGCGATCTGTGCCGGGGAACCTTTCAACGAGGTCGCTCGGCTCCGCGCAGCGAGATCCACGATCGCGGCCGGGTCGCCGGCCTCGATGGACCAGAATGGCCGGTCGTCCTTGACGCTCATGT
Organism: Microterricola viridarii; assembly: GCF_001542775.1. GTDB lineage: Bacteria > Actinomycetota > Actinomycetes > Actinomycetales > Microbacteriaceae > Microterricola > Microterricola viridarii_A. Next base: position 3,378,127 of record NZ_CP014145.1, read on the forward strand.
AGAAGCCGAAGTACCCGAAGGCGGTGCTTGTCGGGAGGAAGACGAGGAACGGATCGCCGGACATGTACGTCGCCAGGGCATCGGCGGCCAAGGACTCCAGCAGTGCGAGTGAGAACGCGATCCCGTTCGGGTGACCGGTGGTGCCGCTGGAGAACATGAGGCGGCCGATGCTCTGCGTCGAATCGTACTCGCGCGGCGTGATGCCGTACGGGTTCTGCTCCACTCGCTGCAGGAACGTCTCATCGACGCGGATGACCTGCGCTCCTCCCTGCGGGGCCGGGGCCGGGTCGGCGCTGCTGAAGATCCAGTCGATCGGGAACGCGCCGTCGGAGTTGTAGCCACGCGGCAGCACCGTGCTCGCGGCAGCCTCGTGGAACACGGCCTCGGTGAAGATCATGCTCAGCGTTTCGGGGAGTTCCAAGGCGACCAGATCCCCGCGCTTCATGCCGAGCTGGCGGAACTCGTAGGCGACCTTCTTTGCCAGCTCGAACGCCTCGGAGTTCCGCACCGTCTGGTTGGTGGTTTCGACGAAGACCCCGGATGGGTTCAACCGCGCGTTTCGATCGAGATAGCTGAAAGGATTGGTCACTGTCGAGTCATTCACCCCGTCAGGGTAGTGCTTTGATCACGGCGCGGTTCGGTGGACGTGCCGCACCACAAATGCTGAGCAAACGGCAGTTCTGCGCCGCCTGATATACATGCAGCCACTGCATATATTCAGCTTCTGCATGTAGCGTGGCGCCATGACTGAACTGATTCTGCAAGCCCAGGACATTGGCAAGTCCTACGGCCACGGCGACGGCCGCTTCGATGCGTTGAAGGGCGTCAGCCTCGACGTGCGCAGGGGAGAGTCGGTGGCCATCGTCGGCAAGAGCGGATCGGGCAAGTCGACCCTGATGCACCTGCTCGCGCTGCTCGACGAGCCCGACCGCGGCACGATCAGCGTCGGTGGTACCGACGCGAAGAAGCTCAAGCCGCGCGCGCTGAACAAGCTGCGCAACAAGGACTTCGGCTTCGTGTTCCAGCAGTTCTTCCTCACCCCGAACTCGAGCGTGCTCGACAACGTCACGCTGCCGCTGATGATCGCCGGCGTCGGCGCGCGCGAGCGCAAGGCCCGCGGCATGGCCGTGCTCGAGCAGATGGAACTGGCCGACAAGGCCAAGAACAAGGCGACGAACCTCTCCGGTGGTCAGAAGCAGCGCGCCGTCATCGCCCGCGCCCTCGTCAACAACCCCTCGGTGATCTTCGCCGACGAGCCGACTGGAAACCTCGACTCCGCCACCGGCGCCGTCGTCGAGGACATCCTGTTCGAGCTGAACAAGACGCAGGGCATCACGCTCATCATCGTCACCCACGACCACGAGCTGGCCGCCCGCTGCGACCGCCAGTTCTATATCAAGGACGGCCTCGAAGCGGTTCCGGATGCCGCGGCATCCGTCGCACCGACCGGCACCGACTCGGCAGCAGGAGCCAACGCATGAACCCCCTCGACGTTCTGAAATCCGCCGTCTCCAACACCTTCCGCAACAAGGTGCGCACGCTGCTCACCGTCATCGCGATCTTCATCGGTGCGTTCACGCTGGCGATCACGAGCGCCATCGGCGCCGGCGTCTCCAGCTACATCGACGCCCAGATCTCCTCCATCGGCGGCGACAACATGCTCACCGTCGCGGCGGCCGTCGACAGCTCGGCCCCCACCGACGGTCCGGCGCCCTACGACCCAGACGCCAAGTCAACGGCGTCGGGGATGTCGCTGCTGAGCGCCGACGACATCACCGCGATCAGAGCCGTCGACGGCATCGACGACGTGCAGCCGACCGTGATGCTCTCGCCCGACTACATCGAGTTCGGCGACAACGGCAAGTACCAGCTCAGCGTCAACCCGATGGCCGGCATCGCCACGATCGACCTCGCAGCTGGCAAGCAGCTGGAGTCGGGGTCGGGCCAGAACCAGATCCTGCTGCCGGCCAGCTACGTCGAGGGCATCGGCTTCGACGACGTGGAATCCGCCATCGGCGAGACGGTCACGATCGCCATCACCGACTACACGGGCACCCAGCACACCGTCGAGGCGACGGTGCAGGGTGTGCAGAACGACTCGCTGTTCGGCGGCGGCGCCGGCCTGAACGCCGAGCTGCGCGACGCGCTCGACGCACTGAAGTCGACGGGCATGCCCGCCGCCGTCAGCTCCGGCTACGTCATGGCGGTCGCCTTCGTCGACGGCAGCGACGTCTCGCAGATGGAGACCATCAAGTCCGAGCTCTCCGCCCTCGGCTTCCAGGGCATGACCGTCACCGACCAGATCGGCGCCATCCAGGACGTCATCAACGGCATCATCGGCGTGCTGAACGCCTTCGCCGTGATCGCCCTCATCGCGGCCGGCTTCGGCATCATCAACACCCTGCTGATGAGCGTGCAGGAGCGCACCCGCGAGATCGGCCTGATGAAGGCCATGGGCATGGGCGCGGGCAAGATCTTCGCCCTGTTCAGCTTCGAGGCGATCTTCATCGGCTTCCTCGGCTCGGCCCTGGGCGCCGTCGTGGCGATCGCGGTCGGCACCGGCATCAGCAGTGCGCTGTCGGCCACCGTGCTCTCCGGGCTGCCCGGCCTGACGATCATGCTGTTCACGCCGGCATCCATCGCCACCATCATCGGCATCGTCATGCTGATCGCGTTCCTGGCCGGAACGCTTCCGGCACGGCGCGCGGCCAAGCAGAACCCGATTGACGCGCTGCGCTACGAGTAGTGAGGCAGAGCCGGCTCGTTCGGGCCGGCTCTGCGCTAAGAAGGAATCATGACCGACGAGAACCGTGAGTCACAGGCCGGCATCCCGGAGGGGCTGCGCGCCCGCAAACGCGCGGCCACGCGGGCGGCCATCGAGCAGGCCGCCATCGACCTCGCGCTCGAGCACGGCTACGACAACGTGACCGTCGACATGATCTGCGCGGCGAGCATGGTCTCGCCGCGCACCTTCTTCAACTACTTCGGGTCGAAAGAGGGGCTCGCCAAGGGGCTCATCCCGGCGGCGATCTCGGATGCCGATGCCGAGACCTTCCTCGCCGAGAGCTCGGACGACGTGCTGGGCTCGCTCGCCCAGCGCATGGCGAACGCCCTGCTGGGCGGGGCAGACGGGGGCAGCTGGCTCGAGGAGCGCATGCGGTTGTTCCGCGGCTCGCCGGAGCTCGGCGACAAGTGGATGGAGTGGGTCGCCGCCCAGGAGCAGCTCCTGATCGACCTCGTGCTCGCCCGCTTCGCCGCGAACGGGCGGTCGGAAGCCGAGACGCCCGACCTGGTCGACGAGGCCAGGATGCTCGTCTCGCTGGCCCTCGGCGTGCTGCGGTTCGCCGTGCAGCAGCAGCAACAGCTCGGCGCCGGCGCCCCGCCGATTGACGTGGCCGTGCGGCACGCCACCGAGCTGATCGGCCGGATCGCGCAAGCGCAGCCCTAGCGCCGCATCCACCCACCCCGGGCGCCCTGCAAAAAAACAGGACGAGAGCAGGGTGACCACCCTCAGGCGGCTCCGCCCGGCTCTCGTCCTGTCTTTGGCGCTGCCCCGAGAAGCGGATGCCGCCTAGAAGAGGTGCGCGTAGCCGAGGGCCACCAGATTGTCGTAGGAGGTCTGCAGACACTCGAGCGGCGTGCGGCCGTACTGCTCGTCCTGCTCGACGAGCAGGTACTGGGCGCCGATGGCCTGGCTCTGCTCGATGATGGCGGTGAAGTCGAGGTTGCCCTCGCCCACCTCGGCGAACTGCACGACGCCGGTGAACGCGTTCATGAAGCCGGGGAAGTCGCCTTGGGTCAGGAGCCCGAACGCCTCGGCCGGAATCTGGCCGATGCGGTAGTCCTTGAGGTGCACCATGGCGACGCGCTCGTTGTACTTCGCGAGGGTCTTCACCGGGTCGAGCCCGCCGCGCTGCACCCAGTGCACGTCGACCTCGAGGCCCATCAGCGGCGCCCGGTCGGCGATGATGTCGAGCAGGTAGCGCCCGTCGTACTTCGCGAACTCGATGTGATGGTTGTGGTAGTACAAACCGATGCCCTGCACCTGCAGGCGAGCGGCCATCTCATTGCTGTTGTCGGCGAACTCAAGCACCTTGTCGAGCGAGGCCATCGCGTCGAACG